>DASUPK010000115.1:0-9085 GCA_036276255.1 Solirubrobacterales bacterium
ATAGGGGCTGAGGAACTTGGTCTTGGGCAGCTTCGAGCGGTAGAGGAAGTCGCGCGGCAGATGATGGAAGGGCTCATGGCCGTCGGCGAAGCGCAGGTCCCACTTCGCCTCCAGGACGTCGGTGGCGACGCGTCCGACCGCCCGGCCGTCGGTGAGCGACGCCTCCGCGACGCGGATGTAGGTGTCTGGCGCGGCGCTCAGCTGGTCGGCGCCGAACTGCCGCTTGGTCGCCCGTGGGCCCGCGGCGGAGGAGTCAAAGAGGGCGAACCAGATCGCACAGGTCGCATCCTCACCCGGCCGTTTGTGAACTGTGTGGCGGATCCAGGCGGCTCGCCCGCCACCGGGCTGGACCAGCTTCAGGTAGAAGCTCTCGTAGTGGCCGGCCTTCTCGGCGATCTCCGGGAAACGCGCCTTGGTTCTCACGGGGCGGACGCTATAGGCCGGTGAGCCTCCTGGCGCGGACGCGGACCTCCGCGACGATCTCATCGGCGCCGGGAACCTGGCGGTCCCGCATCAGCACCTCTCCGGCCACGACCGTGGTGTCGACGACCGAGCCCCCGGCAGCGTAGACGAGATCGGCGTCCAGGTCGCCGGCCGAGAGCTCCGGATCGGAGGCGCGCAGCAGCAGGAGGTCGGCCGGCTCTCCGACCGCCAGCGCCGTCCCGCCGAGCACCGGCGAACGGAGCCCTCGCGCGATGGCAAGCGCCTCGGAGGCGGGCAGCACCGACGGATCGCGGCTCGCGTGCTTCTGGCTGAGCGCGAAGAGCTTGACCTCCTCGAACGAGTCCAGGTTGGAGTTGGAGGAGACCCCGTCGGTCCCGAGCCCGAGGGGGACGCCGGCCTTTAGGGCCCGCGGATAGGGCAGCACCCCGCCCACGGCGAGCTTCATGTTGGCGGCGGGGTTCGCCACCACGGTGGCCGCACGCTCGGCGATCCGGTCGAGCTCCGAGTCGTCGAGCCAGACGCCGTGCGCGAGGACGGTCCGCGGACCGAGGAAGCCGAGCTCGTCGAGGTACTCGGCGGGACGCTTCCCGTGGGACTCGACACAGTCCGCCACCTCCTGCTCGGTCTCGGAGAGGTGAATGTGGAGGGGGAGCTCGCGCTCGGCAGCGATTTCGGCGAGCCACCTGAGCGTCTCCAGGCTGACCGTGTAGATCGAGTGCGGACCCAGGCTCGGCGCAACCGATGGCCCGGCCTCGCCGAGACGGTCGAGCACCTCGAGGACCTCGGGACGCAGCGCCTCGCCCCTCGCCGGGTCAAGCTTGTCGATGATCACGCTGCTGACCAGGGCGCGCAGGCCCGAGTCGC
This sequence comes from Solirubrobacterales bacterium, assembly GCA_036276255.1. Lineage (GTDB taxonomy): Bacteria > Actinomycetota > Thermoleophilia > Solirubrobacterales > 70-9 > DASUPK01. The sequence continues at coordinate 1,309 of DASUPK010000115.1, forward strand.
GGACCGCGGCCGCGGCCTCCGCGCCGTGCCAGTACATGTCGACGAACTTCGTCGTGCCCGCCCGGATCATCTCGACGCAGGCCAGCCGCGTGCCCCAGTAGACGTCCTCGGGCACGAGCTTCGCCTCCGCCGGCCAGATCCGGGTCTCGAGCCACTCCATCAGCGGCATGTCGTCGCCGAAGCTGCGGAAGAGGGTCATCGCCGCGTGGGTGTGCCCGTTCACCATCGGCGGGCAGAGCAGCATTCCCTTCCCATCGATCACCTCGTCGTCCGGGCGAGGCACCGCGCCCGGGCCGAGCTCCGCGATCACGCCCTCCGCCGCCCGCAGCCCGATGATCTGCCCTTCCAGCGTCGCGCCGGTGATGGCGAGGCTCAACTGCCCGGCAGTCCCTTGGCCAGCGCTGGGAGGACGAACTTAAGGTCCGCCGCCAGCGTCCGGGCGGTGCGGTCGCGGCCGCGGCGGTACTCGTCCACCGTCAGCTGCTTGTCCGAGATCCCGTTCGCCAGGTTGTCGACCGTGCAGACGGCCGCATAGGCAAGTGCCGCCTCGCCGGTCAGCACGGTCTCGGCCGCGATCGTCATCCCGACCATGTCCGCGACTTCGGCGAGCGCCCTCACCTCGGCGGGCGTCTCGAACCGCGGGCCGATCGTCTGCGCGTAGGTGCCACCCACCTCGAGTTCGGTGTCGGTGAGGGAGCCCCAGGCGCTGATCACGATGTCGCGCCAGTCGGGATCGAAGCCGGGCACGGAGTGGCCCCGTGGATCCCGGTAGAAGCTGGGCGCGGTTTCAGGGGCATAGAAGTCCTCTGGGCAGATCAGCATTCCGACCTTCAGGTCCTTGTCCAGACTCCCGACCGAGGCCAACGCGAGCACCCTGTTGCAGCCGAGATCGCAGGCAGCGCGGATGTTGGCGCGGTGGTCGACCAGGTGCGCCGGGATGGAGCGGTCGAATCCGTGCCGCGGGATGCCGACGATGTCACCGCCGTCCGTCGCCTCAACCGGGAAGTCGCCCCCCGCGTCGACGGTGACCCGCTTCCCCTCCACCGGATCGGCGCCCTTAGGGAGGCTGTTGCCGTGGATCACGCAGAGCCGGCTGCCGGTCGGGCGAGGCGCGGTCATGGGCTGACTCTAGGTCCTGATGTGGATCACGTCGCCGTCGGCGACGACGTAATCGCGGCCCTCGATCCGGAGCGTGCCGCGCTCGCGAGCCGCGGCGTAGCCGCCGGCGTCGAGCAGCTCGTCCCAGGCGATCACCTCGGCGCGCACGAACGCCTTCTGGATGTCGCCGTGCACCCGGCCGGCGGCGTCGTACGCGCTGCCGCCGCGCCGAAGGGTGTGCGCCTGCGCGGGCTTGTCGGTATCGGCCGTGAAGAAGCTCTCCAGCTGGAGCAGGTCGAACGCGGCGCGGATCAGCCGTTCGAGACCCGAGCGCACGATGCCCAGCTCGCCCCGCATCTCCTCCGCCTCCTCCTCGTCGAGCTCGCGCAGATCCGCCTCGATGCGGGCGGAGATCACGACCACCTTCGCGTCCATCCGCTCGGCGTGGGAGAGCAGCTCCGGCGGCGCCTCGGTTTCGCCCTCGTCGACGTTGACCACGTAGAGGACGGGCTTCCCGGTGAGCGGCGAGAGGCTGCGCATCGCGTCCGGCGCCGCCTCGGGAACTGGGACCTCGCGGGCCGGGCGGCCGCCCTCGAGCGCCTCGACGATCCGTTCCAGCCACTCGCGCTCGGCGACAACCGCCGCCTCGCCGCCGCGGGCCTGCTTCGTGACCCGCTCCAGGCGCCGCTCGGCGCTCTCCAGGTCCGCGGCAAGCAGCTCGGTCTCGATCAGCTCGGCGTCGGCGACCGGGTCGACCCGCCCCTCGGGGTGGGCGACGGAACTGGAGCCGTGGGCGCGGATCACGTGGCAGATCGCGTCGGTCTCGCGGATCGAGGCCAGGAACTGGTTGCCGAGCCCCTCCCCCTGGGACGCGCCCTTGACCAGACCGGCGATGTCGTGGAAGTAGATGGTCTCGTGGATCGTCTCCGAAGCGCCCAGCATCTCCGCGATCCGGTCCAGCCGCTCGTCCGGAACGCCGACCACCGCGACGTTCGGCTCGACCGTCGTGAACGGGTAGTCGCCGGTCTCCGCGCCGGCCGCCGTGAGCGCGTTGAACAGGGTCGACTTGCCCGCGTTGGGCATACCGACGATCCCGATCTTCATCAGAGGGGGACTACCAGGCCGAGGGCGGTGCCCAGGATCGCGCCGGCGAGGACGTCGGAGGGGTAGTGCATGCCGAGATACGGCCGGCAGACCGCGATCGCGCCGGCGAGGATGAAGAGGAACGCCGCCTCGGGTGCGATGCGCGTCATCGCCGTCGCGCAGGCAAACGAGGACGTGGCGTGAGCCGACGGGAAGCTCAGCGAGCTGGGGGCGCCACCGAGAGGCGGAAGGCCCTCGAGCACTGGACGCGGGCGCCGGACGACCAGCTTGATCGCGAAGTTGAGCCCGATCGCGACCGGGCCGAGGAAACCCGCGACGACCCAGTCCTCGCCGTTGTCCGGATCGACGAAGGCCATCACGATGCCGATCGCGAACCAGACCGCGCCGTACTCCCCGATCTTGCCCAGCGCCTTCCCGACCGCCTCCGCGGGTGGGCTGTGAAAGCGGGTGCGCATCCCGTAGAGCACGCGAAAGTCGAGGCGCTGGAGCATCGGCGCCGCAGAATACGGTTCGGCGGTGGCCTCCGAGCCAAGCGGGTCAGCCTGATGAAGCTGCGAGAGAATCTGGCGAGTGGCTGAGACCGCCAACAGGGTGATGGTGCCCGGCTACCGGCATGTGCCCGGGCATCACTGCGGCTCCACCGCGCTGCGCAACCTGCTCGCCTTCCACGGCGCCGAGATCTCCGAGGAGATGGCCTTTGGCCTCGGCGCGGGCGCGTGCTTCTACTACGTGGTCCTGGATGAGAGCTCGCCGAGCCGGTTCACCAATGGGCGAGCGGCCCGCCTCGAGGAGAACTTCCTCGAGCTGACCGAGGTACCGCTGCGCCTGCGCACGGAGAAGGACCCGGAGGCCTCCTGGGAGCTGGCGAAGGCGGGGGTCGACGCCGGCCGCCCGGCCCTGCTGCTCACCGACCTCTACTACCTGGACCACTACGGTCGCTCCGCTCACTTCCCGGGGCACGCCGTGGTCCTGGCCGGCTACGACGACGAGCTCGCCTGGCTCTCGGACACCGCCTTCGAGGACCTGCAGACGACCTCGCTGGAGAGCCTGAAGGAGGCTCGCCACTCCCAGCAGCCGATCTTCCCGCTCGAAGGCCACGTCGTCGACCTGCCCGAGCGCGCAGAGCTCAGCCGCGACGACCTACTCGCCCATGCACCGAAGGCGATCGAGCGGGCCGCGGGCCAGATGCTGGAGCCGCCGCTCGGCAACTTCGAGGGGCTCCCCGCAATGCGGAGGTTCGCGGCCGAGGTCGGCGACTGGCCGGAGGCCGCCGAGGACTGGCAGTGGTGCGCGCGCTTCCTCTACCAGGTGATCGAGCGACGCGGCACCGGCGGCGGCAACTTCCGCAAGATGTACTCGCGGTTCCTCGAGGAGGCCGGCTACGAGGAGGCGGCGCTCGCCGGCGAGGCGTCGGATGACTGGAGCAACCTCGCAATCACAGCCCGGACGGCCAGCGAGCCCGACGAGCCAGACCCCGAGCACTGGCGCAAGCTCTCAGAGGGGGCCGCAAAGGTGCTCGACGCTGAGGAGCGGCTCTGGGCCGCCCTCGCCGGGCTCGGCTGAGCTAGTTGCCGAAGCCGATCTTCTGCGGCGTCGTGGCGCTGCGGATGAAGACCACCTGGCCCAGGTCTATGGAGACCATGCCCTCCTCGGCATCCAGGTCGAGCCAGCCGTCGCCCTTCCCGAGCGCCTTGCGCAGGTCCCTGAGCTTGGAGTCCTCGATCTTTACCTCGACGACCTGCCCTCCTGCGAACCCGATCGAAACTCGCTCCGCTGATGTCATCAATGCTCCTTAGCCGGTTCGACGATCTCTGTCAGCACCCCGCCAGTCGAGCGAGGATGCAAAAACGCAACGCGAGAGTTGCGGATCCCCACTCTAGCCTCTGAGTCGATCAGGTCGACCCCAGCCTCCTCGAGCCGGCCGAGCACGTCGTCGATGTCGTCCACGGCATACGCGACGTGGTGCAAGCCCGGTCCGCGCTTCTCCAGGTACTTGCCGACCGGCGTTTCGGGGCCCAGCGGCCGCAGCAGCTCGACGTGCCCGTCGCCGACATCGAGCAGCGCCGCCTCGACGCCCTGGGACTCCACCGTCTCGCGGTGGGCCAGCGGCATGCCGAGCGTCTTCTCATAGAGAGCGAGCGCTCCCTCGAGGTCGTCGGTCGCGACGCCGATGTGATCGATCCGGCCGAGCACGGGCGCTGCAGTCTACGTAGCCGGCAGTGGGTCGCCGGACGTGGACTCGCTCTCCGCCTCCTGTTCGACTCGGAGAATCTCTCGCAAAGCCGCGACGCTGACCTCGAGTTGCTCAGGCGTCGGCTCCTTGGTGGCGATCAGGCGCTGAATCTCATGACCAGGCCGATGGAAAGCGCGGGCGGCCGCGCTCGCCGGGTTGCGCTCGCTCCAGGCGAACATCTCGGCCGCCAGGGACGCGCTCGCGACCCCGACCGCCGCGCGAGCGATCGGCCCGGGCTCCTCGAGCGCACGCTCGAGGAGCAGCTGCCCGGCCGCCGAGAGCACCAGCATCGGCACGACCAGGTTGGAACCGCAGCGCGCGTGTTCCTTGGTGGCGGATGCCGGGTCATCGGAGCCGGCCTCATAGGCTCCGATCGCCTTGTGCTCGGCGCCGTGGTAGGCAGCGAGGTTGCGATCGCTGAGCGCCACCATCGCCGGGGCCAGGCCCAGTGCGGCCTGGACGAGCTCACTTGCCGCGCTCGCTCTCTTGCGACGCAGGGCCCGGCTGGCGCTCGAAGCGATGAGCATCGCGGCTATCACCCGGACGTCCTCGAAGGGCAGCCGCGCAGCGCGCAGCTTCATCCGCACGGTCGGGATCAGCAGGAAGGCCTCGGCGAGGCGCAGCGGTCCACGGAGCAGCGGCACCCGCACCGCCAGGTCGGGCGCCAGCGCCGGCTTCGGGCCCGAGGCGACCTGGATCTCTCCATTCTGGTCGCGCGCCGCGGCGGCCCAGGAGGTCGGGCCGTGGATCAGCAGACCGTTGCGAAGCGCCATTCCCCCGAGGCGAAGGACGTAGCGCTCCTCCTCGGCCGGGGCCGCGGCGCGGTTGCCGTTGGTCTCGCTCACCCGACCATCCTCTGCGGCAGCTCGTAGAAGAAGCGCGACGAGAGCTCGACGTCCGAGACGGGCACGCGCTCGTCCGCCCCGTGGATCAGCGGCGCAGAGCGGAGCAGGTCGATCTCGCGGTGGGGGCAGAAGCCGTAGACGACCGCGTCCGGGAAGGCCGTGCGGAAGGGGTTGCTGTCGCTGAAGCCGGGCATCACGGTCGGCGCGATCTCGGCGCCCGGGTCGGCGTCGGCGAGCCAGGCGCGGATCGCGTCGGCGAGCGGCGAATCCATCGGGGAGCCGTTGCCCACCACGGCCTCGCTGAACTCGACCTCGTAGTCGCCCTCACCGATCAGCGCGGAAAGCTGGGCCAGGGCGTCGTCCTTGCCCTGGCCGAGCGGCACCCGGCAGTCGATCAGGGCCTCGGCCTCCGACGGGATCACGTTCGCCTTCTTGCCCGCCCCTGCCCTGGTCGGGGTGAGCGTGACTCCCAGCATCGGCTCGACCAGGTAGTCGGCAAGCAGTGGCTCCTCCGCGCGTAGGCGCTCGAGCCCCGCGCGAACGCCCTCCTCGCCGGGGAAGGCCTCTCCGAAGAGCGCCTGGAGCAGAGCCTCCCCGACGTCGGTCGGCTCGGGGGGCGGCTGCTCGGAGAGCGCGGCGAGGTATCCCGCCAGCTTGAGCAGCGCGTTATCGCCGATCCGCGGCAGGCTGGCGTGGCCCGCCTCGCCACGGGTGCGCAGCTTCATCCGGAAGATCCCCTTCTCCCCAACGCTCAGCGTGTAGAGCCGCCTGCCCGCGAACTCGAGCAGCTGCCCTCCGCCCTCGTTGACGACGAAGTCGCTGCGCACGGCGTCCGGCTGTTCCCGGCAGAGCCACTGAGCGCCGAGGCCGCCCCCGACCTCCTCATCGGCCGTGATCACGAGCTTCAGCTCGCCCGAGCGTGGGCGCCAGCCGCTGCCGCCCAGGGCGACGGCCGCGGCGACCTCGGCGGCGACCTGTCCCTTCATGTCGAGCGCGCCCCGTCCGCGGACCCAGCCGTCCTCCACGTCACCGGCCCACGGGTCGAAGCTCCACTCGCCGGGATCGGCGCGAACGGTGTCGACGTGCCCGAGGAAGGTGAGGGTCGGCCCATCGCTCCCCCCGGGGAGGCGGGCGACCAGGTTGGGGCGGCCGGGCTCGGCCTCGAGGATCTGACACTCGTAGCCGGCCGCCGTCAGCGACCCCTTCAGGAACGTCTGAACCGGCCTCTCGTTGCCGGGCGGGTTGACGGTGTCGGCCTGGATCAGCCGGCCGAGCAGCTCGACGGCCCGGGTGCCGAGGCCCTCCGGGACTGCCGTTGCGGTGCCCTCCTCCATCGCGCCCAGCTTAGGGCCTGACCGGCACCGGGTCAGGCCCTCAGGGAAGGGGTGCGCCCATCAGTGCCAGCGCGGCGCCGACCCCACCCGACGCGACCAGCGTCTCGACCACGCCCCGGCGCGCGACCAGCAGGCTGAGAGCGGCCGCGGCGAGTACCGCGATCTGCCAGGTCTCGTCGATCCCGCCGGCCAGGGTCACGGCGGAACCGAGGATCGCGCCGATCGCGGCCGGGCCGGCTCCGTCCAGGAAAGCGCGAGCACGATCATTCCCCCTCAGCCGCTCGAAGCGACCGCCGCCGAGCAGGATGAAGGAGAAGCTCGGAGTGAAGGCGACCACCGCGGCGAGCAATGCTCCGCTCACTCCGTGAGCCGCGTAGCCGACGGCGGCCACGGTCGCGACCACCGGCCCGGGCGTCACCTGTCCGAGCGCGACCGCGTTCAGGAACTGCGCGTCCGACATCCAGTGGTAGACGTGGACCGCGTCCTGCTGCATCAGCGGGATGATCACGAACCCGCCCCCGAACGAGAGCGCGCCGACCTTGAAGGCCGTCCAGGCCAGAGCGCCGATCCCTCCAACCGAGGCAGTCGCAAGCGGCAGGGGCCACCAGATGCCAGTCGCCTCGGCGGGACGGCGGCGCCGGATCATCTCCAGCACCCCGCAGGCGACCAGGACGAGGACGAGATAGGGCCCAATCGCAATCGCGGCAGCGACTCCGGCGAGCAGATAGGCGAGCCAGCGAACTCGATGGCCGTGGCCCTCCATCGCGTGGTGGTAGCTCGGTCCGACCAGCTCGCTGCCGGCGCGAACGGCGACCGCCGCCACCGCCGCGCCCGCTCCGGCGCCGGCGCCGCGGACCCAGTCCGGCGGCGAGGAGGAGAGGAAGAGCACCGAGAGCGCGATCACCATCATCACGGCCGGCACCACGAAGCCGAGGCCGCCGACGACCGCTCCCATCGGGCCGCCGACCCGATAGGCGCAGAAGATCGAGAGCTGGGTCGAGGAGGGCCCCGGGAGCAGAGAGCAGGCGGCGTTCGCGTCCTCGAACGCGCGGCCGTCCATCCAGCCGTTCTTGCGGACGACCAGCTCGCGCAGGAGCGTGACGTGCGCCGGGGGGCCGCCGAAGCCGATCAACCCGATCCGCAGCCACTCCCGTGCGATCGTC
>DASUPK010000116.1:0-15739 GCA_036276255.1 Solirubrobacterales bacterium
GGTGAGCGCCAGGACGGCGGAGGCGGCGAATACGAGCCACCACTTCCTATTCATTGAGTCGCTCCTTTTTCGCATTTCGAAAAGGGACGGCGGCTCAGGGCTCGCCTCCCTCAGATCTGAGATGACGGACCCTGTCAACGGGCCCGTCGCAGCTTGTTACGTTCGTGTGGCGCACTTGTAAAAAGGATGTAAATTCGCCCGTGTGCAGGAAATTGCGGGCGTCAGGCCTGGGGCGAGAACCGGTAGCCGATGCCGGTATGGGTGTGGATGAAGCGCCGTCCCGGCAGCGCCCTGCTCAACTTGGCTCGCAACCGTCCCACGTAAACGTCTACGGAGCGGTCGCTCTTCGTATACGAACGGCCCCAGACGGTCTCATAGAGCGCCTCCCTCGTCATCACCCGCTCGGCATTGTGTGCCAGCTCAGTGAGGAGCTGCAGCTCTCTCACGGTGAGCACCAGCGGGCGGCCGTCGACGAGAGCAGCATGATCGGCGGGCCTGATCTCGAGCCGGCCCGCGTACACCGGAGTCTGGTCGGTGCCGGCCAGGGGGATCGTCGCTGCGTGGGTCGCCGTCCCGTTCTCGCCATCCATGGCGTCGGAGCTTTGCCGCTCGCATCGCGCAAGTAGTTACGGTCGAGTGAACTTCCGGTGAACGCGATGTGAACTCGCGACCGGGAAGGTCCGGCGAGAGGGCTGAGCGCTAGCCGCTTTCGCGCGCGAACTCGGCGAACTCGGCGTCCGCGGCGGGCTCCTCCGCCGGCACGGGAACGTCGACCGTCGTGGCCTCGCCTCCGCTGCCGATCGCCTCCGGATCGAACCGGTAGCCGATCCCGAAGTGCGTGTGGATGTAGCGCCAGTTGGCCGAGTGGCGCTGCAGCTTCTGGCGAAGCTTGCGAACGAAGACGTCGACCGAGCGATCTCCGTGAGCCATCGCGTAGCCCCAGACCTTCTGATAGATGTCCTCGCGCTCGATCACCTGGTCGTGCGCCTCCGCGAGGAGCTGCAGCAGCTCGAACTCGCGACGCGTCAGGCCGATGCTCTGGCCGCTGACGAAAGCCTGGTACTGGTCGGCGCGAATCTCGAGGTCGCCGGTGACCAGCGGCCCGACGTCCTCGCGGGCGGCCGCGCGCTTGCGCCGGCGGACCACCGCCTCGATGCGCGCCATGACCTCCTCCGGGTGGGACGGCTTGCCGATCCAGTCGTCGGCGCCGAGCCGCAGCCCGCGCACACGCTGCGCGACGGTGGACTGCGGCGTGCAGACCAGCACTCCGAGGCCGGGGATCGCGCCGCAGACCTTCTCGAGGAACTCCCAGCCCTGCGGGCCGAGCACCGTGAGGTCGACGAGCAGGGCGTTCAGCTTCATCGCGACGAGCTCCTCCACGGGCACGCTGCCGGCGAGGACGCGGTGCTCCCAGCCGGCGCCCTCCAGGCGCTTGCCCAGCACGGTGAGGAACGCGCTGTCGTTGTCTATGACGGCCAGCCGTATGCCTGCTTGGTTGCTCATCGAGCCCCTCTCTCGGACTCGCCCTACCCCCGGGCGATTTGTTAAGACGACCGGATGATAGGTGCGGGAGCGGCGCGCCGGCGCGTGTACTGGCGATGCTTCACCGGTTTTTCACAAGCAAATGCCGCATAAATGCCCTGGAAACCGTATCCGGATCTTCACACCGGGCCTCTGTCGGGCGATGAGACTCTTGCTCACGAGATTCCTCTCTCGTCAGCGCGCGCGACCCCTCCCTGCCCCGGGTCGCGCGCCTTTAAGCGGCCACCAGGCCACTCTCCTTCGGAGCGGCGGCGAAGCCGGCGCGACTGATGGGGGGTGGCCGCTGGTGGCCGCGACCTTGTGGCGAAGTCGTGTGCCACCCGCTGTAATCACCTGAATGGCTCACGACCACCTAGGCCACGACCACTCCCACGCCGTCACGGCCGACGCCGACCGGCGAGCGCTTGCGATCGCACTGGCGCTGATCGTCGGCCTGATGGCGGTCGAGGTGGTGGTGGGGATCGTCGCCCATTCCCTGGCCCTGCTCTCGGACGCCGGCCACATGCTCACCGACGCGGGGGCCATCGGCTTCTCGCTGGTCGCCATCCGCTTGGCCCAGCGGCCGGCCGAGGGGGCGATGACCTTCGGGCTGCGGCGGGCCGAGATCCTCTCCGCGCAGGCGAACGGGATCACCCTGCTGATCCTCGCCCTGTTCATCATCTTCGAGGCGATCCACCGCCTCGTCTCGCCGCCCGACGTTCGCGCCGGACTGGTGCTCGCGGTCGCCCTGTTCGGGATCGTCGTGAACCTGGCCGCGACCTGGACGCTCTCGCGGGCAAACCGCGAGAGCCTGAACATCGAGGGGTCCTACCAGCACATCCTCACCGACCTGTTCGCCTTCATCGGCACCGCGATCGCCGCGGGGGTGATCCTGCTCACCGGCTTCGACCGCGCTGACGCGATCGCCTCCCTGCTGGTCGCCGGGCTGATGCTGCGCTCCTCATATGGCCTGCTCCGGGCGTCGGGGCGGATCTTCCTGGAGGCGGCGCCGGAGGGGATCGACCCGAATCAGATCGGCAGCGCCCTGCTCGAGGAGCCGGGCGTGATCGAGGTCCACGACCTGCACGTCTGGGAGGTGACCTCGGGTTTCCCGGCGCTCTCGGCGCACGTGCTCGTCAAGGCCGAGGCGGACTGCCACGAGGCCCGCTTCCACCTGGCGCACCTGCTCGCCGAGCGCTTCGACATCGAGCACTCGACCCTCCAGGTCGAGCACGAGCCGAGCGGCGAGCTACTTCAGATCACTCCGCGCTGACGCCGCCGCGATCCCGGTGTTCTCCCCCGCTCTGGAACCAGGCGAAGACGAAGCAGCCGATCCCGAGGACCGCGGCCGCGAGCCCGTGCTTGAAGTGCACGTGGGTCGAGCCGGCCTCATGCCCGGGGAAGAACGACGGCAGCGAGCCGGCGTCGTCGATGAAGTAGATGGCGGCGATCACCAGGAAGATCACGCCGAGGATCACGGCGGGCCAGATCAGTTGGGGTCGCTTGCTCATGGGGGCTCCTCAGTTCACGGCGAACGCGATGGAGAGCACCGCGCCGACCGCGCAGCAATAGATGGCGAACGGCGTCAGCCGGTTGGTCTCGAAGAAGCGCAGCAGGAAGCGCACCGAGAGGTACGCGGTGAACGCCGCGGCGATCGCGCCGACGAGCGCCTGGCCGCGGACGTGGTCGCCCTGCGAGCCGAACAGCTCCGGCAGCTTGAGCACCCCCGCGGCCCCGATGATGGGCGTGGCCAGCAGGAAGGCGAAGCGCGCCGCCTCCTCGTTGGAGAGACCGGCGAGCAGGCCGCCGCCCATGCTGGCACCCGAGCGCGAAAGCCCGGGGATCAGCGCGACGGCCTGGGCTGCCCCGATCCCGAAGGCGCTGCGGAAGGTGAGCTGATGGGCGATCTCGTCGTCGGACTCGATGCTCTCCTTGGAGCGAACGGGGGCGCGGCGCCGCAGCGCCTCCGCCCCGAACAGCATCAGGCCGTTGACGAACAGGAAGATCGCGGCCGTCTCCGTCGAGGCGAAGAGGCTCCTCAGCGGGTGCTCCAGGATCAGGCCGAGGAGCCCGGCGGGGATGGTCCCGATGACGATCAGCCAGCCGAGCTTGGCGTAGCTGTCGTTCGGGTCGATGTAGCGGTCGCGCAGCGAGCGCCCGAGCCCCTTGACGATCCGGACCCAGTCCTTGATGAAGAAGAGGAGGAGCACCAGCGCGGTGGCGCAATGGGTCGCGACCAGGAAGCTCAGGAAGTAGTCGTCGTCCTGGTGGATGTCCCAGCCCAAGACGCGCGGCAGGACGACGCTGTGGCCGAGGCTCGAGATCGGGAAGAGCTCGCTGACGCCCTGCAGCAGGCCGAGGACGATTGCCTGGAAGTAGGAGATCGGATCCATGCCGAAGGTCTCGCCGCGGGGGCGAGACGCGCGCATCCTAGGTGAACGAGGCCGAAGTTCGCTTAAGCCGTCTATTAGGCGCTGGCCAGTGCGTTAGATTGCCAGCGATGCGCAAGTTCTCTCGTCTGCTCCCTCCATTGCTCGCCCTGGCCGGCCTGCTGGTGCTCTCGCCCGCCGCCATGGCCGCCGACGGCGTCGGCGTGTACGGCCGGACGGACGACAAGGTCGTCACCTTTTTCGCCTTTGGGCTGATCGCGTTCTTCGCGATATTCGTGACGGTCCTCTCCCTGATCCAGATTCGCCTGGACCACCGCAAGGAGAGGCGCACGAAGGACCTCGAACGCCTCGGAAGTCGTTAGTCCCGGCTCTGTATGGGGCCGGCAGGGGACGATGGCGTCGTCGATCCGCAACAGCACCCGCAGACGGGCGGCGCCGGTGAGGGCAGCTTCGACCCGGGCATCGAGACCGGGTACCTGAGGCGCGCCCCGCGCGACCACGAGCTCCATCCCGAGCTCGGCGCGGCGCCCTTCGATCCGGGTCCCGGGCACTACGACGCCCGCCGGGCCCGTCGGCAGGAGAAGCGCAGACAGCGGGCCGACCGCCCGCGGACGCAGCTCGCGGCCGACCCCGTGCCGCAGCCGGTCGCCGAGCCTGAGCCGCCGCAGCTGAGCGAGGCGCAGCCGGTCGAGCGCGCGGAGGCCGTTCCCGTCCCGGCCCCCCAGGCTCCCGGCGAAGCCGAGGTGATCCCGCTTCCCCGCCGCGAGCCTCTCGCCGAGCGACTGGAGCGCGAGCGCGTCCAGAGGGAACGGGCCGAGCGCGAGCGGCGCGCGCGGATCGAGGGGGAACGGGCTAAGCGGGAGCGAGCCGAGCGCGAGAGCCGCGAGCGCCGACGCCGTAAGCGAGCCGAGAAGCTGCAACGCGACCGCGAGGCGCAGCGTCCCCGGACGAGGACAGCACGGCCGAAGAAGCCCACGGCCAGGATCGATCCGGGAGTTCAGGGGCCCGTCAAGAAGCGCGCCCGGGGGGCGGAGAACCGAGCCCGCGTCGCGACCCGCCGCCGTGGGCTGTTCTGGCCGACCGCCAAGGCGGGGCTGGCCATCACGGTCGCCCTCGCCCTCGGCGCCGGGCTGGGATCGGCGCTCGGGCTGCCGGTGCCGGGCCTCAACCAGACCGCGGGCAGCAGCTCTCTCGCCAACAGCGCGTCGATCTTCGGGATCGATCCCGGAACCCCGACCGGGCTGGTCCGCGGGTACGTCTTCCCGATCCTCGGCCCGCACGACTTTGGGGACAAGATCGACCGCTTCGGCGCGCGTCGCTACGGCCACATCCACGAGGGCCAGGACATCTTCGCCAAAATCGGGACGCCCGAGGTCGTGGTCCATGATGGCGTCGTGGTCGACCGCGGCAAGACCAGCGACCCAGACGATGGCGGCCGCGGCAACTACGTCGTCATCTACAGCCCGCCCGACAACCACAGCTTCGTCTACATGCACATGCTGAAGCCGTCTCCCGTCGTGCTCGGCGACCGGGTGCATTCGGGCGAGGTCGTCGGGCAGCTCGGCTGCACGGGGAGCTGCGACGGGGCGCACCTCCACTTCGAGGTCCGAATCGGGAAGGCCTCGCTCGGCGCCGACACCAAGCCGGTCGACCCGCTGCCGTTCCTCGAGCAGTGGCCCCAGTCCACCCCCGGCTAGGATCGCGCCATGCCCGAGGTCACCTATGAGCGGCGGGGAGCCGCCGGGGTGCTCACCATCGACCGACTCGAGCGGCGCAACGCGGTCGACCCGAATACGGCCGACCAGCTGCTCGAGGCCTACCGGGAGTTCGAGGGCGACGACGATGCCCGGGTGATGATCCTGACCGGCGCGGGCGATCAGGCCTTCTGCGCCGGGGCCGACCTCAAGTCGGTCGCCGCCGCAATGAACGATCAGGGGATCGCGGAGCAATGGCTGAAGCCGCGGCCGCATGGCCCGCTCGGCTTCACCCGGCTCACATCGCCGAAGCCGACGATCGCTGCGATCTCCGGGTACGCCCTTGCGGGTGGCCTCGAGCTCGCCCTCTGGTGCGACCTGCGGATCGGCACCGAGACCGCCAAGCTCGGCTTCCCCGAGCGCCGCTGGGGAGTTCCGTTGATCGACGGCGGGACGCAGCGCCTGCCGCGCGTGGTCGGGATGGGCCGCGCGCTCGACATGATCATCACCGGCCGGATCGTCGAGGCCGACGAGGCGCTCGCGATGGGGCTGCTCACCGAGATCGTCACGCCCGGGAAGCACCTCGACCGGGCGCTGGAGATGGCCGAGGGCCTCGCGCAGTTCCCGCAGGAGACGATGCTCGCCGACCGCCGCTCGGCCCTGGAGGGGTTCAGCCTCTCGCTGGAGGAGGGCCTCGCGCGCGAGGCGGAGATCGGCGGCGCGGTCAGCGGAGTCGGCGTGAAGGGAGCCGCGCGCTTCGCGGCGGGCGAGGGCCGAGGCGGCAAGGGCGCGGGGGTCTAGGGCCGAACCTCGACTGGGGAATGAGCCGCCTCCCAGGTAAGCGATTTTCGGTCGATTGCAGCCTTGACGGGGCTATGGCACCCGAAAGGCTGCAAACGAGCTGTTGAGGGAGCGGGAGGCGACGGCTTGCAGCGTCGCGATGACTCGCTCCGGCTCATAGCGGACCTGGGCGTAGGTGAATCTCAGAGCGGTGAAGCCTGCGGCGGCGTGAGCCTGGTCGCGGATCCTGTCTCTTGATTGCTGGGCTGCCGTCCGGTGGTACCGAAGGCCATCCGTCTCCACGATCAGCCTGAGGTCCGGCCAATAGAAGTCGACTCGAAAACCGTTCACTCGCTGCTGTGTGAGGGGTTGAGGCAGCCTGGCGCGCTGGATTAGCCGCAGGAACCTCCGCTCCAGCTCCGATTCCGTCAGGGCGAAGGTGCGCTCGTCGAGCACGGTCTTGACCGCCGCGACGCCGGGGCAGCCGCGCCGCTTGCCTGCGGTCTCGCGAAGCAGGTCCGGATCGATCAGGCCGAGCTTGTCCGCCTCGTTGATCGCGGCCTCCAGTGCCCCCGAGGCAAGGGTCACGCCGAGATCGATCAGCGTTCGGGCCGGCGTCGTGACCGGGATCCGAACGTGGCTGGTGCAGTCGGCGGTAGGCAGTGCGCGGCGGTGGATGCGGATCCCGCGATAGCGGCGGAAGGTGCGAGGCGAGACGGACACCGCAATGAATGCAGCCTCCGATCGTCGAATGCCCCAGAGGGCTGCGGCAGTCTCATGACTCAGGAGCGCGTCGGTCCCGCAAGCGAGGACCGCGGCCATCCAGCGGCCGTGGCGAGTCAGCTCTGGCCGACCCACGGCATAGACACTCCGCCAGATGGGTCGCAAGCGGCCACGTTCGATCCGATGCCGGATCGCGTCGTCCGTGAAGCCCAGCGCAATGAGCTGGCGGCGAGCAACGACCCCGTACTGCTCGTGGGCGAGCTGCCACGCGCTCTGACTCATCGTTTGCAGCCTTTTGGGTGCTATAGCCCCCTTAATGCTGCAAACGGTGGGAATTAGCCCCGCTGTCGGAGCCGCCCCTCTTCCCCAGCCCCAGTTGACTTTCGTCCCTAGAGCCGGAAGCTCGGCAGCAACCGCTTCTCCGTCTCGCCCGCCACCTCGGCGACCACCTCGACGTGGCCCTCCAGCGGTGTCCCGCGCAGCTTCGTGGCGAGCAGGTCGTCGACCTGGAAGATGCCGGCGGAGTTGTTCATCTCGATCTCGATCTTGACCGGGCGCTCGTCGCCGGCCTCGATGCTGACCTTGTCGATCGCCGCGGCGGAGAGTGCGTGGATGCCGTACTGGCCACCCTCGACCGGGATCCGCGAGCGGCCCTCGGCCATGTCGAGCGCGTCCGCGACCCGCACCACCCCGGCCTCCAGCGTGTACGGCTCGCCGCGGCGACGGTGGCCGATGATCGCGTGCAGGATCTCTGAGCTCACGACGGTGCGCTCGGGCTCGTCGTAGACGTTCTCGAGCAGCGACTGCAGGCGATCCTGGACCATGAACAGGCTGTAGGCCTCGTGATCGGCGCGGTGGATCGACATCCCGACGTCGTGCAGCAGCGCGCCACCGGCGACCACCACCTCCGCGTCGCGCTCGCGCATGCCGTGGTCGGCGACCATCGCCGGCTCGATCCCGCCCTTGACGAGCAACCGCAGCAGGCGCAGGGAGATGTTGAGGACGACCTGCACGTGCACCCAGGAGTGGTCGGACATGCCCAGCCGTTCCGACTGGATCTGTGCCATGTACCACCAGGCGCGCACCCGCTCATCGGCGTTCACAGCCTCGAGGAACCGCTCCAGCTTGCGGTTGCCCCGGGTGGGCGCGTGAACCTGCGCCTTCGCCAGCGCCTCGGAGATCGAACCGGCGCGCACATCGGGGCCCTGTGCTTCCATTTCCGTGATCTTGTCAGGGGACGCCATGGGGGTTTTCGTGACCGGACGCTGGCTACGCGGTTTTGGGCTATTTGCGGAGATTCCGACCGCCGACGGAGTTACCGTGATCTCGCTTTGGCTTAAGGAACTGGGATGACGCTCTGTTCGAATACAGGCATATCCGTTCCTGAGTGCTCGTGTCGGTCCTGCCTCACGGCCCAAATCGAGCGCCACATGCCGTCGTTGCTCAACGCCGATGTCGCCACGACGCCGCCGACAGTGGAGATGCCGGCGGTCTCGAGCCTCGCGCGCCTGCGCTTCGGCCGTCGCCTCCGTCGCCTGCGCAAGGCCGCCTAGCTTCCTCCCCCAGCCTCTGCCGGGGTTTGGAACTCGTATCGCGGGTAAGCGCGGTTGAGCGAACAGGACGTTCGCGAGTGGAGCATTCACTCAACCGGGAAGAAGGGAGGGAGCCCTGTGTCCATCGTCACCATCCTCATCATCATCATCCTCGTGCTGATCGCGGTGTATCTGTTCAGACGAGTCTTCTAGGCGGGCCTGCGAACCCGCTTGTCTGAGAGCCCGCCGGCGCCACCTGTGAGGGATCCCCCTCGCGGCGCCTGGCAGGGCTCCAGACGCTTCAAGCCTCCGTCGCCGGCTCCCCCATCCCGGAGCCCAGCACGCCCGCGCTCGCGACCACAACCAGACCGATGCCGATCACGTCGACGGTGGCGAGGTCCTGCCCCAGCGCGACGAGGCCGATCACGGCGGCGACCGCCGGCTCAATGCTCATCAGGACGCCGAATGTGCCGACCGCGATGCGACGCAGCGCCTCCAGCTCGAGGGAGTAGGGAATCACCGAGCTGAACACTCCGGTCGCGGCCCCGACCGCGGCGGCACCCGGATCGAGCAGGTCGCCGCCTGCCGCGGCTATCCCGGGCACGATCATCAGCAGGGCCGCGATTCCCATTGCGAGCGCCAACCCCCGACCCCCGGGAAATGTCCGTCCCACGCGAGCGCTGATCAGGATGTAGGCGGCCCAGAACGCGCCCGCGAGGAGCGCGAAGCCGATCCCGGCAGCGCTCGCGGAACCGGAGGGGCGTGTCAAGAGCAGCACTCCCGCCGCGGCGCACCCCACCCAGACCAGGTCCAGGGGCCGCCGCGAACCGAGGAGCCCGACCACCAGCGGTCCCACGAACTCGAAGGTGACGGCGATTCCAAGCGGGATCCTGTCCAGCGCCTCGTAGAAGCAGAGATTCATTCCGGCGAGCGTCACGCCGAAGGCGATCGCGAGTTTCAATCCGTCGCGGCCAGCCTCCATCGGTGCCGGCCGCCAGATCGCGAGCAGCAGGATCGCGGCGAAGGAGAGCCGGTAGAGCACGGCGCCGGCGGGTCCCACCTGATCGAAGAGGGTCGTCGCTGCCGCCGATCCGAGCTGCACCGAGACCACGGCCCCGACGACCATCGCCGGGGCTACGGCGGCGCGACGGCCCGCCGTTGGGGGCGGTGAACTAATCGCCCATCACCTTGATCACCAGCCGCTTCGACCGGCGGCCGTCGAACTCGCAGTAGAAGACCGCCTGCCACGGTCCGAGATCCAGCCTGCCGTCTGTGATCGGCAGGACGACCTGGTGGTGGACGAGCAGGTTCTTGAGGTGAGCGTCGCCGTTGTCCTCCCCGCCGCCGTGATGGCGGTAATCGCCCGGATCCGGCAGCAGCTCCCGCGCGACGTCGTTCGCCGGCTCCTTCCAGCTGGGCGGCGCCACCTTGTCGAGCCATTCCAGCGTGTCCTCCTGGAGGCCCGGCTCGTCGTCGTTGACCCAGACGGCGGCGGTGATGTGCATCGCCGAGACCAGCACCATCCCTTCCGAGACGCCGGAAGCGTCGACCGCTGCCTGCACGTTCTCGGTGATGCGGACGAATTCCCGCCGGCCCTCGGTGTTGAACGTCATGTAGTCGGTATGCGACTTCAAGGCTCCTCCTTCGCCGTTGTGTTGGTGGGATCATGCCCGTGATGGCGGGCCTGCTCTCCCTCGAGCGCCGAGACGACGTCGCTGTGGTGACCCTGCAGCGGCCGGAGAAGCGGAATGCCCTGTCGATCGAGCTGCGGGTCGAGCTCATGGAGTGCTTCGGCTCGCTCGGCGAGGATCCGGAGGTTGGCGCCGTCGTCCTCACCGGAGCGCCGCCCGCCTTCTGCTCGGGCATGGACACGACCCAGTTCGGCGGCGACCGCGAACATCGCGAGCTGCTCGTCGAGACCAGCATCGGCTGCTTTCGCGCGGTGGCCAACTGCGCCCGGCCGGTGGTCGCCGCCGTCAACGGTGCCGCGCTCGCCGGCGGGTTCGCCCTCGCCCTGCTCTGCGACCTGCGCCTGGCGGCCCAGGACGCAAGCTTCGGGTTCCCGGAGCTCCCCCGCGGCATCCCTCCCAGCTACGCCGCTGCGCGGGCGGCCCTCCCCGCTCCGCTCGCCGCCGAGCTCACCCTGACGGGACGGCTGCTGGACGCGGAGGGCGCTCTGCGGATGGGAATAGTCGGCGCCGTTCACCCGGACGACGAGCTCATGCCCCGCGCGCTCGAGCTCGCTGGGCGAATCGCCTCGGGGCCGCGCCGGGCGACGACCGAGACGAAGCGCCGGATCCTGCTCGACCGCGAGCGCACAATCGGCCAGCTCTTCGAGGAGGAGGAGCGTCTCCTCCGCGCGGCGCTGCTGGATGACCCGGAGGACGACGCGGCCTAAAGACTTGCCGCTGATGCAAGGATCGCCGGGTGGAACCTCTGCGCCTGATCCGGCACTCCTTCCCAGACCAGCCCGAGCTCAGCACCGCGATCTCGCGGACGATTCTCCGGCGCGTGGCCGCTGGGGAGCTGCCGCCGACGATCCGGATCCATAGGCCGGGCAACGAGGTCGCCTTTGGCCGCCAGGACCTGGCCAGCCCGAGGTTCAAGGCCGCGGCCGAGGCCGCCCGGCGCGCTGGCTTCGCCGCCGTCGAACGGCTGGCGGGCGGTCGTGCCGCCGTCTTCCACAGCGGCACGATCGCGATCGCGAGGGCCTACGCGGACCCACAGCCGCCGAAGCGCACATACGCGCGGTTCGAGGAGATGGCCGGCATGATCACCGCCGCCCTCAGCGGACTGGGTCTCGACGCCCGTGTCGGTGAGGTGCCGGGCGAGTACTGCCCCGGCGCGTACAGCGTCAACGCCCGGGGCGCGGTCAAGCTCTCGGGAATCGGCCAGCGGATGATTCGCGGCGGCGCCCACATGGGCGGGGTCGTAGTGGCCTCGGGCGGCCGGGAGGTCGCCCGTGCCCTGGTGCCTGTGTACGAGGCGCTCGAGCTGGCGTGGGATCCGGCCACCTCCGGAGACGTCTCGGAGGAGCTCGGCCGGGAGGTCGATCCGGGCGAGATCGAGGAGGCGCTGATCGCGGAGCTCGCGAAGTCGTACGAGCTGATCGACGCCGAGCTCGACGAAGAGACAGTGGAAACCGCGCGCCGGAGTTTGGAGGAGGCCGTTCCCGGGGGATAACCCGGCACGGCTGACGAACAGCCTCGGCCTCAGCGCCAGGGAGAGAGAACACCATTCGAACCAAGGTTCCGGCCCGCTTGGACCGGGGCTGCCCCGATCCAGCCAAGCGCGGTCTACAGGAGGCTCTGCCGAAGCTCGTCGACGGACGTGTAGACGTCGCGCGCGCCGGCGTCCCGAAGCTCCTGCTCGGAAAAGCCGCCGGTGAGGACCGCCAGGGTCTCGACACCGGCGCGAGCGGCGGCCTCGACGTCCCAGACCGTGTCTCCGATCATCAGGGCGTCTTCGCTCCGCCCGCCGACCTTCTCTAGGGCCGCATGCACGAGGTCGGGCTTCGGCTTCGTCTGCTCGACGTCGGCGGACGTGGTCCAGGCGTCCACGATCTCCCTGGCATCGAGCAGATCGACGTAGTGCTCGATCTCCTGTTCCTTGGCCGAGCTCGCCAGCACCACCATGTTGCCACGCTCGCCCAGGTCGACGATCAGCTCCCTCGACCCCTCCATCGTCCGAACCTCGCCGATCAGGTCCTGGTAGAGCTCGGACTCCACCTCGCGGATGTCGTCGCCGCAGCGCTTCTCCACCTCGTCGCCGGCCACCGCAGCCACCAGCTGGTCCCCTCCCATGCCTATGTGTCGGTGAATGCGCCATATCTGCTCGGTGACGTCGAAGCGCCGAAAGGCGCGGAACCAGGCGATCGCGTGGTGGTAGTTCGTGTCCACGAGGGTCCCGTCGACATCGAGGATGGCGGTGGTGGGCATCGCTCGAGGCTACCCAGTCTTGGTCGGTTTCAGCGGGACCGCGCTGATCGGCCTCGTCCTGCTGATCTGCCCCACCTACGCACCTCGCGCACCTCGCCGTAAGGCGCCCGCGATATGTTCGCGGGGCGTGAAGCTGCTCGCCTTCAGCGACCTGCATCGCGACCTCGGCCAGGCTGAGCGGCTCGTTGAGCGCTCCTCCGAGGCGGATGTCGTGATCGCCGCGGGGGACTTCGCCTCCGTCCACGAGGGCCTCGAGGAGACGATCGACGCTCTCAGGCCGATCGCCGTGCCCACCGTGCTGGTGCCCGGCAACAACGAGACGGCGGACGCGCTGCGCGCCGCCTGCGACGGCTGGGAGGCGGCGACGGTCCTGCACGGCGAGGGAGCCGAGATCGAGGGAACGCAGTTCTTCGGCCTGGGAGCCGGCATCCCGATCACCCCCTGGGACTGGAGCTTCGACCTCGACGAGGATGAGGCCGCGCAGAAGCTGGCCTCCTGCCCAGAGGGCGCGGTGCTGGTGGTGCACTCGCCGCCGAAGGGCCACTGCGACCAGTCGAGCTCAGGAGACCATCTCGGCAGCCAGGCGATCCTCGAGACGATCGAGGCCCGGCGCCCGCCGCTCGCCGTCTGCGGGCACATCCACGAAGCCTGGGGGGCCGAGAGCGAGATCGGGCCGACACGGGTTCTCAACCTCGGCCCAAGCGGCACCGCAATAGAGTTGGACTCATGAACGATTTCGAACAGGCTCCGCGCGGCCGCGACGAGTGGCGAGTCGAGGTCGCCCTCGACAAGGAACACAACGGCGCCACCCTGAGCGACGCCCTCAACGACCTGCAACTCGACAATGAGGCGCGGAAGCTGCTCGGCGGCAGCGTGGTCGTGACGCGCGACGGCCGCTTCGTCTTTCTTTACGCCTGGCACGAGGAGTCGGCCCAGGAAGCCGAGCACGTCGTCAAGAACGTGATGCAGGATGAGAAGCTTGCCGGGCAGGTGAGCCTGATGCGCTGGCACCCCATCGCCGAGGAGTGGAAGGACGCCTCCGAGCCGCTGCCTGACGACGAAGCCGCGCGGGCGCAGGAGATGCGGGAGGCCGAGCAGGAGGGTTTCACAGAGGCCCAGCGCTACGGCGAGTATCCGTGGGAAGTGGTCATCGACCTCCCCCACATCCGTGACGGCCAGTCCCTCGCGAAGAAGCTCCGCGACGAAGGCTTGCCGGTGAAGCGGCGTTTCCGCTGCCTGTTCGTCGGCGCTCCCTCGGAGGACAAGGCCGTCGCGCTCGGCGTGCGCCTCGAGGGGGAGGCACCGGAGGGCGCCCGCATCGGCGTCCGCGGCAATCCGGACGACATGCCCCTCCCGGCCTTCGTGAACCTGGGTGCGCTCGAGCCCGGGTTCCTGCGGGACCTCGGGCTCTAGCCCGGCTGTGCCCCGCACCTACGACCGCGACAGCCTCGAGTTCAACCGGACGCTTTCGTTCACCGACGGGCTCTTCGCGATCGCGATGACGCTGCTGGTGGTGGACCTGGCGGTCCCGGTGATCACGGACACCCACAGCGTCCACGACCTCGGCGACGCGCTCGCGGACGACACGGCCACATTCGTCAGCTTCTTCATCAGCTTCGCCGTGATCGGGCGCTACTGGATGGCGCACCACACCTTCATCGCCGGCTTGACGCGAATCGACCGTGGGCTGATCGCCCTCAACCTCATCTATCTCGCCTTCATCGCGTTCCTCCCCTTTCCGACCGCGCTGCTCGGCCGCTATTTCGAGAACCCCCTGTCGATCGTCATCTACGCCGTGAACGTCGCCCTGATCAGCGGCATGGAGGTCGTCCTCTTCAGCTGGGCCCAGAACCACGACCTGCTCAAGCGGAAGCTTCCTCGCGACGTCTACCGCTTCGGTGTGGCGATGTCGCTGTCCCCGGTCGCCTTCTTCCTGCTCTCGATTCCCGTGGCCTTCTTCTCCTCGACCCTAGCCGTCTGCTGCTGGTTCCTCGGCATTCCGCTGGCGGCGATCGCCGACCGCTGGAAGCCCGAGGGCGCGGACGAGCTGCTGCGGAATTAGGCGCTAGCTGCCGACGACGCGATCGCAGCCGCGTCCTTCGCCGCGTAGAGCGCGGTGTCGGCTCGCACCGTGAGCGACTCGGCGCTCTCCGCTCCGTCGCAGCGGCAGACGCCGGCGGAGCAGGTCTGGTCCTCGGGGTTCGGACTATCGACCACCCCGTCGACCGCGAACATCCGCAATTTCTCCCGAATCGGCGGGTTTACCCTGAACTCATGAGTGAGAACGGCTCGATCGACCCCGGGACCTCGATGGGGCCCGTGCGCCTGACGGTCGCGGACCCCGACGGCGTGCGCGACTTCTACCGGGACGCAATCGGCCTCTCAGAGCTTCAGCCCGAGGACGGGATCGTTCGACTCGGAACGGGCGGCGCATCGGGCGAGGCGGTCGTCGAGCTCGCCGGAGATCCGGACGCCCCGCCTCGGCCCCGCGGGACCAGCGGTCTCTTTCACCTGGCCATCCTCGTGCCGAGCCGCGCCGATCTGGCTCGCGCACTCCAGCGCGTCGCCGAGGCCGGCTGGCGCCTCTCCGGCGCCTCCGATCACCTGGTCAGCGAGGCGCTCTATCTGAGCGATCCCGAGGGCAACGGCATCGAGCTCTACCGCGACCGCCCCCGCGAGGAATGGCCCGTCCGTGACGGCGTCCTGCAGATGGACACGCTCCCATTGGACCTCGACGGCGTGCTCGGCGAGCTTCGGCGCGAGGACGCCGAGTCCGGGATGCCCGACGGGACGCGCATCGGCCACGTTCACCTGAACGTGGGCGATCTGGCCGCCGCCGAGGCCTTCTACTCCGGAGCCCTCGGCTTCGACGTCACGGTCCGCGGCTATCCCGGCGCCCTCTTCGTCTCGGCCGGCGGCTATCACCACCACCTCGGCCTGAACACCTGGGCTGGCGAGGGAGCCCCTGCGGCGCCGGAGGGCAGCCGCGGGCTCCGTCAGTTCAAGATCGTGCTGCCGAGAGGTGAAGCCCTTGCCGCGGAGCTGGACCGGCTGCGCGAGGCCGGATTCGAGCCGACAGAGGATGAGGGCGGGGTGCGCGTCGCCGACCCCTCAGGTAATCGCGTCGTGCTGAGCGCCTCAGGCTGAGGGCGTCGAGGTGC
>DASUPK010000117.1:0-9610 GCA_036276255.1 Solirubrobacterales bacterium
CGCTTCCCTCTGGATCGTCACCGCGTCGGCGGCCTTGCTGGCGCAGTCGAAGCCGGGAACGGCAGCCGGCTGGTCCGTGGTCCCGTTCAGCGGCGCCGTGTCGATCGTCGCGGAGGCACTCAGCCAGCCTGTCTGGCACTCGCCTGGGGCGGCCCCACCGAGCTTCGCCGCATTCATCGCGTTCGCGGAGTTGGGCGCGACGGCGTCCGGCGCCAGCTTCTGCGTCGTCACCGCGCCATCGGCGAGCTTGTCGGTGGTCACCGCGCCGGCCCTGATGTTCTTCGTCTTGACACTGGCCGGCTTCAGCTTCACCGCGGCGTAGCCGAAGCCGCCCATCGCCGCGAACAGGGCGACGAACGCCACGACGAGCGCCGGAGTCGGTCGGAAGGAACGCTTCTTGATCTGTTGCATGTCGAACTCCTTGAGTTGGTTTGCAAACCCAAGGACGGGGTCGGCCCGTATTTATTCCGGGGGCCGGTCCGGGAATATCTCGGCGGCTCCCGCGTCGTTCCTAGAGACGCATGAGCCCCGAAAACGGACATTCAGAGCCTGACGAGCGGACGCAGCGCCAGCTCGCGCAGCTCGCCGACGGCTCGCTCGAAGGGTGGGACCGCGCGGAGCTGGAGGCTGCGGTGGCCGCATCCCCCACCCTCCGCAGGGCGCTCGATGACCAGCGCGCCGGCGCCCGGGCGCTCCGCGGGCTGGATCTGAAGGCGAGCCCCGCCCTACGGGAGCGCATCGGCGCCGCGAGCGAGCGATCCTCGCGCCCGGCGAGGCGGCGCCGGTTTGCGATCCCCGCAGCCGTGGCGGGCGCTTTGGCCGCGGCGGGCCTCGCCGCTGTGATCCTCATGCCCGCCGGCGGCAGCACTCCGAGCGTCGTGGAGGCCGCCCGGCTCTCCGAGCGCCCCGCCACCGGACCGGTGGCCGTCGACTCCTCCGACCCCAAGCTGCTCGCCGCAGACGTCGAGGGCGTCCCCTTCCCCAACTGGCGTGAAGAGTTCGGCTGGCGGCAGGCGGGCGCCCGCTCGGATGGACTCGGCGACCGGAGCGCCCGTACGGTCTTCTACGAGCACGCCGGCAGGCGCGTGGCCTACACGATCGTCTCGGGCGACGGGATCCCAGCCCCGGAGGGCTCTCTCCCGGCGACGATGAACGGAGTCCGCCTGCACTCGTTCGCCGAGGGGGGACGCCGGGTCGTCACCTGGTGGCGGGACGGCCGGACCTGCGTGCTCTCGAGCGCGGACGTTGGCCACCGGAAGCTGCTCGCGCTCGCAGCATGGAAGGGCGACGGGGCGGTGCCGTTCTGAACGCGATGCTCGTCCAGGGGGAGCGACGCCGGCTTGATCCCGAGACCGCCGGCGACCACATCGACAGGCTCTATCGAGCGGCTTGCGCGCTGTGCGGATCCCGCCAGCTCGCCGAGGACCTGGTCCAGGAGACCTACGTCAAGGTCCTCGCCCGCCCCCGCTTCCTGCGCCGCGACGACGACCTCGGCTATCTGATCAAGGCCCTCCGGAACACCTGGTACAGCCACCTCCGCAACGAGCGCGTCCGGAGAGAGGCCACCGACTCGGGGGAGCGGGCCCCGGATGATCTTCAGACCCGGACCTCCGCTGGTGACCCCGAGTCCTCGCTGGAGGCCGGCGCCGTCCTCGATGCGCTGGCCGAGCTGCCCCAGCCCTACCGCGAGGCGGTCGCCGCCGTCGACGTCGCCGGCCTGAGCTACGCCGAGGCCGCGCGCGCCCTCGGCGTCCGGCAGGGCACCATCATGAGCCGCCTCTACCGGGGACGCGAACAGGTCGCTCAGGCAGTGGGCCAGGCGTGAGCTAGCCCTGAGGCGTGACCGGCTCGATCTCGCCGGTATCGGGATCGATCGCCGTCATCTCCCCGGTTGCCGGGTCCACGGCGGCGAAGGTCCCCGTGTCGAGCTCATGGAGGACGCCCTCCTCCACCTCGCTCTCAGCCGTCGATCTCGCCGCCGCCACCTGCCTGCGCCTGAACCCCTTCATCTTCAGGATCTCGAGCACCTGGATCACGTAGATGCTGGCCACCAGCGCACCGATCAGGCAGGCCGCCATGAAGATGGTCCAGCCGGTCCTGAAGTGGCCGTGGTTGTCCGTGTAGGGCACGAAGCGCAGGGCCAGGGCGACCCCCGCGAGGATCAGGGTCCAGCCGTAGAGATAGGCGATGGTCCGCCTGGGCGAGAAGCCGATCCGCGCCATCCGGTGGTGAAAGTGCTCCATGTCGGCTCGGTAGATCGCGCGCCCGTACTTGACGCGCTTCGCGACCACGAAGCTCGTGTCGAGGATCGGCACGGCGAGGATCGCGAGCGGGAAGAAGAGGGCGACCACGGCGTTCGTCTTCAGCGCTCCCTGGACGGTTACCACCGCCATCAGGTAGCCGAGCAGGTTCGAGCCCGTATCCCCCATGAAGCTGGAGGCCGGCGGGAAGCCGTGGCGCAGAAAGCCGAGGGAGGCGCCGGCCGTGACCGCCGCGAGCACCCCGGCCGCGTTGCGGTCGAGCGAGAGGGCGATCACGGCGAGGGCGGCGGCCGAGATCAGGCAGACGCCGGCCGCCAGGCCGTCCACGCCGTCGATCAGGTTGATCACGTTCGCCACGGCCACGATGCCGATCACGGTCAGCACCTGCCCGAGGTCGATCGGGCCGATGCCGGGCGGGTCAAAGAGCTGGACCGACCCCGGATCGACGCGGCCGAGGAACGGCAGCGTGAAGCTGTCCACCGTCACCCCCGAGGCGACCGGAATGATCGCCGCCGCCGTCTGGCCGAGCAGCTTCACGCCGGCCGGAAGGTCCACCAGGTCGTCGATCACCCCGACGGCGGTGATCACGATCGCTCCGGCGAGGATCGAACGCGTTTCGTGGTCCCACGGCAGGAAGATCGATCCGCCGATCAGGACGGCAACCAGGACCGCGAGCCCTCCCAGCTTGGGGGTCGGGAGATCGTGCAGGCTGCGCTCGTTCGGGAAGTCGATCGCGCGGTCCCCAATCCGCCGCGCGAGGGACTCGGTCGCGGGCACCAATGTCCAGACCGCGGCCCCCGCGAAGATGAAGGCGAAGAGGGCGTCGATCGTGTCGGGCATCTACACCGCCGCCCCGCCGGCACCGGCGCCCGTCGGCTCGCGGGCGTAGCGGTCGTACCAGAGGGTGAAGTTGAGCAGCCCCCAGATCTGGCGGCTCAGGTCCTCCTTGCCCGAGGTGTGGTCGTCGAGCACACCGGTCACCGTTGCCGGGTTCAGGTAGCCCTGTCGCTCAATCGTCTCCGGCGAGAGAACATCGCGCGCGAACGGCGCGAGGTCGCCGCGGAGCCAGGCCGCCACCGGGATCGAGAAGCCCTGCTTGCGGCCGCGGATGATCTCCCTCGGCAGCAGCGGCTCGACCGCCTTGCGGAGCAGCCGCTTCTTGGAGAAGCCGCGGACCTTCTGCCTGGTCTCGAGGGCCAGGGCGAGCTCGGCCACCACAGGGTCGAGGAACGGAACCCTCGCCTCGAGGGAGTGGGCCATGCTGGCCCGGTCGGTCTTCACCAGCAGGTCGTCCACGAGGTAGATGCCGAGGTCCAGGTCCTGGAATCGGGCGAGCTCCTGGGAGCCCTCGGTCTCCGCGTAGCGGGCGCGGTAGACGTCGAGCGGGTCAGAGACCCGCGACTCGCTGAGCAGCTCCTCCTGTGACTGCGGCGAGAAGATCTCCTTCCAGGCGTGATGGCGCTCGACCGGCGGCAGGTGGGCGCCGCGAATGAAGCGCTTGGCCTTGTAGTCGAAGCTCACCTTCTGAGAGGAGCTCGGCAGCAGCTCGACGAGGGGCCGCAAGAAGGGGGCGGCGCGGCCGACGCGCGGAGCGAGCCGGTCCGCGACGTAGGTGTAGTAGCCGCCGAAGAGCTCGTCGCCGCCCTCCCCGGAGAGCACCACCTTGACCGTGTCCGCGGCGAGCTGCGAGACCAGGTATGTGGGGAGCGCGGAGGAGTCGCCGAAGGGCTCATCGAAGGCCTCGACCAGCTTCGGCAGCAGGTCGATGGCGTCCGGCCGCAGGACCAGCTCGTGGTGGTCGGTCCCGAAGCGCTCGGCCACCAGGCGGGCCCGGCTCAGCTCGTCGAAGGAGCTCTCCTCGAATCCGATCGAAAAGGTGCTCACCCGGTAGCCACTCTCCCCCGCCGCCATCGCGGTGAGGGCGGCGGAGTCGACACCGCCGGAGAGCAGGACCCCGACGGGCACGTCGGAGACCAGGTGCGCGCGAACCGAATCCCGGAGGCGCTCACGAAGCTCCTCGGCGAGCACGTCGTCGCTCTCGGTGCGCACCTCGGCCTCGGGGACGGGTGCCGGCCGCGCGTAGCGCTCGATCTGAACCTCCCCCCTCTCGGCCACCAGGAGGTGACCCGGAGGCAGCTTGCGCGCCTGCCTGAAGATGCTGAGCGGCGCGGGGATCGAGTTGAAGGCGAGGAACGACTCGAGCGCCTGCGGGTCGATCTCGCGCGAGAAACCGGGCTGGCGGAGCAAGGCCTTGAGCTCGGACGCGAAGGAGACCATCCCATCGGCGACCCGGTAGTAGAGGGGCTTGATCCCGAACCGGTCCCGAGCGAGCACGAGCCGGCCGTGCCGTGCGTCCCAGATCGCGATCGCGAACATCCCGCGAAGAGCCTCGACGAACGACGGGCCTCGCTCCTCGTAGAGGTGGACCAGCACCTCGGTGTCGCTGTGAGTCGAGAAGGTGTGGCCACTCCCGCGCAGCTGGTCCATCAGCTCGCGGTAGTTGTAGATCTCGCCGTTCTGGATCACGTGGATCCGCCCGTCCTCATTGGCGATCGGCTGGTCGCCGCCGGCCAGGTCGATGATCGAGAGCCGCCGCATGGCCAGCCCGCATGGGCCGTCGATCATGCTCCCGTCCGAATCGGGGCCGCGGTGGACCAGGGTGTCGTTCATCGCGGCGAGAGCCGCGGGATCCGGGGCCGTGGCCCCGTCGAGGCTGACGAGACCGCATATCCCGCACATGGGCGGAAGACTAAGGCGCTCGCCCCCCGGACCGGAGCTCGGTCACGTCCCTGCAGGTGGAGCGCCGCCTGATGGCGCTCGGGATTACTCGCGCGAGCCAGGGCCCGCCTAGTGCTTCTTGACCCTCTTGGACTTGCCGTTGGCCTTCCCCCACGCCTTGGCCTGGCGAGCGACGTCGTCCGTGAGGTTGCCGAGGGCGATGTTCGCGTCGACCAGGTGCAGGCCCCAGGTCGCATCCGGAATCGGGTGGAGCGTCGGGGCGCCGGCCACGGGGGCGATCTGCAGCACGTGCGCACCGTTGGAGGAGTCGCAGGCGCCTGTGTAGGCCTGAGCCTGGAACCAGGGCGTCGTGGCACCGCTCGGCGTCGGCTGGCCCACCAGTCCGGTCGCCAGGCCGATGGTGGTGCCCGGGGCGAACGGCTGCGTCGGGAAGACTGACGTGAGCACAGCGGATCCGCCTCCGAGCGCCGCCGGGTTCGTGCAGAGCACGTCGCCGGTCGTCGGCAGATCGGGCGTGGCGAAGCTGTTCGGTCGTCCGAACTGAGTGCCGGGCGGCACCGGTGCGTTGAACGTCGAGAACGCGATGACGCAGCCGAACTGATTGGCCTTGCTGCATCCGGCGATGTGCTTGAAGTCGCCGCCGACGGTGCGCCCCGAGGCCACGGTCACGTTGCCGCCGAGGAGCACGGCCGAGACCAGCTGCCTGCGCACCTTCTTGCTGCGGTCGATCACCCGGTGGATCAGCTCCCGAAGCATGAAGCTGCCCTGCGAGTGCCCGATCAGCACCACGCCGCGGCCGCGGTTGTAGTCGCGCAGGTAGGTCTTCCAGGCGGCGAGGACGTCGTCGTATGCGATCTGGGCCGCGTCGACGGAGGGCGTTCCACCGATCGCCGAGAGCGTGAGCTGGCGGTACATCGGCGCGAAGACACGGCAGTGGAGGCTGTAGCGGGCCGCCTGGTAGAGGGCGATCGAGCGCTCCTCCGGGTCGATCGAGAGATCGGAGTTCGACCCCTTGTCGTCGCTGACCGTCGGATAGACGTAGAAGCAGTCGAAGCTCCGCTTCCGGTCCGGCTTGACCGACTGCGTCCCGACGATCTGGCCGCTGGGCGAGACCAGAGTGGTGTCGAAGCCAGGCTCACACGGGTTGTCCGGGATGCCCGGCTTGCAGAGCCACGTGGTCGTGTCCCGGGCCTTCTTCGGTTTCTTGGCGAGGGCGGTCGGCGCCGCCAGGGCACACAACGCCAATACCAGCCCGCCTG
The DNA here is from genome assembly GCA_036276255.1 of Solirubrobacterales bacterium. Classification (GTDB taxonomy): domain Bacteria; phylum Actinomycetota; class Thermoleophilia; order Solirubrobacterales; family 70-9; genus DASUPK01. The sequence continues at coordinate 6,260 of DASUPK010000117.1, forward strand.
CAATGAGGATCCTGCGCAGCATCCCGCTCCTCTCCTCCATAGCCTCAGCCCAGCCTATACCCCAATGAGACATCCCGTCGACACTGTCTCAGCGGTTTCGGCCGCTGACCGTGAGCCGGATGATCCGAGCCATCGTCGCGCCGAGCACCCGCAGGTAGAGCCGGATGGAGCGGTCAGCGATGTACTCGAGGTCGTGGATCAGCTTGTCCTCCCAGGAGTCCTCGCGCGTGATCCGGGTCTGCGCGAATCCGGTCACCCCGGGCCGGACCACGAGCCGCTGCCAGTAGGTAGGGATCTCCTCGCAGATGCGGTTGAAGAAGGCCGGCCGGATGGGGCGCGGACCGACCATGCTCATGTCGCCGCGGATCACGTTGAAGAGCTGCGGCACCTCGTCGATGTGGGTGAGGCGGGCGGCCTTGCCGACCATCGTCACCTCCTCCTCGGTGCGCCGGCTGAGCTCCTCGCCGTAGGTGTTGCCCAATCGTGCCTCCGCCCCCGGCCGCAGCGTGCGCAGCTTGTACATCGTGAACACGTGGCCGGCCTTGCCCACGCGCTCCCCGCGGTAGAGGACGGGCCGCCCGGAGGTGATCAGCGTCCCCAGGGCGAGCAGGCCGAGCAGCGGCGAGAGCAGGACGAGCGCCGAGCCGGCGATCAGCAGGTCGAGCCCGCGCAGGACGATGTCCACGCGTCGCGGCGCGTAGACCTCGGAGGCCATGACCGAGACCTGCTCGGCGACGGTGCTGGGCTGCTCAGTCTGGGTCGCCATCCGGCTCGGCCGCTCCGAGCATCAGGTCGACGAGCAGCTGCGGGTCGCGCCGGACGCGCTCGCCCTGACCGGTCTTCTTGACCAACTCGAGGGCCCGCGGATCGGTCAGCGGGCGGAGCCGGTTGGAGCGGATCAGCGCCTCGTCGACGCCGCCGAGCCGCCCCCCGTAGGTCGTGTAGACGGGAGTCCCGAGCGCGACCGCCTCGCGGTTCATGGTCCCCCCGGCCGAGACGACCAGGTCCGCGAGGGCGACCAGGCTCTGTGCCTCCACGGCGTGATCGGGAACGATCAGGGACGGCAGGGCAAGCTCCTTGACGTAGGTCCGCTGCTCCTCGGTCCGCGGCAGCACAATCGCGTGGACACCGGGGTCAGAGCCTACCCGCGCCAGAACCTGCGGGAAGAGGGGGTTCGAGCGGCGGTGATAGAGCGAGACGTCGGGAGGGGGGCGAACCACCACCACGACCCGCCCGGTATCCACGCCCAGCCGCTCGAGGGCGCCCGGATCCGGCTCGAAGTCGTAGAGGTAGTACTCCTCCTTGATCCCCGGGTACTGGAAGAGCTTCTCCGGGGTGACGCCGAAGCGCTTCAACCGCTCGGGCGGCACCGAGTCCGGAAAGATCACGCGCTTCGCCAGCCGGCAGCCGACGTGATGCTGGGCGACTGCGAACTCGTAGTCGTGCATGTTCGCCTCCGGAATGCCGAGCATGCGCGAGGCGATCGCGATGTCGTTCGACCCGTGCGCGATCGATAGGTCGAACCCGGCCCCACTGCCGAAGCTTCGCATTCCACTGGTCCGCTGGATCAGCCGCATCAGCTTGCGGACGCGCGACGCCCCGCCGTGCTGGCCGATCAACGTGTACTCCATCCCGTGAAGGTCGAGCAGCTCGAGGGTCTGCGTGTACACGCGCGCCGTGATCAGCACCTCGTGGCCCTGCGCGCGGAGTCGCTCGATGATCGGCCGGAGCACGAGTACGTGCGCCGGCCCGCTCATGTCGGCCCAGATCTTCAAGCCTGTCTAGACAGCGGCTGCTGAGAGCTGCGGATAGAGGGGATAGCGCTCCATCAGGGCACGCGACCGCTCCAGGAGAGATTCCTTCTGCGACTCGAAATGCTCACCGAGTGCCACAACGATCACCTTGGCGATCTCGCGCAGGTCGTCCTCACCCAGGCCGCGTGTCGTCAGCGCCGGGGTCCCGATTCGCAGGCCCGAGGGGTTCATCGGCGGGCGCTCGTCGAACGGGATCGCATTGCGGTTGACCGTGATGCCGACATCCTCGAGCCGGGTCTCCGCGGTCTTGCCGTCGAGCCCGGTGTTGGTGAGGTCGACGAGCACCAGGTGAACGTCGGTGCCGCCGGTGAGTACGTCGATGCCGCCGGCGATCAGCTCGTCGCCGAAGGCGCGGGCGTTGGCGATCGTCTGGCGCTGGCGCTCCTTGAACTGATCGCTCTGGGCGATCTTCAGGGCCACCGCCTTGGCGGCGATGATGTGCATCAGCGGACCGCCCTGCTGGCCCGGGAAGACGGAGCGGTTGATGTCGGCGGCCAGCTCCTCCCTGCAGAGGATCATCCCGCTGCGCGGACCGCAGAGGGTCTTGTGGATCGTGGTGGTGACGACGTCGGCGTGCTCGACCGGGTTGGGGTGCTCCCCGGCCGCCACCAGGCCGGCGAAGTGCGCCATGTCGACCATCAGCTTTGCGTCGATCGAGTCGGCGATCTCGCGGAAGGCGGCAAAGTCGAGCTGGCGCGGGTAAGCGGACCAGCCGGCGACTATCACCTTGGGCTTGTGCTCCTCCGCTAGCTGCGCCACCTCGTCCATGTCGACGAGATGGTCCTCGCGGCGCACGTGGTAGGCGACGACCTTGTAGAGCTTGCCCGAGACGTTCAGCTTCATCCCGTGGGTGAGGTGGCCGCCGTGGTCGAGGGCCATCCCCATGATCGTGTCGCCCGGGTCGATCATCGCCATGTAGGCGGCGTTGTTGGCCTGGGCGCCGGAATGGGGCTGGGCGTTGACGTGCTCAGCGCCGAACACCTCCTTGGCGCGGTCGATGGCGAGCTGCTCGGCGACGTCGACCTCCTCGCAGCCGCCGTAGTAGCGCTTACCCGGATAGCCCTCCGCGTACTTGTTGGTGAGCACCGAGCCGGCGGCGTCGAGCACGGCCTGGGGAACGAAGTTCTCGGAGGCGATCATCTCGAGCGTGCCCTGTTGGCGGGCGAGCTCCCGGTCGAGGACCTGGGCGATGTCGGGGTCGACCTCGGCGAGGCTGGCGGTCTGGAAGTCGTTGGGGAGGTCGCTCATCACCGGCCACGATACATCGAGCCACGGCCGAGCCATCGGAGGCTTGACATTTACTGACCGACTGGTAAATAATGCCGCTCGTCCGACCACACCGACCATCCCGAGGAGTGAGATGACCGACACCACCGCCACCACCAATGGAGAACTTCACACCGAGGACGAGGCGCTGTCGGTCCTGATGGATGCGGACATCGACAAGGTGATGTCAGGCCTCGATCGGATCATCGAAGCCGCGCCCTCATACAAGAAGCTGTTCATGCGCTGGCAGCGCCAGCAGTGGTCCACCGAG
>DASUPK010000118.1:0-10018 GCA_036276255.1 Solirubrobacterales bacterium
GTTGTAGCCGCACAGCCGCAGCGCGTCGGAGGCGCTCGGCGCCGGCAGGGCCCGGTAGCGGTCGGCGGTCAGGTGGTCGCAGAGGAGCTCGCGAGTCGCGTCGTCGTCCTCGCAGACGACCACCGTGGCGATCTCCTCGACCTGAGGGAGCATGCCCCCTTGAGTCGTGAGCCCCGAGAACTCTTCCCCCGCGCCTCACCCTTACTGGACGTCTTCGTCGCTCACCTGGACAGCTCTTCGTTGGGCTTCGCCGTCACGATCGCGGGGGAGCGGGTGTCAGGGGTCCCACGAGTACCACCCATTTCCCAGGGCTCGCGCTCGCGACCCTGACCGGCCCGAGGCATGACTGGCGCCCGGATAAGCCGCGTGGTGGCAAGCCCACGCCCCGATGCCCCGCTGGCGCACTCCGGCTCTTGGTGATGTAATTGGCTATCAAGCGTTCAATTGGAGGCGACGCTCTATGCGCCAGATCCTCGGAGCCAACCCGGCGATGCGACGGGCCTGGCTCGCGCACAACACCGGGCACGCCCTGGAATCCGCGGCAGAGACGGGGTTCGCGCCCGAAGACGCCCGCGGGAAGATCGAGAACCTCGTGGGGGCGACCCATATCCCGCTCGGCATAGGCGGACCCATCCTTGTCAAGGGACAGCACGCCGACGGGGAGTTCTTCGTGCCCTTCGCGACGACCGAGGGGACTCTCGTCACGACCTATCAGTACGGCATGCGGGCGATCAGCGAGGCGGGTGGCGCCAACGCGTACGTGTTGGCGGACGCGCTCGACATCACCCCCTGCTTCGTGGTGAGGACGACGCGAGATGCGCTCGCCCTGGCGACCTGGCTTGACGATCACCTGACCGAGCTCCAGGCTCTGGCCGCCGAGAGCACGGCTCACGGCCGTCTGGTCGAGATCCGCCCGCATGTGTTCGGCCGGCGCGTGTTTGCCCAGTTCGTGTTCAGCACGGGCGACGCAATGGGCCTCAACATGGTCAATCTCGCGGTCGACCAGATCTGCCGGCATGTCGCTGAGGCGGTGCCGTGCGAGCGGTGGTACCTGCGCTGCAATTACTCGAGCGACAAGAAGCCCGCCGCCATCAACCTCTTCCGGCCCTATGGCAAGGAGGTGGCGATCGACCTGACCCTGCCCGCCAGCGTCGTCGAGGCGCACCTCGGCGTGTCGCCCTCGGATCTGGTCGAGTTCGCGGCCTCCGGTCGGCTAGGCACCATGCAGGCGGGCGCGCTCGGGGCGAACGCCCACTTCGCGAACGGCCTGGCCGCCATCTACATCGCGTGCGGCCAGGACGTCGCGCAGATCGTCAACGCGAGCATCGGCTTCCTGGATGTCGAGCTGGTTGGCGCGGCCGATCTCTACGTAGCCGCCCGGCTGCCGAACCTGGTGGTCGGCACTGTCGGCGGTGGGAGCAGCCTCCCGACGCAGCGCGAGTGCCTGGCCCTGCTTGGCTGCGACGGTGAAGGCACGGCGCGGAAGTTCGCCGAGATCGTGGGGGCGACCCTCGTCGCCGGCGAGCTTGCAATCTGCGCGGCACTGGCCAATGATCGGTTCATCGAGGCCCATCGGCGGAACCGACGCATCGCTGCCGTTGCCGGGTAGCTGACGCCCCCGAAGGCGGTCAAAACCCAAGCAGCTAAGTGGAGGGAGTGTCCGCGTTCCTGGGCTTGGAATTACCATGGCCGCGTGAGCGACTCGGTCCACCAGCGCCTTTGCACTCTGCTCGGGGAGGACCCTGTGCCGGAGGTCCGGACGGAGGCGGCGCGAGCGCTCGGAGTCACCGGGGAATCCAATCAGTCGGTTGAGCCGCTTGTCGCGGCGCTCGATGACTCGAGCGCCGAGGTACGACGGGCGGCGACCCTCGCCCTTGGGCGCATTCCGGATCCCCGTGCCGTGGAGGCGCTCGTCGCCGCCCTTGGCGAACGGCCTGAGCTCTGGCGCGAGGCATCGGCCGCGCTGGCGGCTGCCGCCGACCCCGACCTGCTGGACCGGCTCGTGCCATTCCTTGACTCGGAGTCGAGCCACGTGCGCTCCGGCGCCATTCGCGCGATCGCCGCGGTCAGCAGCTCCACGCGGCGGGCGGAGCCCCCCGTCTTCGAGTACACCGACGACGAGGGGCACCGGCACATCCTGTTCTGATCTGGCGCTCGAAGGCCGCGCTCGCCAACTAGGAGAGCTCAATGGGCGCCGCCTCGGACGCCGGGTGGCTCGTCACCGTCATCACCCATCCGGCATCGTGGCGCCACCAACCGAGTTCGACCGGACCGCGCTCCCAGCTGATCTGAAGCCGCGCCCACGACCCAGCAGGCTGAGCGAGACCCTCGGCCTCGACGGTGGCGCGGCGGAGGTTCAGCCGCAGGCCCTCGCGCCTCGCCTTCGAGGCCGCCTCCTTCGCGGTCCAGATCAAGTTCGCCGCCAGGTGCCGGGCCTCACCGTTCTGGGCGCTGACCAGCTTCCGCTCGGCGGGGCGAAGCCACTCCCGGAGGAACGCCTCGCTACGAGGCTCGACCGCCTCGAGATCACAACCGAGTGCCCTGGTCCCATCTGCCACGGTCGCCAGCGCCCGCCCCGCGCGGTGGCTGAGCGAGATGGCCAGGTCCGCCGGCGAGTCATCGATCAGAGCCTCGGGCGCGCCATCCTCAGCGGCTGCGATCACCACCGACTCCAGGGCCACCCCGCGCCATGCCGCCACTGCAGCCTTTCCGGTCCAGCGCCCGAGCCGCCAGTCGTCGCGACGCTTGGGGACTCGAAGCTCCGAGAGAACCTCGCCCTCCTGCTCGCTGAGCCAGCGATCGTGCCGAGGCACGTCACCGAGCTCGCGCGTCAGCCACCCGAGCTCTGTCACCGCTCGTCCCTTCGCCGCTGATCCGCTGCATCCCCCGCTCGATCGCCTCGATCAGGTAGGGGCGCAGCTCGGCCGCCGGGATGATCGAGCTGACCGAGCCAACCTCGACCGCTCGCTCGACGCTATGGACCGAGTCGAACTCCGCGGCCAGCTCCCCCTGCTGTTCCGCGTGCACCTGATCCCAGAGCTCGGACCGCTCGGCGCGAAGGCGGGTTCGCTCCGGACCGTCAGCTGCGGCGATCCGCTCGTCGAGCGCAGTGATCCGCGGATCGCGATCCGTGGATTGCTTGACCTCGCGCGCGAAGACCACCGCGGCTGCCGGAGCTCCACCGATCACCGATGCATGAGCCCCCTCGAGCGCAACCGTCTCCAGGTTCTCGTTGAGCCGTTGGGAGAAGACCACGAAGGCGCCCCCGTGGTACCGCGAGATCACACAGAAGACGAGCGGCCCGTCGAAGTTGACGACTGCCCGCCCGATCTCGGCTCCGAACTCCAGCTGCCACTCCCGCATCGACTCCGGCGAGCCGTCGAAGCCGGCCAGGTTGGCGAGCACCACGACGGGTCGCCGGCCGGCGACGGCGTTGATCGCCCTGGCGATCTTCTTCGAGGAGCGTGGGAACAACGTGCCTGACGTCCACTGCGTTGGGCCGTCCGCGGGCACCTGACCCCGGCGAACGATCGGACGCGACTCGATCCCGAGCAGCGCCACCGGCCAGCCGCCGAGATGAGCGTCCCAAACGACGGCTCCCTCGGCGTCCCGCATGGCCGCCCAGCGCTCCAGAGGCGAGTGATCCTGGTCGATCGTCGCTCGCATCACCGAGCGGATGTCGAAGGCGGCCCTGCGGCCGGGATTCGTCTCGTCCGAGAAGATCTCACCGACCCGGGCGAACTGCGAGCTGCCGTGGTGCGGCATCTCGCCCACGTCGCGATCGCGCGGATCCGAGGAACTCGCGCGACGCGGGAACCGCTCCGCAGGGGCGACGTAGGCGTGGTCGTAGTAGTCGAGCAGCACCCGGCATGCGCCCGCAAGATCGGGGGCCCAGTACTGGGCTTGGCCATTCGGTCCCATGATCCGCTCGTAGCCGCCGATCCCGAAGTTGTCCTCCGCCGAGACTCCGCCCGAGTAGTCGAGCGCCTGCTTCCCGGTGAGCACCATGGCGCTCTCCGGCGTCATCACGAGGATGCCCCGCGTGTGCATCAGCATCGTCGCCTCGGCATTCCAGTAGGGCTGCGCCCCGACATTGATCCCGGCGATGACGATATTGAGCTCGCCGCCCCGCTGCGTGTACTCGACGATCCTGCGCAGGACCGCGGCGATCCAATCCATGCTCTCGGTGCCGCTGTCCATCGCGATCTTCGCGCCGGCCGAGAGCGCGAACCACTCGAGCGGCACGCCGCGCTCCTCGGCGAGATCGAGGGCGGCGATGATCCGGCGGCACTCCCCTTCGGCCAGCGAGCCGAGTGACTTCGTCGGATCGCCGAGCAGGGTCACCCGGTCGATCCCCTCGGGATAGCGCTCGGTGTAGTTGCGGACCAGTCCCACGACGATCCCCGCCGGGTTCGTCGCGAGGGGGCGATCAACCGGGACGAGGCGGCCATCGTCATCGAGGTCGAGCTCGGTGAAGTCGCCGGAGGGCTGGTGTGGTGGCGCGCCGTCGTCGTGCGCACCGTCGCCGGAGTGCGCCGGCGCGACCATCTTGACGATCTCGGCCGGGTGCAGGGTGCCTCGGCGGCGGGCCGCGACGATCCGCTCGCCGGCCTCGTCGTACGGCATCAGCGGACGGTCCGGTGGGTCGTCGACCTCGATCACCACGCCAGAGCCTGACGGGAAGAACCGGATCACCCTGTCGCGAACAGAGCCGTCCGGCTCCCGCAGCCTGCCGCGGACCAAGATCATCTCGATGCCCAGGCCCCGCGTCAACGGGCCGACCCGGGTCACCATCGGCTCCATCTCGGCCGGCAACAACTCGATCACCGGCCACGCGTAGAGCAAAACGCGGTTCCACTGGGGTCGCCGGCTCGGCTTGCGGTGCGCCTGGAACCGGCGGATCCCGCCCAGAGCCTGGACCAGCATGCGCTCGAGCTCCGGGAGCGAGGTGACCTGCCCGCTTCGGTCGCGAATGGCGGTCAGATCGCGAACCTCCGCGAGGGCGAAAAGCCGCTCCTCCTCGGGATTGTCTCGCGCTCTGCCGAGCACCAGGTAGACGTCCTCGGCCGGGGACGGCAGCCGCTCGAGGGTGAAGTTGGCCAAGCGCTTGAATTGGAGACGGTCGGCCATCTCGGGGTGCACGCCCCTGAGCAGCTCGTCCTCGGCGATCCCGGACCCAGTTCGCCGGTAGGTGAAGATGTCCACCGCGGACATCCCGCGCCCGCGGCCCGGCTCGGCAATCGCGAGGACGACCCGGTCGACGGTCGCGGGAAGGCCGGCATCGTCCAGCACCGATGCGAGCCGGGCCGCCAGCTCTTCCTGCTCGGGCGGCTCGCCCTCGTAATCGGCGTAGAAGTCGGCCACCAGCCGCTCGCCCTCCGGGAGGGAGGCGGCATAGCCGGCGAGAGAGGCCGCCGCTCTCGGCAGTCCCTCCAGCGCGACGTAGGCGGTCGCCACGCGACGGTGCCCACCGTCGTGGGGGTGGGCCGCTGTGAGCAGGGACCCTCCCTCGCCCTGGTGTTCCTCGAAGCCCTCGAGGGCGTGCCTGCGGTAGTAGCGCCGTGTCATCACCTCGAGCAGCACCCGGCGGAGCGAGGGCTCGGCGGTTCGCAGGCGCTCGCTCAGCATCGGGGCCAGCGGACGCGTGCAGTCGACCAGCGCCCTGATCAGGTCGGCCCGCCCCGGAGCCTCCGGGTCCGCGAGGAGCTGCTCCAGCTGCGCTTCGGCCTCGCGGTAGGCCGCCGCGGTCGCGCCCTCGATCACCGGCTGGTCGAAGTAGTGGAAGCGGACCTCTCGGGACAGGTCGGCCAGGATGCGATCTCGCCCTTCGGTGCCGGCCGTCAGGCGATCCAGCAGCCCTCGGAAATCCTCCGCCACCTTCCCGGAGAGAACCTCGACCTGCTCGAGCCGGCGGTCGAGGAGGGCGACGATGGCGACCCGTACCTCCTCGGCGCGCTGCTGCGCCAGGAACAACCGGTAGCAGGCCTCCTCCAGTTCCGGCGTTCTATCCAGTCCCTCGACGCCGTAGTGGGCGAGGGCCCTACGCAGCAGCTTGGCGAACTGGTCGGGCAGCCTCTCTTCCTCGACGTCCAGCGAGCGCAGGTAGGCGTTGAGGTGCTCGCGGGGGCTGAGCAGGGGCTCGGCCTCCGAGTCGGACTCGTCGTGCGCAGGCCTGCTCAGGGCCTGGACATCGGCGTAGACCGAGAGCAGCCGGTCCTCCTCCGGGAGGAGATCGAGATCGTTGACGGCCGGGTCTCTGACGGCGTCCTGCAGATCCGCGAGGATCCGCTCGGTCTCGCCGGGCTCGCCGTCATAGCCCAGAACAAACCATTCGAGGCGCCGAAGCCTGTCACGGCAGAACGTTTCTCGGTCGGCGCTGACCTGCTCGCCGATCGGGAGCCGGACACGCGAAGCGCCGGACACTGTTTCACCGGCGTTCAGCGGCTCGATCCGGAGCAGCGGCTCCTGTGCGCCCACCTGGACGTTGGGATCGACCAGCACCTCCCGGACGCGGCCCGCGACGGGTGCGGTCAAGGAGGACTCCATCTTCATGATCTCGAGCACGGCCACCACGTCCCCGACTCCGACCTCGTCCCCCGGCTCGACCGGAATCGAGACTATGACCGCGGGCGCGGGGTTGCGCACCAGCCCACCGTCGTCCCGGGAGATCCGGTGAGCGACCCCGTCCACCTCGATCAGCAGGTCCGCCCCCTGGCTCGAGGTGACGACCTGGAACCCGTGGCCGCCGAGCCATAGCCGCCGCTCGTGGGGATTGAGGCGTTCGGTATCGACCTCGACGGAGATGCCGTCAAGCGTCACGCGGTAGAGGCTGGGACCGACCTCGCTGGTCGCGACCCGGTAGCGCTCACCCGAGTAGCGCAGCTCGATCTCGCGCCGGGCGGGCGCCTGGCTGCCGGGGCGCCCCCGGCGAGCCAAGGCGTAGAAGGTCGCTCGATCGACAGCCGTCTGCTCGTCGGCGAAGTCCACGGCCGCCGCGACCAAAGCGACCTCGGCGTGACGCACCGGGATGGTCTTCGGGCTGAGTTGCCGGCGGTCGAGCCACCCAGTATCGATCTCTCCGGCGCGGAGCTCGGGGAGCGCCAGCAGGTCGAGGAGAAAGCCCACGTTCGTGGTGCCGCCCTCGACGACGATTGTGGTCTCCGCGAGCGCGCGCCGCAGGCGGGCGAGGGCCTCGTCGCGGTCCCTCCCCCAGGCGATCAGCTTGGCGATCATCGAGTCGAACTGGGCTGGGATCGAATCGCCCTCGGCCACTCCGGCATCGATCCTGATTCCCGGTCCACCGGGGAATCTGAGGAGGGCGATACGTCCCGGCGCCGGAGCGAAACCGCGCGCGGGATCCTCGGCGTTGATCCGGGCCTCGATCGCATGACCGATGGGTGCCGGCGGTTCGCCCTCGAGGCGCCGGCCGGCCGCGACCTCGAGCTGGAGCTTGAGCAGATCAACTCCCGTCGTCGCCTCGGTGACGGGGTGCTCCACCTGCAGCCGGGTGTTCACCTCCATGAACGAGAGCAGGTCCTGGTCGGCCTGGTAGAGGAACTCGACCGTTGCCGCGCCCTGGTACCCGGCCCGCAGCGCGAGCCGGACAGCCGCGTCGCCCAGCTCTCGCTCGCGATGGGCGGGGAACACCGGGCTTCGTGACTCCTCGATCAGCTTCTGGTTGCGGCGCTGGACGCTGCAATCGCGGACGCCGACCGCCCAGGCTGTCCCCTGTCCGTCCGCGATCAGCTGCACCTCGACATGCCTCGCCGGCTCGATCAGCTTCTCGAGCAGGACCGAACCGTCTCCGAACGCGTCGCGAGCCTCGCCGCGCGCGCTCTCCAGGGCCGTCTCCAGCTGGTCCGGCCCGTCCACGCGGCGGATCCCGCGCCCGCCCCCGCCCGCAACCGCCTTGATCAAGAGCGGATAGCCGATGCGGTGCGCCTGCTCGCGCGCTTCGGCGACGGTTTCGACCCGGGCGCCACTCCACGGCGCCACGGGCAGGCCGGCCTGCTCCGCGAGCCGCTTGGCCTCGACCTTGTCGCCGAGCAGCCGCATCGCCCTCGAGTTCGGCCCGACGAAGACGATCCCCAGCTTCTCACAGAGCTCCGCGAACTCCGGGCGCTCGGCAACGAAGCCCCAGCCGACCCATGCAGCGTCGGCTGCCGTCGCGGTGAGCGCCCTCTCGAGCGCCGCCAAGTCAAGATAGCCACTCCGCTGCTCCGCGGAATCCCCCCTCGCGCCGTCGTCGAGGCAGTAGGCCTCGTCGGCCTCCCGGACGAACATCGCCTGGCGGTCGGGCTCGGTGTACAGCGCGATCGGGCTGATCGGATGCTCCGATATGTCGTTGAGCTCCCGGACCGCGCGGATCGCGCGCATGGCCGCCTCGCCGCGGTTGACGATCGCGAGCCGGTGAAACGAGCCTTCCATCCGGACCGCCTAGCTCATCGCCGCGCGAATCGGCTCGAGCGCCTCGGGATCGAGGGCGCCAGGGAGCTCGATGGTGCGGTAGCCGGAAAGCAGGACCCGGACCCGGCCCTTCTCATCGACGACCCGGGCGTCGATGGCCGACCCGTCCTCGCGTGGGTGGACCACCGCGAAGAGGTTGCCCGGTTCGTCCGCATCCGCGTAGCGAATGACTCTGTCGACGTGGGTAGGCAGCGCCATCCGTCCTTGGGTGCCGAGCTCCCACACTCCGGCCGTCTGGAAGCAGAGCTCGATCAGCCGAGGGGCGGCAACGGTTGGTTCCTCAGCGGGCTCGTGATCGGGCGGCAGGTCGGCGGCGAAGCGTCCGACCACTTCCCCGTTGTGACGCCAAGCCCGCTCGAGGACCTGGTAGGCCGGGCCGTGGAAGTAGATCTCGTAGATTGTCTCGGGGCCGACGCCTCCGTCGCCCGACTCATCGCCCGGCGCATCTTCCTCGGGCGGTCGGGAAAGCTCGGGGGCGAGGGCGGCGCGACCGGTGAAGTGCACGGTCCGCTGCTCGCCCTGCGGCAGCGAGCGGGTGCCGACGAGGCGGCAGTCCGCCACCAACGTGCCGTCGCTCGCGCCGCGGTGCCGCACCTGGAGCTCCAGTGCGCGCGGCTCGTCGCGGTAGAACTTGAACGGCGCGATCAGCTCGACGTCCTCGAGCGCCGTCACCCGCCAGCCGGGCAGGAGCGCGGCCGCGACCTCCGCGAACGCCTCGATTCCCATCACGCCCGGCAGCACCGGCGTGCCCTCGATCCGGTGGTCGTTGAGGAACGCCTGGTGGCTCGGATCGAGCTCGGTTCGGACCGTGAGCCCCTCGCGCGAGTCGAACCCGACGACCCTGCCGGACATCGGCCCGTGGTGTGCGTCGATCGCCTTGGTCGCGGCGTCGAGGTCGAGGCCGCCCGTCGGATGGCGCTCCTCCAGCATCACCCCGAGCGCGCCAGCGACGAGGACCTCGGTTCCCGGGCCCGCGGCGGTGAGCTCCCGTCGCACCACCGGCACGCCCTCGCTCGGAGGCAGCATGTCGATCCCAGCCATCTCCATGACCTTCGGGATCGAGCCGCGGGTGGCCATCCCGATCTCCGCCCAGGCGGTCCAATCGATCGCCGCGCCGCGCACGCCCTCGGCGCGGAGCCGCGAGATGCTCTTGCAGAGCAGGTCGTTGGCGGCCGCGTAGTCAGTCTGGCCCGCGTTGCCGAACCGGCCGGCGATCGAGCTGAAGACGACCGCAGCGCCCGGCCGTTCGGTGCCGAGCGCGTTCAGCAGGTTGAACCAGCCGTTCACCTTCACGTCGAAGACCAGGTCGAACTCGGACTGCGGCTTGTCCGGCAGGTAGTGGCTGACCTCGAAGCCGGCGCAGTGGATCAGCGCGTCCACCCGGCTGCTTTCCCTGAGGATGTCCCTGACCGCGGCGGAGACCTGTTCGGGATCGGTGAGGTCCACCTGGTGCCAGTAGGCCTTTCCACCGGCTTCGCGAATCGCTTCGAGCGCGTCGAGGGCCGCCCGGCCGCGTTCGATCCGGGAGAGCTCGCGCTCGACGAGCTTCGGG
>DASUPK010000119.1:0-5085 GCA_036276255.1 Solirubrobacterales bacterium
TGGGGACTGGCGGCGATCCTCGAGAACAAGAACGTGATCGTCGGCGGCAACGGGGTGATCATCTCCAATGCCAAGACCTGGGGCTGGGTGTATCTGATCCTGGGTTCGCTCGTGGCTCTGACCGGGGTGGGGCTGTTTGCCCGCAGCGAGGCGGCGCGCTGGGCCGCGGTCTTCTTCGTCTCCCTGAACGCGATCATGCAAATCGTCTGGTTCCCCGCCGCACCGCTCTGGGCGTTCCTGATCATCGGCCTCGACGTGTTGATCCTCTACGGGCTGACGGCGGCCTGGGACGAGGACTGGGACTAGGCCTCACAGCTTCCGAGGGGCGGTCCGCACTTCGATGCGGGCCGCCCCGGTGTACTGCTCCAACCCGCTAGAGCGAGTACGGGCCGAAACGCATGACGGCCACGAAGGCGGCGAGGGCCGCGAGCGCGACGTTCAGCGGCAGCCTGTTGAACTCGCGCCGGCGGACGTGGGTGGCGGCCGCGCCGACCATAAGCAGAACCGCGCCGACAGCCGCGACCGCGGTCAACGTCGGCGCGATGTCGAGGGCGGCCGGCAGGATCAGACCGATCGCGGTGAGGATCTCGAGAACGCCGATGCTCTTCACCCGGCGGTCGTCGACGTCTTCGACCCAGCCCTGACCCAGGCTGATCAGCTTCTCCCGCGGTTGGGTGAGTTTCAGTCCACCAGCGACAGCGAAGACAGTCGCGAGCACCACCTGCGCGATCCAGATCACCGTCTCCATCGCGCAGTCGCTACCGCTCAGCCTCGACCGGGATGTAGCTGACCGCGGTGACCTTCTCGACGGTGATCGCGAGGATCACGCGATCGATCGACGCAAGTGCGTCGTCGGTCTGAGGCTCGGGGGGCTCGTCCATCCCGGCGATTCGCTGCATGATCCGCGCCGTCGAGCCGCCGATTTCCTCGGTCAGGATCTCGGCCGGACCGGAGAACGTCGCCGACGGATATGGCTGCTCGTCACCCCGGATGCAGATGGAAGCCCGGCCGGTGCGGATCACGTCCTGCGCCTTTAGCCGCTTGGACTCGGTCGAGATCAGCAGGCGATCCCCGTCCCGGATGTAGTAGACGACCGACTGCCGGGGATTGCCGTCGGAGCCGACCGTGGCGAGGACGCCGACGCGGTGCCCGTCGAGGAAATCCCGGAGCTCGTCGGTCAGCTCGCCCACGCGGGCTCCTGCTCGGCTTCCGCGACGACGAAGCCATCGGGCTCCTGGACGACCGTGTTCTCGAGCGTGCCGATTCCCTCGATCTCGACCCGGACGACGTCACCCACCTTGAGCAGGCCCTCGGGGAAGGGCTGCCGGACGGCGCCGATGCCGGCCGGCGTGCCGGTGGCGATCACATCGCCGGGCTCGAGCGTGAAGGCCTCCGACAGGTGCGCCACCTGCTGGAAGCAGTCGTAGATCATCTCGCTGGTGTTGCCGTCCTGGCGGAGCTCGTCGTTGACCCAGGTCTTGATCGAGAGCGAGTGGGGATCGCCCAGCTCGTCGGTGGTTACGACCCAGGGCCCGAGCGGGCCGTGGGTGTCGAACGACTTGCCCAGCGTCATCGTCGGTGTGCGCAGCTGCCAATCGCGCACCGAAAGATCGTTCGTGATCGTGTAGCCGGCGATCACCTCCGCGGCGTGCTCCTCGCTGACGTGCCGACAGCGCTGGCCGATCACGATCGCGAGCTCGCCCTCGTAGTCGAGCAGGCTGGAAACGCGCGGCATGTGAACGTCGTCCCCGGGACCGACCACGCAGGTCGACTGCTTGTTGAAGAAGACCGGGAACTCGGGTGCCTCCATCCCGCTCTCGGCGATGTGGTCGGCGTAGTTGAGCCCGATGCCGAGAAACTTCCGCGGCCGGGCCGGCGCCAGTAGCCGCACCTCCTCGAGCGCATGGCGATCTCCCCGATGGGGGTCGACGACCTGATCTTCCTCGATGATGCCGCTGCGGACCTGGCCGTCAGCCTCGAACCTGCAGCGCTTCATGACGCATCCGGGATTTCGACGGGATCCTGCTCGGGCGCATAGTCGCCGGCCATCGCTTTGGCATGGATCTGATCGAACTCCACGCCCGCGGCATGATCCGAGGCGACCCGCTCGGGATCTACGAACTGGCCGATCGGATTGGCCTTGAACACCTCCGAGGTGCGCATCCACTCGGTCGACTTCGCCCAGTCGCCGAAGTTGTCGACCTGGAGTTCGACGTGGTTGCCGTCGGGGTCGGCGTAGTAGTAGGAGAAAGTCATCCCGTGATCGATGCAGAACGACGGCTCGATCCCGGCCTCCTTCAGACGCAGATAGGTCGAGTTGAGCTCGTCGAAGCCCGCGTACTCGAAGGCCGTGTGATGCAGGCCGGTGCGGGTGTCCTTGTCCGGGTCGTTGGTGAAGCCGGGGAAGGCCAGCAGGGCGATCCGGTGGTTGGCCTCGTCGTTGCTGAGCCAGGCGCCGACGTCGTCCTGAAAGTGGACCTCGGCGCCGACGAGAACCGCGTAATAGTCGATCATCTCCTGGAGACGGGTCGTCTTCAGGTTGAAGTGGTGAAACTTGGGATGGATCACTGCCGTCGAGTCGGCCATGTTCAGCGCTCCTTGATCGGGGATCGAGTGGTGAGATGAAGCTGGGTCCGCAGATCGCTGACCAGCGACGGCAGGTCGTCCGGCGCGGCGACGCTGCCGAAGACGTAGAAGTCGGGGCGAATCAGCGCGGCACGCGCGTCGTGGCCGCGCAGCCACTCCGTGAGGCGGCCGTCGATGTCGCGGACGCCTCCGGGAGCCTCGGGCTCGAGGGAGGCAACGGTCACGTCGAGCGAGCGGAGCACCTCGCGGTCGTCGTCGTCGAGGTGGTCAACCGGATCCCCGCCGGCGGCGATCAGCGACCAGCCGTGACCGACGACATCGTCGAAGCGGCCCTCTCGCCCGTCCTTCGCCACCACCCCCTGGACGCTGAGCGTCCCTGCCAGTGGATCGGGCACCTCACCGGAGGGGGTGTGGATCGCGCCCTTGCTGAGCGGCGGGAACTCGAGCGGCGGAGGTGCGTCCGCCTGGCGCAGCGTCGTGTCGCGTTCGGCCGCGGCCTCCGGGTCGAGCTCGCAGAGGACCTTGCCGAGCTCGACCGCGAAGCCGATCACCCACTCGGTCTGCGGCTCTCGCTCCACCTCGACCGTGTCGAGCAGCTCCTCGGACGCGAGTCCACGCAGCACGAGGTCGAGCTTCCAGGCGAGATTCGCAGCGTCCCGCAGGCCGGAGCAGAGGCCCTGCCCCAGGAACGGCGGCGTCAGGTGGGCGGCGTCCCCGACGAGGAGGGCGTGACCCTTCCGCATCTCGTCGGCCAGCATCGAGCGGAACTCGTAGACCGCTGTGCGCGTGAGCGGCCCGTCCTCGGGCTTGAACCAGGGCTCGAGGAGCGACCAGACGCGCCCTGGATCATCAAAGTCCTCGGGCTTCTCGCCCGGGAGCAGCATGAACTCCCAGCGGCGGTGCCGAGGCCCGCTCTGGACGTGTGTCGTCGGCCGCCGGGGATCGCACCACTGGCAGGCGATCGGCAAGTGGGCCAGAGCGGCCATGTCGTTGGGCTCCGCATCCACCACCAGCCAGCGCTCCTGGAAGCCCAGGTCCCGGCGCCCGATCCCGGTCGCCTCCCGGACGAACGAGTTCGCCCCGTCGGCGCCGACGACCCAGCGCGCGCGCACGGTCTCCGTCTCCTCGGTCGGCGACAGCCGCCCGGGCACCTCCTCGACATGGTGGCGGACCGTGAGGGTTGCGCCGCCCTCGTCATCGCTGATGCGCTCGGCGACCCAGCCGCGATGCACGGCGACGCCGTCGTCCGCACACTTCCCGTCGAGAGCCCTTTCGAGCTCGGGCTGGAAGAACAGGTAGTCCGGCTCCCAGCCCGACTTCGCCGGCATCTCCGGAGTCAGGGTGAGCAGCTCCTCGCCGTCCGCGCCGAACCAGCGGTATTCGCGCAGCGGGACCATCTGCTCGGCGAGGCGGCCGGCCAGGCCGCGCGCCTGCAGCAGACGCATGATCTCGTGGTCGATGTGGACGGCACGCGGCAGGCGATAGATCTCGTCGAAGCGCTCGAACGCGGCGACGCGGTGACCCGCTCGCCCGAGCATGCCGGCGAGGGTCTGCCCGACGGGCCCGTGGCCGACGACGGCGATGTCGACCTCTCGCTCCATCGCCTCAGGTGGCGGCGACGGCGGTCGGCTTGGCGAGGACGTGAGCAAAGGCCTCGCGGAGCTCCTCGAGCGGCGCATCCGACGCTCCCGGGTTGCGCCAGGCGACGAATCGGTCGGGGCGGACGAGGATCGCGCCCTCGGGGCGGATCCCGCGGCTCCGTGCCCACATGCAGCGCGGATCGTACAGGTCGCCGTCGATGTGGCCGATTCGCACGGCATCCAGGGGGACACCGGTCGAGGCGAGCTCCTCGGCGGCTTTGCACCAAGGTGCACCTTCCTCGCCCGCGATCAGCAGGAAGCGACCCGGCTTGACCAGGTCCTTGATCGGCTCGCGCACACCGTCCGCGTCGTCGATCCATGCATGCGGCAGCGGCGAACCCGGCCGGGTCGAAGGCTCGTAGAGACGGACCTCGTCGACGGAGGTCACCGGCGGCGTCCCGTCCGGTACGACCGCTGCGGACTCGTACGAATAGCCGAGCTCGACGTTCAGCTCGTTGAACTCCATCGACTGCATGCGGATCGCCCGCATGACCGCCGCGCGGTGGTCCGCGTCCGCGGGATCGCCGCTCCAGATGCGCCGGAGGTTCGCCCAGTTCTGCTCGGGCGTGTGCTCGTGGGAGACACCCGCCGTCTCCACGATGGCGAACTGGTTCACGGCGTTCTCGAGCGACCGCTGGGCGTTTCGCTCGTCGGCCGAGCGGCGCTCTGGCCCGTAGGTCTCGAGCAGCTCGGGCGAGGCATGACCCTCGAGCACGGCCCCGAGCTTCCAGCAGAGGTTGTGGACGTCGTGGATCGCGCTGGTCAGGCCCAGCCCCCCCGTTGGCGGGTGGCGGTGCGCCGCGTCGCCGACCAGGAAGACGCGACCGACGCTGAACTTCGAGGCCAGCACGGCGTCCAC
>DASUPK010000120.1:0-5548 GCA_036276255.1 Solirubrobacterales bacterium
CGCGCCCTCGACGTTCAGCTGGCCCTCGCCGGCGTCCAGCCGCTCGGCCGTTTCCTCGATCGCCGCCCGCGACGCCTCCAGGGCGACCGCGTGGGGGACGATCAGCTTGTTCGTGTAGCCCTCCTTCTCCGACAGCGGCCCACCCGCCTGGACGCGCGTGCGGGAGTAGCGGATCGCGCGGTCGAGCGCCGCCCATCCCGCGCCCAGCCCGAAGGCAGCCACCATCAGCCTCGTGTAGCCGAACACCTGCTGGGCCTGGACCAGGCCCTGGCCCTCGATGCCGCCGACAAGCCGGTCGGCGTCGACGTGGACCTTGTCCAGGAACAGCGCCGCCGTGTTGCTCAGCCGGATGCCGTGCTTGTCCTCGTGCTTGCCGTGAGTGAACCCCTCGGCGCCCGATTCGATGATGAACCAGCTCGGTCCGCCGGGCGCGAGGGCGAGGATCGTGTACAGGTCCGCGACGCCCCCGTTGCTGATCCACTGCTTGGCCCCGCTGATCAGGTAGCCCGTCGCCTTCCCGTTCTCCGCGACAGGCTCCGCGATTGTCTTCAGCGCCCCGAGGTCGCTGCCGGCCTCGGGCTCGGTAGCGCCGTAGGCGAACAGGACCCCCTCCTTGGCGATCCGGCTCATGTACTGGCGCTTCTGCTCCTCGGTCCCGCCGACCCGGATCGGATCGCTGCCCAAGAACGTTGCGAGCTCCGATGTCGCGAGGCCCACGTCGATCGCGGCCATCCGCTCGCAGATGCGATAGACATCGAAGGCGCCGCCACCCATCCCGCCGTACTCGTAGGGAACGAACAGGAGCTGGATGCCAAGTCCCTCGGCGGAGGACATGCTGCGAACCAGCTCCTCCGGGAACTTGTCTTGCTCGTCGAGCTCGATCAGGAGCGAGTCCGGAAGCTCGCGCGCGGCGAACTCGTCGATGGACTTAAGCGCCACGTTCAACGTCTCGGCGTTGACCTCGTTAGCCATCAGGCCTCCGACCTGGGGAGCACCAGGATCGGATCCGGACTAACGTCCTTGATAACGGCCTTGACGAAGGGCATTCCGTTCCCAACGAGCTAGAAGGAAGCGCTCCCCAACGATCTAGAAGGAAGCCGCTCGATTGCCAATGCTACCCCTCCCCCGATGAACATCGCCGTCGCGATCCGGCTGATGCCCAAGGTGGGCGACGAGCTCGAGGTGGACGAGAGCGGCACAGACATCGACCGCGAACTCGTCGATATGGCCATCAGCGAGTTCGACGACCAGGCGCTCGAGGAGGCGGTGCTGCTCAAGGAGGCGACCGGCGCTACGGTCACCGCGGTCGGGTTGCGCTCCGACGGGATCGATGAGGCGCTGCGCCTGGCCTACGCGCGCGGTGCGGACAGGCTGGTTGTCGTTGACGCCGGCGAGATCGACACCTACGACTCTCGCACTGGGGCGCTCGCGTTCGCCGAGGCCTTCCGCCAGCTGGAGCCCGATCTGGTCCTCACCGGCGTCCAGACGCCGACCGACGTGTTCGGGCAAACGGCGCCCTACCTCGCCGCGAACCTCGGCTGGCCGCAGGCCAACGTCGTCGTGGGCGTCACCCTCGCCGACGGAACGGCACGTGTGGTGCAGGAGTACGCCGGCGGGCGCCTTGCGGTCCTGGGCCTCGACCTGCCGGCGATCGTCGGCGTGCAGTCCGCCAGCTCGCCGCCGCGCTACGTCGCGATGGCGAGGCTCCGCCAGGCGATGACCGAGGCGAGCACCGAGACGCTCAACGTCAGCGTCGACGCGCCCGCCGTGCCGTCGAGCGTCGTCTCGCTCGCTCGGCCGGCGTCCCAGGCTCAGGCGACGATGCTCGACGGTGAGGCAGAGGAGATCGCAGCGAAGCTCGTCGGGGTGTTGCGCGAACGGGGAGCTCTGCCGGGCTGATGGGCGACGTCCTCACATATCTCGAATCGCCCGTCAACGACCGGCTCCTTGGCTTCGCTCGCCCGCTGGCGGACGCCGCCGGAGGGGACCTGGTGGCGCTCGTCGCCGGCGCGGAGCCCGGCAGCAAGGACGCGAGCGCCGCCGACGTGGTGCTCGAGGCCGCGCACCCGGCGCTCTCGCCGTACCTGCCGGAGGCGCATCAGGCCGTGCTGGCGGCCGCCATCAACGAGGTCTCGCCCGACCTTGTCGTTCTCGAGAACACCACGGCGGGCCTGGATCTGGGGGCCGCGGCCGCGGCGGCGACGGGGCGTCCCTTCGTCAGCTACTGCGTCGAGCTGGCGATCGAGGACGGTGAGGCGCGGTCGGTCAGCGGGATCTACGGGGGACAGCTCCACGCCACCGCCAACACGAGGCTTCCGGCGGTGTTCGCGATCAACAGCGTGGCCCTGCACGACGCGCCCCAGGCTGCCGGGCGCGGCGAGCGGGCCGAGCTCGCGCCGCCGGCGAAGATCGAGAGCCTGAGGACGACGTTCGTCGAGCCGGTGGAGCAGCCCGACGAGGGCGTCGACCTGACGAAGGCCGATCGGATCGTCTGCGTAGGCCGGGGCATCGGGAGCAAGGAGAACATCGAGATCGCGGAGGAGCTGGCCGAGGCGCTGGACGCCGAGATGGGAGCGTCGCGCCCCGTCATCGATTCCGGCTGGCTTCCCAAGGCGCGCCAGGTCGGCAAGTCGGGCGCGCATGTGACGCCGAAGCTCTACCTCTCGCTCGGGGTCTCGGGCGCGCCCGAGCACGTCGAGGGGATGCAGGGCGCCGAGCTGATCGTGGCCGTGAACACCGATCCGGGGGCAGCGATCTTCCACATCGCGCACTACGGGGTCGTGGCCGACCTGTTCGACATCGCCGACGAGCTGACGAACCTGCTCGGCGAGTGAGCGCTATGCGGGCGCTGCCTGGGCGAGCGCTTGCTCGATCAGCGCCGTCAGCTCCGCAACCTCGAAGTCGGCGCCCACGACCTTGACGGCGTCCGAGTACATCGACAGATCCTTCGGGCAGCTGACGAGGAAGTAGTCGAGGTCTCCCAGCGTCTGCGCTTCGCGGATCCGCTGCTCGCTGGGCCGTTCGGACGTCTCGCCGTCGTCGCTCATCCAGATGCGGCCCCCTCCCGCCCCGCAGCAGAACGTGTTCGTCCCGTTGCGAGGCATCTCCACCAGCTCCGCACCGGTCGCCTCGATCAGCTGTCGTGGCGCCTCGGTGATCCGGTTGTAACGCGCCAGGTAGCACGGATCGTGGTAGGTGACGCGCGTCCCGGAGAGCGGGGTTCGCAGCGAGATGGCCCCCTTCGCGACCAGGTCGGCGAGGAGCTCGGTGTAGTGGTAGACGGGAACGCTGAGGCCGAACCGGGGGTACTCGTTGCGCAGGGCGTTCAGCGAGTGAGGGTCGGTGGTGAAGATCGCCTCGAACTGCGCATCGGCGAGCACGCTCATGTTCTGCTCGACCAGCATCTCGAACAGTCCCTCCTCGCCGATCCGGCGAACGTCGTTGCCCGAGCTGCGCTCGCCCTCGTACAGCAACCCGAACGACACGCCGGCGTCGTGCAGGATCCGCGCCACCGACTGCGAGGCGACCTGGACGCGCTCATCGAACGACGCGAAGTCGCCCACGAACCACACGTACTCCACCGGCTCGCTCCGCGCGTCCGGGATCTTGAAGTCCAGGCCCTTGGCCCATCGGGCCCGAAGCCGCGCCGACTTGCCGAAGGAGTTGCCCTGATTGCCGTAGTTCTCGAGCGTCTGCTGAAGGAGCGGATCCAGCTCGCCCTGATCGACGAGGTTTCGGCGCATGTCCACGATCGTCGGTACGTGCTCGATCCCCACCGGGCACGCCTCCACGCAGGCCATGCAGGTCGTGCACGCCCACAGCGCCTCCCCTGAGATCAACGGCGCCGAGGCGTCGTCGTTCCGCTGCTGCTCGGGGTGGTCGTACAGGCGATCCCGGATGTCCAGGATCACCTGCCGCGGGGCCAGCGGCGTGCCCGAGGCGGTGGCGGGGCAGACGGCCGTGCAGCGGCCGCACTCGGTGCACGAGAATGCGTCGAGCACCTGCTTCCAGGTGACGTCGGACAGCGAGGCCACTCCGACGAGACCCTCGGGCGGCGGCTCCAGGGCGGCAACGGGAGCGGCCGCCACGTGGGTCACCTCGAGCGGTCGCTCAGCGCTGCGGGGCGGGAGCTTGGCAAAGAACACGTTCGGGATCGCGGTGATGATGTGGAAGTGCTTGGACAGGGGCAGCAGGCACAGGAACGCCAGCACGGTGACGTTGTGCAGCCACCAGCCGACGTCGCTCACCGTGTGCGCCGCGGAAGCGGAGAGGCCCCCGAGTGCCGCGGCCACTAGCGCTGTCAGCGGCGCAAAGTCGCGTTCGTTGCCGTGGATGTCGCCTGCGACCAGCAGGGCGGCGTCGTAAAGCAGGCCGCCGACCATGATCAGCAGGATCATCACCAGGATCAGGACGCCCTCCCGGTGCGAGGCCTCGCGGTAGCGCTGCTCGGCTCGGCCGAGGCCGAACAGCCGCGGCGTGTGCAGGACGACCCGCCGGTAGAGCATGTAGGTGACGCCTACGATCACGCTGGCCTCGAGCAGGTCGCGGGCGAAGAAGAAGGGCGGGCCCAGGGGCTCGTCGGGCGCGAAACCGGGGATGTTCCAGCCCGCGTCGAACGCCCGCCCGTAGAGCGTGACCACCTGGAGCAACAGGACCACGAAGCCCCAGAAGACGAGCGCGTGCATGATCCCCGCAGGCTGCTCGCCGGAGAGGAACTTGCGCTGGCCGAGTCCGTAGAGGATCGTCTGCCTGATCCGCTCGGGAATCCGGTCCCAGCGCGCCGCGGGCCGTGCCGCGAACAGGAGCCGCGCCCTGGCGGCGATGATCCCCCCGAACACCAGCAGCCCGATCCCCAGGAGGATCGGAAAGAGGACATGACTCACGCTCGAATCATCGCGCATGCCCACTCCGGTTGCCAGGGGAGCGCGTTCGGCCGCGGGATCTCTACTCGTGCACCTCGCCGGCCGCGGCAGCGCGAATCGCCTCCACGGGCGCGCCCGTCTCGAAGGGAAGCTCGACCGCGAGCTCGATGGTGTCCCCGTAGCGCGCGGTGACCCGGACGGACCCCGTTCGCTCGAACAGGTGGAGCATCGCCTGGTTGCGGGTCAGTAGCACCGCGGTGAAGCGGCGCATCCCCTCCTCGTGCGCGCGGCGAACGAGGAGATCTATGAGAAGCCCGCCCGGCTCGCGGCCCTGCCAGGCGTCGACGACTGCGACAGACGCCTCGGCGGTGTCCGGTCGTCCCGGCTCCTGGATCGCCCGCCCGATTCCCAGGGGCTCTCCGCTCTCGGCGTGCACCGCCACCAGCGCCTCGTGACCGTGGTGGTCGACGGCGGTGAGCGTCTCGAGGTCCTGGGCCGACAGGAGATCGTGATGCCCGGTTCGGGGAAGTTCTAGCCCGTCCCCAGCCGCACCTTCAAAGCGGCCGCTCGACGGTGGCGCCGGCCTCGAGCTCGATGATCTCGCCGCGGATGCCGATCCTGATCGGGTAGGTGTCGGCCGGCCGCGCGCTGACCTTGATCCGATCCCGGGTGATCTCGATCTCGAG
>DASUPK010000121.1:0-18566 GCA_036276255.1 Solirubrobacterales bacterium
TCCCACCGCCACCCCCACGGCCCCGCCGCGGTGGCGGCCAGCGAGAACAACGGCGCCAACTGCTGCGATCAGCAGCAGCAAGGACGCGGCCTCGAACGCGATCAGGAAGCGCTCCAGGAGCAGCTTGCCGATCGCCGAGGGGGAGCCGAATCCGATCTCGACCGTCGGTCCCTGGGTGTCGATCGCCTGCAGGCCGGAGCCGGTGATCGCGATCGCCAGCTCGACGAAGAGCGCGATGCCGAGCACCGGCGCGACGAAGCGCTGGCCTGGGATCGGCTCCCAGAGCGGCTCATCCACATTGCCGACGTAGGCCGCGACGAAGACATAGAGGACCATCACCGCGCCGGCGTAGACGACGATCTGCGCGGCGGCGAGGAACTCGCCCTGGAGCAGGAGGAAGAGCCCGGCGAGCGAGATCAGGTGAACGATCAGCGCGAGCACGCTGTAGAAGGGGTTGCGGAGGGCGATCACCGCGATCGCGCCGCCCAAGCATCCGATCGCCCCCAGGAAGAAGCAGACCTCCTTCATTCCCCCTCGCTCCGCAGCGGCGTCCGGTCGATCGGCTCAGCGAGCAGCATCTCCTTGGTGAAGATCAGGTCCGAGCGGTTGTAGTCGGACATCTCGTAGTCGTGGCCCATCGTGATCGCGTCGAAGGGGCAGGCGACCTCGCAGTAGCCGCAGAAGATGCAGCGGGAGAGGTTGATCTCGTAGACCTCGGCGTAGCGCTCCCCGGCGGAGACGCGGTGGTTCGGGTCGTTCTCATGGGCGACGACCCGGATGCAGTCCGCCGGGCAGGCGGCGGCGCAGAGGGAGCAGCCGACGCACTTCTCGAGGCCCGTGTCCTCGAAGCGGTGCAGCTTGTGGCGGCCGCGGAAGCGCTGGTAGACCGGGGTCTTCTCCTCCGGGTACTGGATGGTGACCGTGCCCTCGAGCACCCGGCCGAACGTGGTGCGCAGCCCCCGGAGCGTCTCACCGAAGGCGCGGTACGCCCCGCCCGCTCCGCCGGGCTCCGGGCCGCGCTGGACCGAGATCACGTCCTCGTGGCTCTCCAGGTATGGGAACTCCGTCCAGTCGGTCTTCTCGGTGTTGAGCTTCGCCTGCATCAGCTGACCGTCACGATCACCGCGGTGGCGAGGACGTTGAGGGTGGCCAGGGGCAGCATCACCTTCCAGCCAAGCGACATGAGCTGGTCGTAGCGAAGGCGGGGGAGGGTCGCCCGGATCCAGATGAAGAAGCAGACCAGCGTCAGGGTCTTGACCACCATCCACACGGGGTCGAGCCAGCCCGGGCCGGGGCCCATCCAGCCGCCGAGGAAGAAGGTGACCGCGATGCCGGAGACGACGAACATCTCCAGGTACTCGGCGAGCAGATAGGAGCCGAAGCGCATCCCGCCGTACTCGGTCATGTAGCCCTGGACCAGTTCGGCGTCCGCTTCCGGAAGGTCGAATGGCGCGCGGTTGGTCTCGGCGAAGCCCGCGACCATGAAGATCAGGAAGCCGACGATCTGGGGGACGATGTTCCAGATCTCGCCCTGGGCGTCGACGATATGGGTGAGCGACAGCGAGCCGGTCATCATCACCACGCCGAGCAGAGAGAGGCCCATCGAGACCTCGTAGGAGATCAGCTGGGCAGCCGAACGCATCGCGCCCAGGAAGCTGTACTTCGAGCCCGAGGACCAGCCGGCCAGCAGCAGCCCATAGAACGACAGGGAGCCGAAGGCGAAGAAGTAGAGGACGCCGATCGAGACGTCGATTCCGTACAGCCCGATCCCGTCCTGGACGTTGCCGAACGGCAGGATCGCCAGGGTGACGATGCCCGAGAAGATCACGATGGCAGGGGCGATCGCGAAGAGGAGCGGGACCGCCGCGTTCGGCCGGAACATCTCCTTGCCGGCGAGCTTGACGATGTCCGCCAGCGGCTGGACGAGGCCGGCCGGGCCGACGCGGTTCGGCCCGTAGCGGTTCTGGAAGCGGCCGATCAGCTTCCGCTCGACGACGGTCAGCACCGGGACGATCATGAAGACGCCGAGGAAGATGATCAGCGACTTGACCACCATCACCCAGGTCGCCTCGACGTAATTGACCTCCGCGAGGGGCAGGTGGATCGGCAGGCTCATCGCTTGGTCACCCGGATCCGCTGCGGGACGCCGTTGGTCAGCACGTTGCCGTTGGCCTCGTCGGTGCCCTCGATCAGGAAGGCTGCGCCCTGGGCCATGCGCTCGCGAATGGCGACGGTCGCCTCGACGCTATGGCCGTTGACGGCCACCGTGACCTCGTCGCCACTGCCGAGTTCGAGTGACTCCGCATCCTTGGCGTGGAGCTCGAGCTTCTGTTTGGGCATGAGGAAGCGCAGCGCCGGATTGCGCTTGGTGACGTCTGTGGCCCAAAGGTCGCGATAGGTGCCTAGGAGCAGACCGTCCGCCGAGGGGTGGTCGGAGGGGGCGGCCGGGGGAACTCCCGGCGGTGTTTGCCGGCCCCCGGACGCTCCCTCCGGCCGCCCCGGCGTCCAAGACTGCCCTGGGTCCCTGTCTCCCCACCGCAACCCGGTGCCGCCGATCTCCTCGTAGGTGATCGAGTCGTAGAAGGGCACCTCGTTCGAAAGCGCGTCAAAGACCTCCGCCGGCGACTCCGGTGTCAGGTCGCTGCCGAGTTCTGCGGCGACGGCAGCGAGGAAGCGCCAGCCGGGGATCATGCCCTCCGGGAGGGGAACGTTCCGGCGGAGGCGCTGGAGCCGGCCGTCGGGATGGGTGACGGTGCCCTCCTTCTCGGCGAAGCTCTCGGCGGGGATGACCAGGTTCGCGAGCCTGGTCGACTCGTCCTCGAACCCGGCGATGGCGACCACGAAGTTGCCGGCGAGCGCCTGACGCCAACCGTCGGAGTCGGGCTGGGTGCGAACCGGGTCCGCGTTGACCAGCAGCGTCGCGCCGAGCTCGTGCGCGGCGAGCCCGTCCTTGATGCCGGCGCTGCCGCATCCGGCCTCGGTGGGCTCCAGACCGGGCTTGGCGCCCGGGAGGCAGCCGACTTCGCGCAGACCGCGGCCGTTCGACTCCTCAGGCACCTCCAGGAGGCCCGGGCCGATCCGCTGGTGCATCTCGAGCGCGCGGGCGCACGCGTGGAGGGCCTCGACGGCGCCGGGGTTCCGCCACAGGCGCTCGCCCCAGACGATCATCTGGTCCGGAGCGTCGCGCAGGATCTCGGCGATGGTGCCGGCCTCCTTCGTGAAGGGACCCTCGGTGTCGTAGCCCTCGGCGCCGAGCGCTCCGGCGAGCGCCCTGACGAAGGAGGCGGCGTCGCCGGGGAGGTACCGGATCGCCTCGGCCGCTCCGCCGTCCAGCGCGGTCGGGCGCTCGGAGGCCACCATCAGCTTGGCGTTCGCCCGCCGCACCGCCTTGCGGATGCGCAGGTCGAGGATCGGCATCTCGTGCAGGGGGTCCGTGCCGATCACCAGGATCGCGTCGGCGTGGTCGAGGTCCGAGATCTTGGAGCCGAGCTCGGGTCGCGAGAGCTCGCCGAGCAAACCGGCGTCGACCGGGCTCGCGGAGGAGTCGATGTTCGACGACCCGGCGCCGCGGAGGGTCTTCTGCACGAGCCAGCCCTCCTCGTTGGACGTGCCCCCGCCGACGATCGCGGCCGCCTTCTCGCCGGCGCCGCGGATCGCGTCGGCGACCTTGCTGACCGCCTCGTCCCAGGAAATCGGGCTGAGGCTGCCGTCGCCGGCGCGAATCATCGGCCGGGTGATCCGCTCCTCGGAGTTGAACATCTGGAAGGCGAAGCGGCCCTTGTCGCAGAGCCAGCCGTCGTCGACCTCGACGTTGTCGCGGGCGAGGACGCGCAGCACCCGCTCGTCGCGGACGGTGAACCGGACGTTGCATTGAGATGGGCAGAGCGTGCAGATCGAGCCCGCGTCCTCGATGTCCCAGGGCCGAGCGCGGAAGCGGTAGGTATAGGAGGTCAGCGCCCCGACGGGGCAGAGCTCGGTGATGTTCCCGTGGAAGGGCGCGATGTACGGCCGTTCGTCGAAGGTGCCGACGAAGGTCTTGTCGCCGCGCTCGAGCAGCTGCAGCTGCTCGTCCTCGGCCACCTCCTGGCTGAAGCGGACGCAGCGGTAGCAGAGGATGCATCGCTCGCGGTCGATCGCCACCAGAGGCGAGAGCTCGAGCGGCTTCTGGAAGTGGCGCTTCGGGTCGGTGAAGCGGCTCTTGCCGGGGCCCCAGCCCATCGCGATGTCCTGGAGCGGGCACTCGCCGCCCTTGTCGCAGACCGGGCAGTCGAGCGGATGGTTGACGAGCAGGAACTCCACGACTGCGTTCTGCGCCTCCTTGACCCGGTCGGTCTGCGTGTAGACGACCATGCCGTCGCGGATCGGGGTCGAGCAGGAGGTCTGCAGCTTCGGCATCCCCTCGATCTCCACCAGGCACATCCGGCAGGCCCCCACGGGCTCCCCGAGCTTCGGCTCGTAACAGAAGACGGGGATCTCGATGTCGCCCATCTTGGCGGCGTCATGGAGCATCGTGCCCTCGGGTGCCGTCACCTCGCGGCCGTCGACGACGAGGGTCACGGCGTTGCGGATCTGTCGGGTCACGCGACCGTCCCCGCCCTGACAGGCATCGGATCCTGGCCTGCGGGCGCGATTCCCGGGTCGCTGCTCACCGCGCCGAGGTCGCCGCCCGGGACGCCGTGCTGGATCGCCTCGATGAACTCGTCGCGGAACTTCTTGACCATCGCCCCGACCGGCATCGCCATCGAGTCGCCGAGCACGCAGAGGCAGTTGCCGATGATGTTGTCCTGGACCGAGGAGACCGTCTCGAGATCGATCGGAGTCGCCTGGCCGCGGATCATCCGCTCGAGCATCTTCACGGTCCAGTTGGTGCCCTCACGGCACGGCGTGCACTTCCCGCAGGACTCGTGGTGATAGAAGCGCGCGGTCCGCAGCGCCAGCTCGACGACGCTGGTGGTGTCGTCGAAGACGATGATCGAGCCCGAGCCGAGCATCGACCCGGCCTCCTGCATGGCCTCGAAGCTGTACGGGAGGTCCATGGCCTCGTCGGCGAGCAGCACCGGGGAGGAGGAGCCGCCGGGGAAGACCCCCTTGATCGTGCGTCCCTCCAGCGGGCCGCCGGCGAGGTCGTTGATCAGCTCCTTCGTCGGGATGCCGAGCTCGACCTCGTAGTTGCCCGGTCGCTGCACGTCGCCTGAGACCGACACGACCTTCGTTCCCGGCGACTGCTCGGTGCCGAAGCTGGTGAACCACTTCGCGCCCGAGGAGATGATGTGCGGCGCGTTCGAGAGGGTCTCGACGTTGTTGATCAGCGTCGGCCCGTCGTAGAGGCCCTGGACGGCTGGGAAAGGGGGCTTGAGCCGCGGGTTGCCGCGCTTGCCCTCGAGCGAGTCGAGCAGCGCCGTCTCCTCTCCGCAGATGTAGGCGCCCGCGCCGCGGTGGACGACCAGCTCGACCTGCTCGCCGGTGTCGAGCACGTCCTCGCCGAGAAAGCCCGCCTCGTATGCCTCCTCGACCGCCTTGACCAGGATGTCGCCCTGCAGGTCGTACTCGCCGCGGATGTAGATGAAGCAGCGGTTCGCGCCGGCCGCCCGGGCGGCGATGATGATTCCCTCGATCAGCTGGTGCGGGTTCTTCTGCATCAGCTCGCGGTCCTTGAAGGCGCCGGGCTCGGACTCGTCGGCGTTGCAGCAGAGGTACTTGTCCATGTCGCCGCGAGGCAGGAAGGAGGCCTTCTTCCCCATGGAGAAGCCGGCGCCGCCTCGGCCGCGGAGCCCCGAGTCCTCGAGCTCCTTGAGGACCTCCTCGGGCGTCATCTCCTCGTAGGCCTTGCGAATGGCCTGGTACCCGCCGAACTTGCGGTAGGTCTTGATGGAGGCGAGCCCGGGCTCGTCGATGTTCCTGAAGAGAACCCGTGTCTCCTCGGAGGCCATCAGCTCTTCCCCTTCTTCGGCTTCGCCTTCGGCTTGGGTCGGCTGCCCTTGTTGAGGGAATGGCGGGCAAGGCGTTTGTCGCCACCGCCGCGCGCCCCGCCGGCGGCTGGGCGATCCTGAAGCCTCTTCTCGGGCAGGACCTCCCTGCCCCTCTTCCGCAGCTGCTCCACCGCCGCCCCGGCGTCCTCCTCCGTCAGCGGCCCGTAGTAGCGCTCGTCGATCGAGGCCATCGGCGCCAGGTCACAGGCGCCCAGGCACTCGAAGCCTCGTACGAAGACCTTGCCGTCCTCGGAGGTTCCCTGTCCCTCCACGCCGGCCGCCTCGCCGAAGGCCTCGAGCAGCCGGTCGGCGCCGCGCAGCCAGCAGCTGATGTTGGTGCAGACGAGCACCTGGTGCTCGCCCTCGGGCTCGAGGCGGAAGAGGTCGTAGAAACTGGCCACGGACTCGAGGTAGCCGGGGGTGACGCCCATTACCGCCGCGGCCTGCTCGATTCCATCGGGCGTGCACCAGCCGTAGCGCCGCTGCACGGCCCAGAGCGCCGGGATGGCGGCCGAGCGCTTCTGCGGGTAGCGCTTCATCGCCCGGCGGATCTCCTGAGCCAGTGCGCGGGGCACCTCGACTTCGGAGGGCTCGGGGACGGGGGCGGGCTCGCCGTGCGGCTCGCGTGCCTCGGTACTGGCCTGGACAACCTCGATCTCCTCGGCCGGGATGTCGACGCCGACCTTCTCCTGCAGGTCGGGCATCGGCGGCGGTTCGGGCACGTCGTGGATGTGCCCCGGATCCGCGGTCCAGGGCCGCTTGCCCTTCGGCAGCAGCGGGCTCACCGGTCGACGCCCCCGATGATCGGGTCGAGCATCGCCAGGTTCTGGATCAGGTCGGCGATCAGGCCGCCGACCGACATCTCCCGGAAGGCCTGCAGGTTGACGAAGGACGGATCGCGGAAGTGGACGCGCGAGGGCTTCGAGGAGCCATCGGCCAGAACGAAGCAGCCGAGCTCGCCGCGGGGCGATTCGATCGAGTAGTACAGCTCACCGGGCGGGACGCGGTAGCCCTCGGTGACGAGCTTGAAGTGATGGATCAGCGCCTCCATCGAGGTGGAGAGCTCGTCGCGGGGAGGCAGCACGTACTTGCGGTCGTCCGAGATGAACGGTCCCTCGGGCAGGCCGTCGAGGACCTGCTCGATGATCCGCACCGACTCCCGCATCTCCTGAAGCCGCACGCGGTAGCGGTCGTACCCGTCGCC
Organism: Solirubrobacterales bacterium; assembly: GCA_036276255.1. GTDB lineage: Bacteria > Actinomycetota > Thermoleophilia > Solirubrobacterales > 70-9 > DASUPK01. The sequence continues at coordinate 7,174 of DASUPK010000121.1, forward strand.
GATCGTCCCGACCGGGATCTTGAAGTCGAAGTCGCCGTAGGAGAGGTAACCCGGGCTCTTGCGGAGGTCCCACGGCTCGCCGGCCGCCCGGAGCAGGGGGCCGGTGACGCCGAGGTCGAGCAGCCGCTCCCGCGAGACGATGCCGACGTTGCGCGTCCGGTGCAGGAAGATCTCGTTGCGGTCGAGCAGTGCCTCGTACTGGTCGATGCGGCCCGGCATCAGGTCGATGAACTCGCGGAGCTTCCGCTCGAAGCCGACCGGGATGTCCTCGAAGACGCCGCCGACCTGGAAGTAGCGCGTGTGCATCCGCTGCCCGGTCGACATCTCGAAGAGGTCGAGGATCGTGTCGCGCTCGCGGAAGCAGTACCAGAACATCGAGATCGCGCCCAGGTCCAGCGCGGAGGTGCCGAGCCAGACCAGATGCGAGTGGATCCGGTTGAGCTCCATGTGGAGGATGCGCAGGTACTTGGCGCGATCCGGGATCTCGAGCTCGATCAGGCGCTCGACGCAGCCGCAGAAGGCCTCCATTTGGAAGAAGTAGGAGAGGTAGTCCATCCGCTCCACGAACGGGATGACCTTCCAGTAGCTCTTGTCCTCGCAGGACTTCTCGATCCCGGTGTGGAGGTAGCCCATGATCGGCTTGCAGTCGAGGATCCGCTCGCCCTGAAGGGTCACGATCAGTCGCAGAACGCCATGGGTCGCCGGGTGGTGCGGGCCCATGTTGATCGTGAGGACCTCCTGCTCGGGCTCGAGGCCTGGTCCACCCAGGTCCTGATGCGCGATCTCGGCGGCGTCGACCAGGGGAGCCGCGGGATCCTCCGCCTCCCGGGCGACACCGCGTTCGGTGATGTCCGCCTCGTCCCGGAGCAGCTCGTCGGCCATTACTCGAACCACCTCGGGGTCTCGATCTCGTTGTGGGTGAAGAGGACCGGCTCGCCGCCGATCGGGAAGTCGCGGCGCTGCGGCCAGCCGACGTAGTCCTCCGGCATCAGGATCCGGCGCAGGTCCGGGTGGCCGCGGAAGACGATTCCGAAGAAGTCGTAGGCCTCCCGCTCTTGGAAATCAGCCGTTGGGAAGAGCTCAACGCATGAATCCAGCTCCGGGAGCTTCTCGGTCGCCGACAGCCCGTTGGAGCCGTCGCCGGCCGCCGGGTCGGCGAGCAGCGCCTTGACGTGCAGGCGCTCCATCCGCTCCCGGCTGAGCAGCTCGTAGTGGACCGCGAAACGGGGGGTGGCCGGCAGGTAGTCGGCCGCGTGGACGCTGGAGAGGAAGCGGTAGCCCTGCTCGGGCGTGTCGCGCAGCCAGGTGAGGGCGTGCAGGACGCCGTCCGGGTTGATCACCAGCGTCGCCCGGTCGTGCTCGACCGACGTCTCGATGACCGTTCCCGCCCGCCCCTTGTCGATTCCCTGGGCGATCAGCTCCAGCCCAGGGGCGTCAGGCATCGTCAGGCTCCCGGACCGCTGCGGCGGCGCGCTCGAGGGCCTCCTTGGTCGGCTCGCCTGACTCGAAGCGGGCCCACTCCTCGGTGCCCTCGGCGTTGTAGCGCTCTCGCCAGCCGAGGTCGGGCTGGCCGCGCACCAGCCGCTGCAGCTTGTTGAAGCCGTGCAGCAGCGCCTCGGGGCGCGGCGGGCAGCCCGGGACGTGGATGTCGACCGGCATGAACTTGTCCGCCCCCTGGACCACGGCGTAGTTGGCGAACATGCCGCCCGAGGAGGAGCATGCACCCATCGCGACCACCCACTTGGGCTCCAGCATCTGGTCGTAGACGCGGCGGACAACCGGCGCCATCTTCACCGACACCCGGCCGGAGAGGATCAGCATGTCCGCCTGCCGGGGGGAGGCCCGGAAGGCCTCGGCCCCGAACCTCGCAATGTCGTAGCGCGACGTGACCATCGACATCATCTCGATGGCGCAGCAGGCCAGGCCGAAGGTCATCGGGAAGAGGGCGTTCGACCGCCCCCAGTTGAGAACGTTCTCGAAGGTCGTCGTGAGCAGGCGCTCCTCGACGTACTGCTCGAGATCCCTTCCCTCCAGGTCCCCGCGCAACAGGTCGCGGGCGCGCAGCTGCCGTGCTCGAAGGCTCTCGCGCTCTACTTCCAATCGAGCGCTCCTCGACGCCAGACGAAGACCAGGGCGACGAGCAGAAGCACGACGAAGACGAGGATCTCTCCCAGCACGAACACACTCTTGGTGGCGTGGACGAGGACGCCGACCGGATACAGGAAGACGACCTCGATGTCGAACAGGATGAACAGCATCGCGATCATGTAGAAGCTCACGCCGAAGCGGAAGGTCCGGGTGATGTGGGAGGGGAGCCCGCACTCATACGGCTGCCCCTTGATCGGATTCGGGCGCTTCGGCCCGGTGATCGAGTTCAACAGTGCGAAGGCGCTCCCCACGATGACCCCTAGGCCGGCGAACACGAGAACGGGGAGGTAGCTCTGGAGCACGATTCGTTCGGTCTTATACCACCGCGACAAGGACTTTGTAGCAAGGTGTTACATAGTGCTTTTCCGCATCAGGAAGCCGAATCCGACCCTCTGTGACGGCTTTCACCGGATCCCTCTCTAATCTCCCGCGCCCGTGCCGGAAGTCCATCTCGTAGTCGGCGTCCTGCTGATCGCCGCCAATCTGGTGGCGGGAGTGTGGGGCGGGGTCGCCTGGCTCCAGGACCGGCCGACAACCGGCTTCTGGTACGCGCTCCGAGTCGCCCAGGCCACGGTGATCCTCCAGGCCCTGCTCGGCCTCCTGCTGGTCTTCAGTGGCCACCACGCCGAGCAGCTGCACATCCTCTACGGCGTGCTGCCGCTCGTCGTCTCCCTGCTCGCCGAGGTGGTTCGCGCGGGCTCCGCCCAGTATGAGATCGGGGAGCTCGACCTCCGCTCCCTCTCCGAGGAGCGCCAGACCCAGATCGCGCTCGCGATCGTCCGGCGCGACACCGGGATCATGGCAACGGCCTGCCTGGTGATCTTCCTGATCGCCCTGCGGGCGGCTGGGACGAGCTCCGCCTTCTAAATAGGCGCCGGGCGGCTGGGTCAGGGGATTTGTCGACTTTGTTCCGGACGTGCGAAACAAAGTCGACAAGTTGGTGCTTGGCCCGGTACGGAACCTAATTCAGGATTCGGCCAGCAAATCGCGGTAGGCGCCGCGGTGGAAGATCAGCGGCAGGCCCTCTCGCGACTCGGCAGCGAGCACGTTGCCCGTCAGGATCAGATGGTCGCCGCCGTCGATCAGGTCGCGGAGCTCGCAGGCGACCCACATCAGGGAGCTCGCCAGCCGAGGCAGCTCCTCGCTCTCTGCCCACTCGACCTTCTGCCACTTCTCCGCCTCCGCGCCCTTGCCGGCGAAGCGGCGCGCCAGCTCCTCCTGGCCCACGGACAGCGCGTTGACGCCGAAACGGCCCTGGGCGCGGACCGAGGTGAGGGTGCGGGAGCCGCGGTCCAGGCAAGCGAGCATCATCGGCGGGTCCAGCGACAGCGAGGTGACGGCGTTTGCGGTCGCGCCGGAGGGGCCGTTCACACCGATTGCGGTGACCACGGTCACGCCGGTGGGATAGGCGCCCAGCGCGGCGCGGAACTGGTCCGGGCTGACGGGCATGGGTGAACGCTACGCGAGTCGAGGGCCCGTCCCGTCAGGATCGCACCGCCGGACGCGGCCCAGGACCTGCGCTGGATCGCCGCCCACCTCCTCGCCGGTAGCACCACTACCGGCTTCGTCGGCGTGCGGCGCTCAGCTTGGTCCTGAACCGCCCCAGCGGCACGCTCCTGACGGCACGGGCCCTTCGCATATGATCCCGCCGCGTGCGAGGGGCATTTCTACTGATCGGAGTCGCCTTGGTCGCTGCCCTCACCGGTTGCGGGACTCAGGGCGTCCAGGTTCCGGACAACGATCCGACCCACGAGGGGGCGGTGATGTTCTCCGAGCGCTGCGCGGGCTGCCACACCCTGACCCCGGCGGGCACCGAGGGCACCGCCAATCGCTCGGAGCGCGTGCAGGGCCCGAATCTCGACCAGCGCCCGGAGACGATGCCCGATGTGATCTACGCGATCCGCAACGGCGGCTTCTCCGGGGCGATCATGCCCCAGAACATCGTGGTTGGAGCCGATGTCGACAAGGTGGCGGCGTTCGTCGCGAAGTACGCAGGCGAGGACGTCGTGAACCCGCCGCGGCCGGCGCAGACGAAGGCCGCTGGCTCGGGCGCGGCACCGACGCCCTGAAGGCTCGCGGAGCAGAGCCACGCTAGACCTGAAGCAGATCCGCAGCGACCCGGAGCCCGGCCGTGAGGCGCTGGCCAGGCGGGGCGCGGCGGAGCAGCTCGACGAGCTGTTGGCAGCCGACGAACGGCGCCGCGAACTGAACACGCGGATCGACCAGGTCCGCGCCGAGCAGAACAAGCTCTCCGGGCAGATCAAGGAGGCCGCTCAGGGCGGTGACACCGGCGATCCGGAGTTCAAGAAGCTTCGCGACGCCTCCAGCGAGCTCAAGTCGGAGCTCAAGGAGCTCGAGCCGCAGCTCGGGGAGCTGAGCGAGAGGCGGGACGAGCTGCTCGCCACGTTGCCGAACATCCCCGAGCCGGAGGCGCCGGACGGCGAGACCGAGGAGGACAACGTCCCCCTCCGGGAAGTGGGGGAGGTGCCGCAGTTCGCCTTCGACCCGCTCGACCACCTCGACCTGGCCCAGCGACACGGCTGGATCGAGATGGAGGTTGCGGCGGAGACCTCAGGATCGCGCTTCGCCTATCTGCTCGGCGACCTCGCGATGCTCGAGTTCGCCCTGGTTCGCTTCGCGATGGAGCGGGTGCGCGCCGAGGGCTTCACGCCGACGATTCCCCCGGTCCTCGTCCGCGAGCAGGCGCTCTACGGCACGGGCTACTTCCCCGGCGAGCGGGAGATGATCTACGAGGTCCCGCGCGACGAGCTCTTTCTGGTGGGCACCTCGGAGGTCTCGCTCGCCTCGCTGCACGCCGGCCAGATCATGGATGCCGGCGAGCTGCCGAAGCGCTACGCCGGCTTCTCCACCTGCTTCCGCCGCGAGGCCGGAGCTGCCGGCCGGGACACACGCGGGATCTTCCGCGTTCATCAGTTCGACAAGGTGGAGATGTTCAGCTTCGTCGAGCCCGGCGCGAGCCGTGAGGAGCACGAGCGCATCCTCGCGATCGAGGAGGGGATCCTCACCGACCTCGAGATTCCCTACCGCGTGGTCGATGTCGCCGTCGGCGATCTCGGCGCTCCGGCGGCGCGCAAGTTCGATTGCGAGGGCTGGATCCCGAGTCAGAAACGCTTTCGCGAGCTGACAAGCTGCTCCAACACCACCGATTATCAGGCAAGACGCCTGTCGGCCCGGTACCGTCCCGCTTACGGACAATCCCCCGAACCCGTGCACACGCTGAACGGAACAGCCTGTGCCGTGGGTAGAACCCTCATCGCGCTGCTGGAGAATGGACAGAAAGAGGACGGGAGCGTGGAACTTCCGTCTGCTTTGCAGGAATTTGGCTCCCCAGGAAGGATTCCCACATAGATGAGCGCCTCTACCCCCAAACGAGTAGTCCTCTGCGACGACCACGAGATCGTGCGCGAGGCGATCAAGGCAAGGATGGCCGCGGTCGAAGGCGTCGAGATCGTCGGCGAGGCCGAGACCGGTGAGGAGGTCGTCGAGGTCGTCAAGGAGCTCGAACCCGACGTCTGCATCGTCGACGTCGAGCTGCCTGGCAAGGACGGCATCGACGCCACCAAGGACATCCTCAAGGCCCGACCCGAGACCCGGGTCATCATCTTCACCGCCCACGCCCAGCCCGACCTGCTGACGCTGGCGCTGCGCGCCGGCGCCTCCGGCTACGTGCTGAAGTCGGCGCCGAGCGAGGACATCGCCCGCGCGATCGAGGTGGTCGCCGGCGGCGGCACCTTCGTCGGCACCGAGCTCGGCCAGGGCGCCGGCGAGGTCGAGAAGCTGCTCGAGCTGACCCCCCGCGAGCGCGAGATCCTTGAGCTGCTCGCGGAGGGCCTGCGCGTCAAGCAGATAGCCGATCGGCTCTCGCTGAGCCCCGCCACGGTCCACACCCACGTCCGCAATGCGATCGCGCGGATGGAGGTCGACACGCGGACTGAGGCCGTCGCCCTCGCCGTGCGCTTCAGTTACCTGGGCGCCGGCGGAAAGGTCTAGCGCCGGCCAGGCCGCTCCACATTGGAGCGGAGGGCGAAGCCCGTAGCGACTTGTGTGGGGCGGCCGCTTGCCGGCGCGATCTGATGGCGAAGCCGTCTACGACTCGTCCTCGGGCTTGAACTCGAGGGCGCAGCCGTTGATGCAGTAGCGCTGCCCGGTCGTGTCCTGAGGGCCGTCGTCGAAGACGTGACCCAGGTGCGCGTCACAGCGTGAACAGAGCACCTCGGTGCGCTTCATGAACAGGCTGTTGTCCGCGGCGGTCTCGACGTTTTCGCCCTCCATGGGCCGGTCGAAGCTCGGCCAGCCGGTCCCGGAGTCGAACTTGTGCTCCGAGTCGAACAGCGGCTGTCCACAGGCCACGCAGACGAACTGCCCGGTGTCCTTGACGTCGTTGAGCTCGCTCGTGAACGGCGCCTCGGTCCCCTTCTTGCGTACGACCTCGTACTGCTCGGGTGTCAGCTCCTGCTGCCACTCCTGCTCGCTCTTCTTGACCTTCTCCAAGTTCTCTTACCTCGCTTCCTTGGGGTGTTGACCAGGTTAACCCGGTCGATATGTAGTCCCTCGAGAGCGGCTGCCGTTACTAGGCTCCCCGCCGTGCCCGACTCCTTCTACGAGCCCGACGGCGAGCTCTACGTCTCCACCGAGCTCACCCGCGGGCCCTGGGATCCCGGCGCTCAGCACGCCGGCCCGCCCGCCGCGCTGATCGGGCGGGAGGTCGAGCGCCTGGGCGCGGGCAGAATCGGCGGCGAGGGTGGTCCGTCGGCGCAGGTCGGCCGCATCACCTACGAGGTGCTTCGCGCGGTCCCGATCGCCCCGCTTCGTGTGGAGGCCAGAGTCGTCCGGCCCGGGAGGCGGGTCGAGATGTTCGAGGCCGAGCTCACCGACGAGGCGGGAGAGGCGCTGATGCGGGCGCAGGGCTGGCGCTTGCGCACCGAGCTGGTGGACTTCGATGAGCCCGAGCCGGCACCCGAGCCACCGCCGGGGCCAGAGAGCGGCGAGCCCGGCCAGTTCTTTCACACGGGATACGACGTCGGCTACCACGCGGCGATGGAGTACCGGTTCACCCGCGGGGCGTTCATGGAGCGCGGCCCGGCGACCGTCTGGATGAGGATGGCGGTCCCCCTGCTTGCCGGGGAGGAGCCGTCCCCTCTGCAGCGCGTGCTCGCCGCCGCGGACTCGGGGAACGGCGTCAGCGCCGCGCTTGACTGGTCCAGGTACCTGTTCATCAACGTGGACCTGTCCGTCCACCTGCACCGGCTCCCCAAGGGCGAGTGGGTCTGCCTGGACGCCGTCACGCTGCCGGAGCCGAACGGGATCGGCATGGCGGACACGCGCCTGCTCGACGAGCAGGGCCCGATCGGGAGAGCGGCCCAGACGCTGCTCGTGGCCGATCGCACCTGAACGGCCGTCCACTCCTTACCAAGGCCTAACCCGTGGCTAACTGGCGCCTGACCGGCGCCCCCGATAGTTCCCCTGTCAACTCAACGGCGGCCGGAGCACGCATCTTCAGAGGGTGGCCGCCTCCTGAATGGAGGAACTGATGAGAGGAAAGATGAAGGCTTTCTCGGTGGCCGCCGCCGGGGCGCTTGCGCTCACGGTTGTCGCATTCGGCGGCACCGCGGCCGCCAAGGACCGCAACCACGACCACATCTCCGACAAGTGGGAGAAGAAGTTCCATCTCTCGCTGAAGGTCGACCAGTCGAACAAGGACCAGGACCGCGACCGCGTCGACAACCTGAACGAGTTCCAGGAGGGCACGAACCCTCGCGACGGGGACACCGACAACGACGGTCGTCCTGACGGCAGGGAGGATGCGGATCACGACGGCCTCAACAACATCGGCGAGGACAAGACCGCGAACCTCCCCGACGACCGGGACACCGACAACAACGGCATCGAGGACGGCGACGAGAACCCGGGCGCGATTGCCAGCTTCGACGGCACCACGCTGACCATCGACATCGCCGGCGGAGGCCAGGTTTCTGGCACCGTCGACGCGTCCACCCGGATCCGCTGTGAGACGGAGGACGAGCACGAGGTCGGCGATGACAACGACCACAGCGCCGCGAGGGCGTCGCATGACGGCGGCTCCGGCCAGAGCGAGTCGGGCGACGACAACTCCGGTCCCGGCGACAACTCCGGTCCCGGCGATGGCGGCAGCGTCTGCACGACGGCCGACCTCACCCCGGGCACCGCGGTCCACGAGGCCGAGCTCGAGGGCACCACGTTCGAGAAGGTCGACCTGGTCAAGTAGCTCTGACTCGCATCACCTCCCGAGCGAACCGGGCGCCCGCTGGGCGTCCGGTTTCGTTTTCGGCCCCTCAGGGAACCGGGACCGGGACGGGCAGCCGCTCGGCGGGCGTCGAGCGGACGATGCGCTCGAGGACCTCCACCAGCTTCGAATCGAATTGCGAGCCCGCGCAGGCGCGGAGCTCCGCGAGGGCCGCCTCAGGATCGCGAGAGGGGGAGTACGGGCGCCCCGAGGTCATCGCGTCGTACGCGTCGCAGACCAGAATGATGCGCGCGGCGAGGGGGATGTCCTCGCCCGCCAGCTGGTCCGGGTAGCCGGTGCCGTCCCAGCGCTCATGGGAAGAGCGGATCAGTCTGCCGACCGAGGCGAGGGAAGGCGCCGCGGAGATGATTCGCTCGCCAAGGATCGTGTGCTGGTGAACGAACTCCCACTCCTCCTCGTCGAGCGGCCCAGCCTTGGTGAGGACCGCGTCCGGGATCGCGATCTTGCCCATGTCGTGGAGTTCCGAGGCGCGGCCCAGAGTGGTCAGCTCGCCCGGGCCCATCCCAAGCTCCTCGCCGACCGCCAGCGCAAGGCTCTTCACCGCGGTGACGTGCTTCCCGAGTTCCGGAGCGCGCTGGTTGAGAAGCCGTATCAGCACCGCCTCGACCTCGCCGCCCGTCGATGGGCGGCGCAGATCCTTGTGCTCGTACATGCGCTGGTCGGCGAGCTGCAGGGCGGAGCGGCGGTTGGTTGCCTCACGGGGGATCGCAGCCCAGCCGGCCGAGCAGGTGACCTGAAAGCCTTCGCCGCGCTCGCTGAGGGCGGTTGCCGCGTCCTCGATCGCCCCGCGGGCCTGGGCTCCCTCGCCGGGGACGATCAGCGCGAACTCGTCGCCACCCATCCTGTAGGCGCGTCCGGTGGACCCGACCGCGTTGCCGAGCTGGTGGCCGAGGCGAATCAGCAGGCTGTCGCCCGCCGGGTGGCCGAAGGCGTCGTTGTAGGCCTTGAAGCCGTCCAGGTCGAGGATGGCGAGCAGGTGGGGGGTCTGATCGTTCGCCGAGTAGAAGCGATCGAGGTCGAAAAGAAGTTTTCCCCGGTTCGCCAGGCCGGTCAGGGAGTCCGTCTCGAGCTCTATCACCAGACGCCGGTTCTGGCTGAAGGTGAGGATGATCCGCGCCGCGATGGCCACCAGGGTCGCGGCGGTCAGAACCTCCACAATCGGCCTGTTCATGTCCTGCCGCTGCAGGGTCATCAGGGCGAAAATCGCGAGCGCGAACACCACCGGCGAGGCGAACGTGCGCCAGCCCTCGTCCATGGGCAGCTCGCGCCGCTTCGGGGAGGGCTGGACCGCGCCGAGCGCGATCAGGGCGGTCCCGAGGGGCCAGAGGAAGAGGTACCAGGCGCTGTCGGTGTAGGTGCCCGCGACCGACTGGTAGGTGTAGATCGCATCCCCGGTCGCCGTGCTGACGAGGCCGAGGATGACCATTCCGAGGCCGAGTCCGGGTCGCCAGCCGGTAAGTGCGAAGGCGCCGATCGCCACCGCGATCGTCGCGACGTCGAAGAGGGGATAGGCCACGGCCACCGCGATCTGCTCCGGAGTTCCCGTCGTGTTGGTGAGCACGTAGTCGAGCAGGAGGCTCGTCCCGATCGCCGCCACACAGAGCGCCCCCATCGTGACGTCGGTCCAGACCAGGATCGAGCGCTTCCCCATCCGCTCGTGGACATAGGACAGCATCCCGCCAAGCACCAGCGGATACCCCACCAGGTAGAAGATGTCGACGACCGAGGGGAACGGCGGTGCGGGCGCGTTCACGTAGGCGATCGACCAGTACGAGTCGCCGACAGCCCAGCACAGCAACCCGGAGCCGAGCAGCGCCCAGCCGAGGCGCCCCTCGCGGCGAGCGGCAGCCCGGGCCAGGATGATCAGCCCGCTGGTCGCTGTGACGAAGTCGTAGAGCCAGTTCTCGATGAAGAAGCTGTAGTGCGGGGTCCCCAGGCCGAAAGCGGAATGGCCGATCACGATCAACAGCGCCGCGCCGACCAGGGCGGCGAGCGCTGTTTGCGCCACTCGGATGGATCTATGAGTCTGTTGCGGAGCGGGATTCACGGTTATCGGGTGGGGGCGGCCATACGTCCGTCCACCTATTCATCGTCCACCCTGCAGATTCCTGGATCAGCGCTAGTGGGTAGGCGGACCGGCGCACGGTGAGCGAGGCCGTGAAACACTGGGTGCACAGGGGGAATCGAGCTTCGAGCCCGGATGCTGAGCCACAGGGACAAACACACCGCAGCGACGCGCGGCCTGATTGCCGTTGCATTGGCGATGCTCGCGCTGCTCGCCGCCTCGACCTCGGCGTTCGCCGGCCAGGACCAGCTCAAGGGCGGGTCGGTGGTGATCCAGCTGCAGGGCTCGCGCGGCCTCAAGCTGAAGCCCGGCAGCCTCAGCCTGCCGATCACGGGCGGCGCCGTGGACCCCATCGATGGCTCGGGCGCCGTGCAGGTCTCGGGCAGCCTCAAGGCCAAGCGCGGCAAGGGCAAGGTCAAGGTGACGATCACGGCTCTCAACCTGGGCGCCAACGGCGGCCCGGGCACCGTCTCCGCCAAGATCGGCAAGAGGAAGGTGCCCGCCTTCGGCAGCCTGATGGGCGGCTCCGTGGCCCGGGACGGATGGGGGGCAAAGATCTCCAACATCAAAGCCACGATCGCGGGAAAGGGTGCTCAGGCGCTCAACCGGGCTTTCTCGCCCCGCAAGCGCGCGGGCACGTCCTCAGGCGGTCGGGTGAAGGCCGGCCAGTCCCTGGGAACGGTGGTTTCGGTCACAACCGACCCGCGGTCGGTGGAGGTCGTGCCGGGGACGGGAACGATGACCCTCCACACCAACCTGCTCGGCGCGTTCGCCTCGAAGCTTCCGCAGCACTGTGTCCTGGCTCTGACCGGAGTCACGCCGATCGCCCCGGCCACCCAGTCCGTCGCGGACTTTACCTTCCCGATCACCGGAGGC
>DASUPK010000122.1:0-19207 GCA_036276255.1 Solirubrobacterales bacterium
GGCGCCAGCGGACGGGAAGGCTCCACGAGGAAGATCGCTCCATCGAGCGGATTGGGCGAGAAGGCGACGCTGCCCGAGACCATCGCGAGCATGATCGCCTCGCCGATCGCCCGGGCCGTGGCGATCACCGTCCCGGCTACCAGCGCGGGCCGCGCGGTCCGCACGGCGATCTTCCAGAAGGTGCGCCAGCGGTTGACCCCGGAGGCCAGCGAGCCCTCCAGCCAACTCTTGCGAACAGCGTTCAGGCCGTCGCAGAAGATCGAAATCATCAGAGGCGCGATCATCACGGTGAGGATCAGCACCGCGGCGCTGAGGCCGTATCCGGTCAGGGAGATGATGTGATCGACCGACGCCTTGCTGGACTCGCCGATCACGTGGTTGCCGATGAACGGCACCAGGACGAGTACGCCGAGGAGGCCGTAGACGACGGAGGGGACGCTCGCCAGCAGCCGCACGACCGGCTGCAGGACGTTTCGCATCCACTCGGGGGCGAACTCGACGATGAAGACGGAGACGAAGAGCGACGAGACGAACGCGATCGCGACCGCGGAGAAGGTGATCAGGAAGGTGCTCCAGATCAGCGGCCATGCGTGCAACGTGTAGACGGGCTGCGCGCCGGGCGTCTCGCCCGATTGGAAGATCGCCGAGAGCTGATCGTCGACGCTGCCGCCGGCCGTGAACCAGGAAAGCCCGTTGTGCGCGAACGACGGCCAGGCCCGGATGAAGACGAAGACGATCATCGCCACGAGCAGGCCGACGACGGCAACGACCAGCGCGCCGAGCATCAGCTCGGCGCGCTGGTCGGACCACCGCGGAACCTCTTCCGCGGCGAGGTATTCCTCCTCTAGGTCGAGGAGATAGCCCTCAGTGGCCATTCACCGTCCTACTTCTTCTTCTTGCTCGTGCGATTGAACGCAGGCACGCCGCCGGACTTGGCGATCACCTTTCCGGCGACCGGGCTCGTCCGGACCCAGTCCGCGAACCGCTGGATCAGCGGGTTCGAACCGTTGGTCGGCAACACCAGGAAGATGAACCGGGACAGCGGGTACTTCAGCTTCTTGACGTTCTTCGCCGAGCACGGCACGCCGTTGAGGTTCACGCTCCTGACGCCGGCCCCCTGCCACGCGAGCCCTGCATAGCCGATCGCGTTCGGGTCCGACTTGACCGCGTTGATCACCAGGCCGTCCGCCGTCAGCGCGTTCACCTTCGACGACGGGTTCTGGTTGTTCAGCACGGCTTGGAGGAAGAAGTTGTACGTCCCTCCGTTGGTGTCACGACCGACCGGGTCGATCGTGGTGCTCAGATTCGAGCCGGGCACCTGACTCCAGTTGGTGGTCACCGCGTGATAGATGTCGGAGACCTGAGGAATCGAGATGTTGCCCACGTGATTGGCCGGGTTCACATCCATGCAGAGCCCGTCCAGGTAGAGCTTGATGTAGGTCGTGCCCGCGTCGCTCGGAAGCGGCGGACGTGCCTGGCCGGCGAACTGGCTCTTGCCCGACTGGACATCGGCCACGCCGGCGTTCCCGCCATTGGCGGTGTAGAGGAAGTGGACCTTCCCCTTGGACACCTTCTGGTACTTGGCGAACAGGGGCCTGAGCACCGGCTCCGCAGCCACCGAGCCGGACCCGATCAGGGTCGTCGACGCGATCGCCGAAGAGGCCGACGCTGCGAGGGCCAGAATTGCGCCCACCCCCACCGCCAGGGTCTTCTTCTTCATCAGCTTTGAATTCCTTTCCCGCTTTGTTGATTGTTTTAATCAACTAACGGGCGGAACCGTAGCAGATTCACCCGTTTCCCCATTGGGATAATGGGAATATGGATACGCCTTTTTCGGTAGACAGAAGAACGAGCCAGTGGCGCGGCCACGCCCTCGTAGCCTGCTCGGATGCTTGACCCCGCCCTCGGGGCTGTGATCGCCTTCGCGGTTGCCCTCCTGACGACCCCTGTGGGCGTCTCCGGTGCCGTCTTTCTAGTCCCGGTCCAGGTCAGCGTCCTCGGCGTGCCGAGCCCCTCAGTGACGCCCACGAACCTGCTCTACAACCTCGTGGCGATTCCCGGAGCCCTTGCCCGCTTCCATCGCGAGGGCCGACTGGCTGGGCGGCTCACGCGCGCCCTGGCCGTCGGCTCCCTGCCCGGCGTCGTGATCGGCGCTGTGATCCGCGTGGAGCTCCTCTCCAGCCCTCATGCCTTCTACCTGGTGATCGCCGCGGTGCTCGGCCCCCTCGGCGCTTGGCTCGCCCTCCTTCGCCCGGCGAGAGCGCGGTCGGACGGACGAGCCCCGATGAGATGGATCACCTTTGCGGCATTCGCCGTTGGGATAGTCGGTGGGATCTACGGGATCGGCGGCGGCTCAATCCTCGCCCCGATTCTCGTCGGGGTCGGATTCACGGTCGCCGAGGTCGCTCCGGCGACCTTGGCCGCGACCTTCATCACCAGCATCGCCGGCGTCGCAACGTACGCCGTTCTCAGCATCGAAGGAACCGGTGACATCGCCCCCGATTGGCTCCTCGGCCTGAGCATGGGACTCGGCGGCCTCGCCGGCAGCTACCTCGGCGCTCGGTTCCAATCCCGGCTCCCGGAGGCTCTCCTGCGCCGTGGCCTCGGCATACTCGCCCTCGCCTTGGCGTTGCGCTACCTGGCTGCCGGGCTCGGCTGAGCGGCTGGCTGGGCCGAGCACGAAACAGCCGATTTCTCCATCTCGGCGTTCGAGAGGTAGAGGCCCACGGCTTCGCCATCAGTCGCGGCTACCGTCGCCGGCCTGCACAAGTCGCGGCCGCAAGCGGCCGCTCCAAAGGAGACCGGCTAGTAGCCGCTTGGGTGGCGAGCGACGAAGTCGGCGGTGTTCTCGTTCATCGCGGTGCTCCAGCGCGGGCCGTCGGAGCCATTGCCGGCGGTGTCCCAACGCAGGCCGGCGATGAGCGCCCAGGCGTGGCCGCTGTTCGCGAAGACCGTGATCCAGTTGCCGGCGCCGGGTGCCCCCCAGACCTCGAGGCCGGTCGAGTCGAGCGGGCTGGAGAGGAAGCCTCCGCCGTGCAGGGCGAAGCTGACGGCCCCGGAGCAGTCATAGCCACTCGAGGTGAATGAGCCGTGTCCCCCACCCCATATGTAGGGAAGGTTGTCGATCTGGTTGGCGGCCTCGATCGCGGCGCGCACGGCGAGCGGCGCGTTGGACGGCGGGATGGCGTCCCCGTTCGAGTCGATGGTCGCCCGCCCCGCGGGAGCGGGGATATGGGAGATGTCGACCTGGATCTGGCGCTCCTTGGCAAGCAGCGCGTTGAGCACGCCCTGGCGGGCGTTGCGGGCGGAGACCAGCGAGGACTGCTGCTGCTGGATCTGGGCGTGCTGCGCCGCGATCTGCCGCTCCTTGGTGGCGACGGCATCGCGGGCGGCCTGAATCCGGTCATGAGTGGCCTGGAGCTGGTTGACCAGGGCGGTGATCTGGTCGCGAAGGCCGCGCACGCGCGAGACGACCTCGTTGTCGTAGCTCTGGATGTGGTCGATGTACTCGGTGCGCGTGAGCAGATCCGACCAGTTGGCCGACTGCATGATCACCGCGGTGATGTCAGGGTCGTTCGACTTGTACATCTGGACGAGCAGCTGCTCCAGGGCGCCGACCGCCTTCTGCAGCTTCGCGCGGATCCTGCGCAGCTCGGCCCTCTCAGCATTGAGTTGCGCGGTCGCCTTGTCGAGCTCGGCCTGCTTCTGGTCGAGCTGAGCCTGGGCCGCCGCCTGCGCCTGGCGCAGGTGAGACTCTTCGCCGATCAGCTGGTCGACGCGCTGGTTCATAACGTCGATCTGGCTCTGCAGCGAGCCCGAGGACGACTGGATGCGGCTGAGCTCGTCCTGCTTCTGGGCGATCTTCGACCCCGGATCGCCGAGCGCGCTCTGGCCGATGACGACGCCGACCATCACGAGTGCGACGAAGGCGATCAGCGAGAGCACCGCGATCCGGCCGCGGCGCGTCGTTCTTGGTCTCTGGGTACGAGTCGGCATCGGCAATACAGCGCGGCGAGCCCTGCAAGCCCGGCGGCTGCGGCCAGGCTAGAGCTTCGGCCCCGAATTGTCAGCAGTTGCTAACAGGCGTGCAAGATCGCTTGCGGCTGCCCTACCCACTTCCGTGGACAGGCACCCGTCGGACAAGACCCCACCACCCGCGGGCGTCGCCCTACGATGCTCGGATGGCTGAAGAGCTCTGCGACGTCGGCCGGGGCGTGACCCTCTGCTACGAGGCGTTCGGCGACCCCGACGACCCGCCCATCCTCCTGATCATGGGGCTGGCGACCCAGATGATCGCCTGGCACGAGGACTTCTGCGTGGCGCTCGCCGAGCGCGGCTTCTACGTCGTGCGCTTCGACAACCGGGACATCGGCCGCTCGACGCACTTCGACTTTCGCCCACCGAGCCTCGGTCAGATGCTCCGCCGGCGGGTCGGCCCCGGGCAGTACACGCTCTCCGACATGGCCGAGGACACCGCCGTGCTGATGCGCGAGCTCGAGATCGCGCCGGCCCATGTCGTCGGCGCCTCGATGGGCGGCATGATCGGCCAGATGCTCGCGGCCGAGCATCCCGAGGTGGTCCGCTCACTCACCTCGATCATGTCGACGACCGGCAGTCGCTGGCGCGGCCAGCCCGCCCTCCCGGTCTACCGCTACCTGCTCCGCCCCCCTCCGCATGACCGCGAGGGTTACATCGAGCGCTCCGCCGAGGTCTTCGGCCTCGTTGGATCAACTGGATTTGCGCGCGACGAGCAATACGTTCGCGAGCGGGCCGGCCTCAGCTACGACCGCGGCTTCGACGTCCGCGCCGGCGGGAGGCAGCTGGGAGCGATCGTCGCCTCGGGTGATCGCACGGACAAGCTCGGACAAATCACCGCCCCCACCCTGGTGATCCACGGCACCGTCGACAAGCTGGTGCGTCCCTCGGGAGGCAGGGCCACCGCAAAGGCAATTCCCGGCGCTCGCCTGATGTTGATCGAGGGCATGGGCCACGACCTGCCTCGCGGCGTCTGGCCGACGATTGTCGATGCGGTCACCGAGCACGCGCGCGCGGCCGATGGCGCCCGGTCGCGAGCGACGGCCTAAGCGCGCAACAGCGACGCATGCACCGCTCCTTCGGCCCCGACGATCCAGAGCGA
Source organism: Solirubrobacterales bacterium (assembly GCA_036276255.1). Classification (GTDB taxonomy): domain Bacteria; phylum Actinomycetota; class Thermoleophilia; order Solirubrobacterales; family 70-9; genus DASUPK01. Next base: position 5,138 of record DASUPK010000122.1, read on the forward strand.
TGATCCATCCCTGACCAGCGCGACCTCGCCCGGCATCGCCGGGTCGCGGTACTCGATCTCAGCGTCGATCGAGTCGGGTTCGGGGCCGGCGGCGATTTCCTCCTCGAGCGGGGTCCAATAGTGCGAGTTGTTGATGTGACCGACGGAGTCCATCTCCACCGCGCGGAAGGTCCACGGCGAGCTCGCGGCGCCCGCCGGCGGATCGGGGTGCCGCAGCCGCACGTTGGCCTCGCGCCCGGCTGCGCTCTCCTCGTAGACGGCGACGAAATCCGGTGGAAAGCGCATCGGCCGCCCGCGGGCGGGATCGAGGCAAACCCAGAGCGAGACCATCTCCACCGCCGCGGTCTCCCCGGCGATCGAGGTCCGGCGCTCCGCGGAGAAACGGCCGAAGCCGCTGCAGAAGGTCCGGAGGGTGAGCAGCTCGCCGAAGCGCGGGAACCGCTCGACGCGGATCCGCGTCCGCCGCACGATCCAGACCCCTCGACCCTCGAAGCCGGCATCGACCAGGTCTGCGTAGGCCACGTCCTGAAGCCAGCGGGCCATGGCGTCGAGGCGGCATCGACCGGCCGCGTCGGCGTCGGCGATCCCCGGCCGCATCGCCTGCTCATAGGCGCGGCCGCCGCGCCAATCCACCAGGTCCCCGAATTCCGCCGCTACTTGAGCTCCTCGAGCGAGTCGCGCAGCCGGTCCAGCATGGACCAGAGGTCGGGCATCTGATCGCGGTCGGCGACGATCCCGAAGTCCATCTTCCCGCAGTAGCTCATCACCGTCATGTTGAGGCCCATTCCGTCGGTGATCACCGAGATGGGATAGTTCCCGACCAGTCTGGCGCCCGCGCAGTAGAGCGGGAACTGCGGGCCGGGCACGTTGGAGACGACCAGGTTCCAGGTCAGCCGGCCCCGCCCACTGGTCGATATCGCGAAGGTCGCTCGCGCAGCCCTCGCGAAGACGGCGGGCGGGATGAAGTGGTTCGTGTCCTGAAGCAGCTCCGCCGGCAGCGCCCGGTGATGCTCCTTCATCGCAGCCAGAGCGCGATGTGTCTTCTCCAGCCGGCGCTCGGCGCTGGGTTCGTTGGTGAAGAAGGGAGCGCTCATCAGCATGATCCGGTTGCCGTAGGTGCCCATCTCCTCGTCCGTCCTGACCGAGACCGGCACCTGCACGACGAGCGGGTCGGAGGGCAGATCGTCGTGCTCGAGCAGCCAGCTGCGGACGGCGCCCGCGCAGACCGAGACGATCACGTCGTTCACGGTGACGCCGTGCTTGTTCTTCACCTCCTTCACCTCGTCCAGCGTGAGCTGGCCGAAGGCGAAGCGCCGGTGAGGCGAGATCCGGCCGTTGAAGCAGGTCTTCGGCGCCTTGAAGTGGGTGTGGGCGAGCACCCCGCTCTCGCGATTGCTGAATGGCCGGGTGAGCCGGTCCGTCACCTTGGCGACCAGCCCGGTTCCCGGGATCCCCGCGAACACGGGGGACTCGTCCAGGTTCGGCAGCGCCCGCGGCAGGGATCGCAGGATCCGGAGCGGGTAGCGCGGGAAGCCCATCAGCCCCCGCGTGAGCATCTCGAGCTCTGTGGGCTGCCGGTCCCCGCCGTTCTCACTGGGCTCCGGCAGGTCCCTGCCCTCTGCCTTCAGGTCAAAGAGCACGCCCATGATCTCCGCACCGGACAGACCGTCGATCAGCGAGTGGTGGATCTTGGTGAGCAGGGCGTTGTGGCCGTCCTCGAGGCCGTGAATCAAGTACAGCTCCCAGAGCGGGCGAGAGCGATCAAGCGGCCGCTCCGCGATCCGCGCCGCCTGCTCCGCGAGCTTCTCCTTGGCGCCGCCCGGCGGCAGCGCGAGCTCGCGGACGTGAAAGTCGAGATCGAAGTGGGGATCGTCGAGCCAGTACGGGTAGTCGAGCCCGAACGGGACCTCCACCAGCCGCCAGCGCAGCGGCGGCAGCAGCGGCAATCGCTCCTCCATCAGGTTGCGAATGTCCTGGAAGGTGAGCTCTCCGCTCGGCTTGGTCGAGGGGTCGAGGATCGTCAGCCCGGCGATGTGGCCCGTCTGGTGTGAGCTCTCCAGCGCCAGGAACTGCGCGTCGAGGCTGGTCAACTGGCGCATGCGACGATCATATGGCGGCAGATTCGCGGCGGCGGGGTAGCGTGCCCGCCCGATGGTCGTCCATTTCGTTCGCCACGGCGAATCCGCCTCGAACGCCGCGCCGGGTGCGATGGCGTTGCCGGGAAACTCCGGCGACCGCCTGACCGAGCGCGGCTTCGAGCAGGTGCGCGCCGTTTCCGAACGCCTCGGCGAAGCTGGGGCGACGCGCGTCCTGACCAGCCCGCTGCGGCGTGCCCGGGAAACGGCCGGCGTGATCGCCGAGAGGCTCGAGCTCCCCGTCACCGAGCTCGCGGAGCTGCGGGAGCTGCGGGAGTCCGAGGGCTTCGGCGAGCTGTCCTTGGAGGACCAGCGCCTGCGCCGCTGGTCGGTCTGGATGGCCGAGCACGGTGACGACCCGGATCACTCCTATCGCGGCGGCGAGTCCTTCAACGAGATCATGAGCCGCGTCCAGGTCGTCCAGGAACGCCTGGTCGCCGACGGAACCGAGTCCGTGATCGCGGTGAGCCACGGCATCTTCCTGCGCTTCTTCCTGATGCGGGTTCTCTTCGGCAGGGAATTCCAGCCGTCCCAGGTCCGCAGCCTCTGGCAGCTCGCCTCCCTCAACTGCGGGATCTGCGGATTCGAGTACCGGGAGCGGGATCTCGAGACGAACTACGCCACGGAGCCCTGGCGCTGCTTCAGCTGGATGGCGCCGGCGCCGACTCGCCCGCCACGGTGACCGGCTCGTCGGGCGTGACCTGTGTCTGCAGGTTGAACTCGGCACCCGGCGGCGGCTCGACGTCTCCCTGAAGCAGGGGGTCGTCTGTCTCGCGCATCCAATCGGTGAGCCGGCCGGACAGGTCGGAGAGGACCTGCTCGTGGGCCGGATCGCCGGCCAGGTTGCGGCCCTCCGCCGGATCGAGCACCAGGTCGTAGAGCTGCTCGCGGTCGACGTGCTCCTCGCCCCATCCCGCATTCACCAGCAGCTCCTTGCTGGCGCTGTCGTCGCAGTTGGCCAGGACCACGCGGTCGTAGTCCAGGAAGCGCCGGATGTACTTCCAGCGGGGGGTCCGGATCGCGCGCTGGGGCTCATAGGCCGCGTGGTAGGTGACCTCGCTGAAGATCTCGTCGTTGACGCGATCCACCTCCCTGTGGACCAGCGGCATCAGGGACCGGCCCTGCAGGAAGTCGGGCTTTTCGATCCCGGCGACCTCGCAGAGCGTCGGGTAGATGTCGAGGTGGCTGACCATCGAGTCGATCACCCGGCCGCCGGTGAAGCCGCCCGGCCCGCGCATCACCAGCATCACCCCCGTGCCGCGGTCGAACAGGGTGGCCTTTGCGCCAGGGAAGGCGAGGCCGTGGTCGGTCGTGCAGATCACGAGCGTCCTCTCCTGCAGGCCGAGGTCGTGAACCTTGTGCAGCACGGCGCCGATTCCCTGGTCGAGCGAGCGGGCGCTGGCCTTGAACGCGGCGATGTCCTGTCGCGTCGCCTTCGCGTCAGGCAGGTTCGCCGGGGGCAGCGAGTAGAGAGAGTCGCGCACCGACGTCGGCGCGGCGAAGTCCCTGTGCGTCTCGAAGAACCCGACCGACATGAACCAGGGCTCGGGCGCTCCGTCCATCGCCTTGCCGGTGATGGGGGCGACGTCGCTCGCATGGTTCGAGTCGACGTGGATGACCTCGTCGTAGCCGATCACGGCAGGGTCCACGGAGATGTGCTGCTCGCCGATCAGGATCGTGCGGTAGCCCGCGTCGCTCAGGGGATGGACGAGGTGCTGCCCGTAGTCGTTGAGCTTCCAGCCGCGGTGAGCGAGGCCGAGCATCCCGTTGTTGTGGCAGTACTGGCCGGTGAGCAGCGAGGCGCGGCTCCCGGAGCACGTCGGCGAAGCGCAGAACGCCTCCCGGAAGAGAAGACCCTGATCGGCCAGGTGCTGGATGTTCGGCGTCGGCACCTGATAGCCGTACGGCTGCACGTGCCTCCCGGTGTCATGGGAGTGGAGGTAGAGGATGTTCGTCGGGCGGTCGCCGTCCATGCCCGCCATTATCGGGCCCGCGATCCGACCGCGTCCGGCAGGCTCGGCGCCAGATCAAACTCGCTGCCCAGCCTCAACTCGGCGTAGCGACGGGCCCAGTCGTCGTTGAGCCCATCGCTCTGGCTCTTCATCCGCGGTTCGACCTTGAAGCCGTCCGGCGGAGTCAGCCCCAGCCTGTCCAGCACGTTCAGGGTGCTGGTCTCGTAGTCGGCGGCGAAGTTCTCGTACATGACGAGCACCGGCTTGATCCTCACGTGCTCGAAGAAGGCGTCCCAGCGAGCTTCGTCTCGGAGGATCTGTCCGAGCAGATGCGAGATCGCGTTGAAGTTGAAGCGGAGCGCCGGCAGATGCTCGTCGAGGAAGCTCTTGTACGGGGGAACGTCGCTGTCCTCCGGCACGCCGGCGAACGGATCGTTGTCACCCTCCTGCCGCCAGGTCGCCGTCTGCACGGCCTTCCACAGCGAGACCGCCTGGCGAACCTTGTTGGCCCTGATGACCCGGACGAAGGTGACATCGGGGAACACCGCCGGCAGCAGCTCGGCCAGCGGGAGGTCCCTGTACTCCGGGACGTTCCGCAGCAGGCTGACGAAGTCGCCCAGGTATCCCCACATCAGCTTCGCGCCGAAGACGCCGTTGGGGGTCGTTCCCTGCTCCATCGCCCACTCGAGGTAGCGGTCGTATGCGGTCCTGCTCCACAGCGGAGATCGCGCCGCCTGCTCCTCCGCGACCCCGCGGCGCTGCAGCTGGTTGAGGATCGCCTGGTCCTCCACCCCGTTGAAGTACTCCTCCGGCCGGCGCGGCCGGCCGCTGTGCTCGAGCGCCTCGAAGTACTCCTCGGGCCGCCCGGCGACGCCCGTCTCCTTGAGCGCCTGGCAGACGAGCGTGCTGCCGCTGCGGGGTGTAGCGCAGACGAGATAGGTGCGGGTGGGAGTCACGAGCCCCCCTTATACCCCGAAACCGATTTGAATTGTTGAACTTCCTTAGCGAGATTGTCGAGTTGGCCCACTCGGGTTGAGAATCCGGCCGCACCGCCGGCGGCCACGAGCGGCCGCCCCACACAAGTCGCTTCGGGCTTCGCCCTGCGCTCCGAGGTGGAGCGGCCTGGTGGCCGCTACTTCCCGAAGATCAGCGGCAGCTGCAGCCCGATCGCCAATGCGGTCAGGGCCAGTGCGATGTAGCGCTGATACGGCCGGAGGGCCAGCGCCGCCAGCGGCAGGAACCAGATCAGATACCAGGGCAAAAACCAGGTGGTCGTGACCAGCACCGCGCAGGTCGCCCAACCGGCGTTCTCGAGCCAGTCGCCGCCCCGGTAGACGCGAATCAGGAGCAGGGCGATCGTCGGGAGCAGCACAAGCATCCCGATCCTGCCGAGGGTGTGGGTCGAGATGCCAAGACCGAGGACGTCGTTGATGACACCCGGGATGTCGTTGGGCGTCTCCAAGCGCGCGTCGTGCTGGAGGACGTGCAGCAGGCTCGAGATGTGGGTCCCGAACGCGAGCAGCGTGGCGACGCCGATCACCGCGGCCGCCGCCACCCCCCAGAGGATCGCCTTCCACGGGCGGCGCGAGCCGAGCAGCGCGAAGGGCAGCAGCACGACCGACGAGCTCTTCACCGCCGTCGCGATCACCAGCGCCGCCATGCCGGACTCGCGCCCGGCCAGCATCAGGTAGATGCCGCCGAGCGCGGCGACCAGCATGAGCAGGTCGTTGTGCCCGCCACCGACGGCGTAGGCGAGCAGGACCGGGTTGAGGCCGAAGAACAGCGCCGCCGACAGGGCGGGCCGTCCCAGGCGGGTCGCGCACATCCAGACCAGCCCGACACAAGCGAGGCTGGCTAGGGCCGCCGAGATTTTGAGCAGCCAGATCGCCGACGTGAAGCTCACCCAGCCGAGCGAGAGGCTGCCGAGCGTGAACAGCGGGCCGTAGGCGGTCGTGTTGAGCGGCCAGCCGACGTATATGTAGGAGGGATCGGTCGGCGCCGCGGAGAGCGGGTGGACGTAGGGGTTCAGGTGATGGATTGCGTCGAGCCGCGCGTATCCGACGTAGTTGAAGATGTCGCTCGAGAGCAGCGGCGGCGCGAGCAGGAAGATCAGGTGCAGGGCGACGATCGCGCCCACCCCCACCCGGACGCGGACCGAGTCCGCGAACATCAGCACGCCGAGGTAGCAGAGGCCGAGCACTATGAAGAGCGCCGCGAACACGTCGCCGCTCAGCGACAGGTTCAGGCCGTGCAGCGGCCCGCGGATCTCGCTCGGAAGGCCGTGATGGATGTGCAGCGTCGGTCCGTAGTGCTTGGCGGCGGCCCCAGCAGCCATCAGAAAGCCCGAGACGATCATCCCGCCGAGGAACGCGTTGGCGAGCAGAGTCCGGTGGGCCGGCCTCACCCGCGGAACGGCTGGGATCTGCGGCCCGACGGCGGCCGGCTCGATCGCAGAGTCAACGGTTCCGGGGAGCGACTCCATCGGGGTGCGGGATGCTAGAGCGGACTCTTAAGGCCCGCTCAGCCTCGAGTGACGCGGAACCCGCACCAGGTAGGTCCCATCAGCCGAGGTGAACTCCGGCCGGAAGCCGGAGGCCTCCAGCTGTGCGATCGCCGAGTTGACATGGGTGATGACCGCACCCGCGTGGATGCGTCGCAGCGCGTCCGGGAGATCGGCGGTCCAGGCGCGCAGGACGCCGTAGTTGTCTCGCAGCTCCTGCGACGTGTAGTGCTCGAGCCAGCCATTGAGCACCACCCGGGTGCTGGGCGAGCGCCAGTTGATGTAGGAGCCGACGCCGGCGTAGGTGACGATGCGCCCGTGCTTCGGCGGGTGCGCGATCGCGTAGTCGGCGACGGGAAAGCCCAGGGTCGGATCGTCGCGGGCGGGACCGAGGACGACCGCCCAGACGAGCGTCGCTGCCGCCGCGGCGGCGGCGAAGATCGCGGCCGGTCCCCGCAGGCGCATCGGGCTGCGATTCGGAGCCGTCCAGACGACCAGCAGGGCGAGGATGGGACCGATGAAGACGATGTTGCGGATCGAGTAGCCGGCGAAGACGAGGAATCCCGCCGTGACGAGCAGTGTGGTGGCGCGTCGGGGCTGGGGCGAGCGGATCCACATCCAGGCGGCGAAGCAGGTCGCCAGCCCCAGGTAGACGACCGCCAGCGGCGAGCTGAACGCCGACTCCCACTCGGTGCTGGCCAGCGAGATCGCCTGGTTCTGGAAGCTCAGCAGGTATTCCCAGATCGCCGAGCCGAGCGGGGTCGCGACGGTGACCGTGACGGCAGCCAGGACCGCGACGAGACCGAGCACCGCCACTCGCGATAGCGGCACCGAGCCGGGGATCCCCCGCCAGTTGTCGATCGCCAGCCCGATGGTCGCCAGTCCGAGGAGCAGGAAGCCTGCGACGAACCCCCCGTGCAGGTTCGCCCAGAGCGCGAAGAGCGCCAGCATCGCGACGGGCGCCCACCAGACGCGGCGCCTGCCGGTGCCGGCGGGCGTGCGGCTCCAGAGCGCGACCAGCAGCGCGACCAGCAGAGTGAAGATCAGCACCGTGAACCCGGCGGCACGAGGATGAACGACCGCAAGGACCCCCGGGAAGTAGAACGCGGTCACGGCCACGAGCATCGGCCATCCCTTACGCCGGCAGAGCCAGAGCAACAGCGCGAGTGGCGCCGTGATCAGCACCGCGTAGAGCACGGTCAGCCCGGTGGGGCCGATCAGCTCGGAGACCCTGAAGAAGGCCAGCTCCGAGAGCCATTGCTGGTTGAGCCAGGTACCGCCGTGGGAGATCGTGGAGAATGGATCGTGGGTCGCGAAGCCGTGCTGGGCGATGAACCGGCCACTGGTCAGCGAGAGATAGAAGTCGCCGTTGTGAAACCGGTCGAGGCAGAGTGCGAGCGCGCCGACGAGCGCGATCAGGGCGCCCATCAGAGCCCAGGTCGATCGCGAGGTCAGCCGGCCGCCTGCATCGGCGGTTGCATCGAGGCCGCGCACGGGGGCTGGTATTCGTAGCGGTTCGAGCGGTCCGAATGGGTCACCGAAGGGTGAAATCGGCTGATTTCGGCCAAAAATCCGCGATTTGCAGGCATTTCAGCATCTGCTAACATGTTTGTCCCGCCGGGGCCACGGAAACCCGGCATTTGCAGCGTTTTCGCGCAGTTCTTCCCACGATAGGCAGCCTTCGCGAACGCAGCACTCGACCGCGGAGGAACTCATGTCTCAGACCAAGACCGCTCACAATTCGCGCGCCCACGCGCCCCGCACACGGCGCTGGACCTGCGCCGGCTGCGAGGTGACCGTGCGCTATGCCGCAGGCAGCAAGTCCACCCCCCGGCGCCCCGAGGGCTGGACCAAGGCCGGCGGTCAGTGGCTCTGCCTGCACTGCCAGCGTGAGAAGGCCGTCGAGAAGGCGACCATCGGCGCCAAGGGTGACGGCTGGGCCTCCCGGCGCCAGGCGCTGCTCGAGTTCGAGCTTCGCCGCAGCCCCGAGGAGCCCGACGGCGTGATCGCCAAGCGGGCCAACTGCTCGACGGGCCACGTTCGCAAGGTCCGCGAGGAGCTCGAGGCGGACGGCAAGCTGCGCAAGGCCGCGGCCTAGCGGCCACCAGGCCGCTCTCTATCGGAGCGAAGGGCGAAGCCCGAAGCGACTTAGCCGGGGCGGCCGCTCGTGGCCGCAATCTGATGGCGAAGCCGTTTGGCGTTTCGCGTCACGAGAAGGGGCGGCGAAGCTGGCGATCGCGGCGCTGGCTGCAGCCGGCACCGGGCCGTAGCCGCTCAGCGCCCGAGCGCGCCCATCCAGGCGAAGAGCGCCGCGTTTGCGGCATGCAGCTGGAGGCTGCCCTTCGGGGCGTTGGCCCGCGAGGCCTTCTTGCCGTACCAGGTGCGGAGATAGAGCCCGTGCCTGTCGCGCGCGCGATGTAGGGCGCTGCGCGCGTTGCGCTGCACGACCCCGTACCAGTCGCCGTTGTTGTCGTCCTTCGCGAACTCCAGCATCGTGCGCAGGTACCAGAAGTCGAACTGGGGGCCCATCCAGAAGCGTCGGTAGACCTCGAGCGTGGTGGCCGCGAGCTGGTCGGCGCGCTGGCAGTAGGACTTCTTGCCCGTCTCGTCGCAGATGATCCGGTGGGCGAGGATCATCGGTCCGTTCACGTAGGGCATCGGCGATGGGGCGAACGGCGGGTAGTTGTTGAAGGCCGACTGCGCCTCTCCCGGTTCCGCGACGGGGGTTCCGGCCGCCTCGAGCTTGGCCGCCTCGTCCGGGTTCGCGGCCAGGGCCTTCTGGTCCGCCGCCGCCGTGGCTCCGGACGCCGCTCCACTCGATGGGGCGCCGCCCTTCGGGTAGTAGGTCTTCGGCCTGCGCAGGCGGGCGTACAGCCCGGTCGCGGGATCGGTGAGCCAGACGTCGCCCCAGGCGATGTACTTCATGGCGTCGGCCAGGTACTGGGAGTCGTGGGTGATCGCGAAGAGCCGGGCGGAGAGCAGAGTGCCGCCGGCCAGGGACTCCCCCGCGTAGAAGCTGTGGTTCGTGTTCCACCAGATCCCGCCCGGGCGCCCCGGCGTCGTGTCCCAGCCCGAGACGCTGATGTAGTTCTGAGCGATCTCGGCGTCGGTCAGCCAGCGCCCGTTGCCGGTGGCGCGATAGGCGTCGAGGAAGGCAAGGCCCCACCAGCCGTTGTCGTCGAACCAGGTGGTCTTGCCCGGGTTGTGCTGGCCGGGCCGGGGCCCGAAGCCGGGAACGGGCTCGAGCGCGGGATTGAGGTAGCGCTGCGCTCCCCAGGCGAAGCGATTGAGCTGACGGAGGTGGCGCCGCGACGGCTGCGCGATCTGCAGTCCATTCAGCGCCTCGAAGAGAGGCACGACGCCCCACAGGGACGCGACCTGCGAGGAGCCCAGGGTCGAGCTGTACCAGTGCCTGCCGCGATTCCACCAGCGATGGGTCTGCTTGACGCCCTTGTTGGCGGCCTTCACGTAGCTGGCCTCGCTCCGGCTCAGTGCCCCGGCGGAGGGCGCACCGGCGACGCCGGCGGCCGCGAGGGCCACCAGCGAGACCAGGACTACCAACGTGATTCTTCGGACGAACTCCACTCCCACCCCCCGAACACCTTACGCCGGGGTTCGACTCGGCGTGAGAGCCGGGATGCGGGCTACCCGGTGGTGTTGTGCACCACCGGGTAGTAGCCGCCGGCTTGGCCTGTCTTCTTCGGGTGGTAGCTCTCCCCAACCGGGTTGGAGAGGCCGTTGATCCATTCCGTCGACGACCCGCCACCGCCGTCACAGACTGCGTGGCCGATGAACGGCGGGATCACATCGCGGAAGAGGAAATTCGTCCCCGCCCGAGATGCGGCCGCGCTCAGCACGCCTTTCAGCATGTCCGCCGTCTGATTGAGCCGCGTCTCCTCGCTGGAGCTGAAGAACGTCCCGGCGTTGCAGTCCTGCCTGTTGAACAGGTGCGGATAGTCGAGCACGATCACCTGCGCGCTCGGGGCATGCGACCTGATCGCGTTGTTGAGAAGGTCGAGCCGGCCCGGCAGCGTCTTCTGGATGTAGCTCTGGGCGTTGTTCACGGCCGTGTTGCAGTCGCCCAGCCAGGACGGCTCGGCGCAGGTGGTGATCACGCTGGAAAACCCGGCGTCGTTGCCGCCGATCGTGTACGTCACCCAATCGGTGTCCGGGGTGACGCTGCTGATCTGCGAGGTGAGGATGTCGCCGGTCTTCGCTCCCGAGCATGCCGCGTGCACGAACGTCCACGACGGGTGGGCGTTGAGCAGCAGGTACGGATATGCGTACACCGACCTCTGGCAGTTGCTGTCGTAGTAGGTGCGGGTCCCGGTGCCGGACGAATACGAATCGCCGAGCGCGACGTACTTCGTCGCCCACGCCGGGGCCACGAAGACGAAGCAGGCCGCCGCCACGCAGAGAATTGCGGTCACGCGACTCTTCATTTGCTCTCCTCCCGAGAGAGTTGTTGACAGCGGCGACGCTACTGCCGGGTAGGCCTATCTAGGTGACGCGGACTCGCGCGATCGTGGAGAGGAACTGCGCCGTCAGTCAGGACGCGGGCACCGTGTCGGACCGGCCGATCACGTGCCCCTTCGAGTCCAGGGCGCGGACCGCGAACACCGTCGCGGAAGTGCCCAGGTCGACGCGGGTCTCGAACGACCGCTTCGGAGTCGTCGCGATCCGCGAGAGGAATCCGGCGCTCTGGCCCGCCAGGAACTGCCACTTCGCCACCCGCGTGGCCCCGTTCCAGCTCGCGAAGAGCGAGACCCCCGTGAGGCCCTGACGCTGGGCGACGATGACCGGCTTCGTCTTCGGCGAGGCGCTCCACGGGAAGCGGTAGGTCCGGTAGGTGCCGTCGTCGGTCGGCAGGCTCCCGTCGAGCAGGAGCTTGCCGCGAGATGAGAACTCCGAGAAGAACGGCTCGGACCCGAAGCCGGCGAACACGTTCCCGCCGGGCAGCCTCTGCAGGCTCCCCTCGCTCTGGGCGGAGGTGCTGGTCGAGCGCGCGAACTGCCGCACGAGGGTGGCCCTGTGCCGCCGGTGGTCGAGCTGGAGGATGAGGCCACGCGAATAGGGGTTGAACATCGGCGGCCCCGCCCCGTCGTCGAACATGCTGATGCGGCCGTTGCTCAGCATGTGGGCGTCGTGCTGGAGGTTGAACAGCGCGCCGGGGCCGAAGTTGAAGTCCGTGCCCTTGCCCCCGAGGGTCCAGAGGATCCGGCCGCTCCCCTGGTCGACCTTGTAGACGGCGGACGTGTCACGTGCCGAGATCAGCACCCGATGGTTCCGGAGCGCCTGGATCGCATTGATGTGGAAGGCGTCGTACGAGGCGCTGTTCTGCGGGGTCGCCTGCGAGGTCTCGAGCGGAATGTGTCCGTATGAGTGCCACTCCCAGACGACCAGCCCGGTCTTGATGTCGACCTCCTGGACGATCGAGTCCAGCAGTGGCGACAGTGTCCCCTCGGGGGTGCCCGGCAGGTGGACGCGGATCGGCGAGTAGACCGTCATCAGCGCGTCTCCGTCCTTGGTGAGCTCGAACTCGTGCAGGTCCATCGGGTAGCCGTTACCGGCGTGGACGGTCCTGATGATGTCGTAGGCATGGTTGGCGATCACGCCGCCGCCGACGCCGTATGCCGCCGGCGTGACCGTTCCCTCCCACCACGTCAGGACCTTGCGGCCGCGGTACCGCTGCAGCCGCAGGTTGGCGGCGACCTCTGGCGGGGTGAGCTGCCTGAACCAGACGAGATTCCCCCCGCCGTCCACGATCATCGGGCCGCCCGGCCCGACGGGCTTGATCGTCACCGTGTTGTTGCTCTCCGGGTGGACGACCGGCGAGGGCAGGGGCGTCAGCAGCACGCTCCCGTTGCCGCGGGCCCGCTTGGAGCTCTTGTTGATCGTGATCTTCGGAGGGGTCAGGCCGGGCTCGGTGACGAAGTGGTCCAGCTTGTCCGGCTGGGTGGACGTGAGGGTGAGCGGACCCTGCTTCGCGCCGAGCGTGGCGACCGTGAACGGGTAACGGATCGGCTTGCGTCCCTTGATCCGGATCTCGACAGAGACGGACTCACCCTGCGTGAGCTGCTGATCGAGCAGGAAGCTCGCCCCGCGATGACCCGAGTAGGAGCTGAGATGACCGGAATGCGGCCCCGACGTCTGTCCGGTGACGCTGACGGAGCGGATCGCCTGACGCGCCACCCCGAGGATGCTGATCTGCGTCTGGGGCGAGGCGTCGGGAGTGTCGGGCTGCGGCGAGATCGTCAGCTTGGTGCTCGACGCCGAGGCGCCGGCGGGCGCGGCGAGCATGGCGATGGCCAGTCCCGCGATCAGGTATCTCCTCCTCGGCTTCATCGCGCGGAAGGCTAGGCGCCTCCGACCGGCGACCGCACCCCAGTACTGCGGTAAATAGGGCTCGACCGGCGGCAGAGTTTGGTTCGAAGCCAGGTCGATGCGGCGGAGAGTTCCAGCCGGCCTGCGATCAGGTCCTGGGCGAACTCGATTCCCTCATCGCCCAGCCGGCCATCCGGGGAATCCGGTGCGTCATGCCGCAGATTCTCGGAGATCCACCGGGTCACGTTCGTCCCGCCGAACATCCAGGCGCGCGCGTAGCCCACGAAATGCCTGACCTGGCCGATGCTTCCATCATCGAATCGTTGCTTGAACCCCTTTCCGGGGATGCGGTTGCGGCCACCCCGGGCCAAATCGGCAAGCGCGCGCCGCCCCCTGCTGATTCCGCCGGCCCGTTGACCGAGGTCGAGAAGGAACTCGTTGACGTTGTCGTCCGTGTCGGCCAGGTAGCCGGCGAGTCCGGCGAGGCGCTCGCAGGCCGTGCCGCTGAGATGAAGGCTCGCCGTCGGATCCGAGTCATCCTCGAACGGATCGAGCACGAAGTACGCAAGCGCCGCGGCGCCGAGGACGCAGACCACCGTGATCGCCAGCACCGCCTTCATGCAGATGGAGTATCGCTTTGCGCAGAGATGAAGCGACGGATCGAACAGATGACGCTCGGGGCCGATCAGGGGCGGTGGACCGAATCGGGCTTCGGCATCTCCGGCGATGCGATGCACGTCGGCGAGGTTCCATTCGCCTTCGGGCGCGGTGAGGGCGTGCTCGGCTGGCGGCTCGCAGGCTTCGACGGCGAGGTCGACGGCCTGCCGGTCGCGTCGCCGTCACACGTCGTCGCGGCCGAGTCCGTGCACGCCAACGGAGCGATCCGCGTGGACCACCTCGTCGTCTTCACCCCGGATCTCGAGCGCACCACCGCGGCCCTCGAGGAGATCGGCATCGAGCGTCGCCGCGTGCGGGAGGTCGAGGCCGGCGGCTCGCCGCTGCGTCAGGGATTCTTCCGCCTCGGCGAGGTGATCCTCGAGGTCGTCCAGCACGCCAACGTCGAGCCGGGCCCGGCTCGCTTCTGGGGGATCACCTTCGCCGTCGCCGACCTCGATGCGGCCGCCCAGCTGCTCGGCGGCCGCCTCGGAACGATCCGCGA
>DASUPK010000123.1:0-5268 GCA_036276255.1 Solirubrobacterales bacterium
CCGGAGGCCTCGAGCTCCGGGCCGTCCGTGCCGCGCGCCTCAGCGACCGCCTCGCGAAGCTCCGCCGGGCTCATGTTGTCGAGCAGCAGGCGGTCCGCACCGGCCTCGACCCCCTCCCGAACCTCCTCGAGGTCGCGGCACTCGACCTCCACCGGCAGGTCGGGCTGTGCCTTGCGGGCGCGCCGAACCGCCTCCCCCACCCCGCCCGCCAGCGCGGCGTGATTCTCCTTGATCAGGATCGCGTCGTAGAGGCCCATCCTGTGGTTGGTGCCGCCGCCGGCCGCGACGGCCGCCTTCTCCAGCGCCCGCAGCCCCGGCGTGGTCTTGCGCGTGTCGAGGATCCTGGCCCCCGTCCCCTCGACAGCCCGGACGAAGCTGGCGGTCAGGGTCGCGACACCGGAGAGATGCGCGAGCAGGTTGAGCGCTGTCCGCTCGGCTGCGAGTAGCCCTCGACCCGGGCCGGCCACACGGGCGACTTCGGCCGGAACCTGATCGCGCCACTCGCCCTCCGGCGCGAGGGCCTCCAACTCGCCCGCCCCCGCCTGCCTGAAGACCTCCGCCGCGACATCGAGGCCGAAGAGCACGCCGGGAGCCTTCTGGCTGATCGTCGCCCGCCCGGCGGCCTGCTCAGGCACCACCGCGGCGGCGGTGACGTCACCCGAGCCGAGATCCTCGTCCAGGGCACGGGCGACGAGCTCCCGCGTGTCGGCGGCGATCTCCACCGCCTCACAATCTCACGAAAGCCCGGTGTGCGACGTTTTATGGGCGAATGCCAGATGAATCCCTTCCCCCCTTCCAAGCGTTGCTCGACGAGCACGGCTCCGATGTGCTCGGCTTCCTGGTCGCCTCCGTTGGCCACAGCGACGCCGAGGATGTCTTCCAGGAGACGTTCATCGCCGGGCTGCGCGCATATCCGAAGCTGGGGCACGCGAGCAACCTGCGCTCCTGGCTGCTCACGATCGCGCACCGCAAGGCGATCGACCACCATCGCTCGCGAGGGCGCCGCGCCGTGCCGGCGGGGAGCCCGGAGGAGGTGGCCGGCGGTGAGCCGAGCCCGAACAACCGGCCCGACGCGATCGTCGGAGGCCGCGATCCCGAACTTTGGCGTGCGGTCAGCGGGCTCCCGCCCAAGCAGCGCAGCGCGGTGGTCCTGCGCTTCGCCACCGACATGTCCTACGCCGGCATCGCCAACGCACTCGACTGCTCGCAGGACGCCGCCCGGCGCAGCGTCCACGAGGGACTTCAGAAGCTGAGAGGTGAATTCGCATGAACCCGCTGTCCGAAAAGCAACTAGAGAAGATGCTCCGGGAAACGCCTTCCGGCGGTGACCTCGACCGCGCCGTCCAGGGCGTCCTCGCCCGCGCCGAGCGCGACGGTCTGGTCGACGTGGCCTACTCGCCGGTCGACTCTCCCTTCGGCAGGCTCCTGGTCGCCCGCACCGACCGCGGGGTCGTCAGGCTCGCCCTGCCCAGTCACCGAGGCCACGCGCAGACCGAGGACGAGGTCCTCGAGGACCTCGCGAGGTATGTCTCCCCCCGGGTGCTCGAGTCCCAGAAGCGGCTGAACGAGGAGCGTCGCGAGCTTGAGGAGTACTTCGAGGGCAAGCGCGACCACTTCGACGTGCAGGTGGACTGGGCGCTGACCCCGTCGGGCTTCCGCAACCGGGCGCTGCATGCGGTCGCGCGGATTCCCTACGGCGAGACCCGCACCTACGGGCAGATCGCCAAGCAGGCCGGCAACCCGCGCGCTTACCGCGCCGCCGGGACGGCCTGCGGCCGCAATCCGATCCCGCTGATCGTCCCCTGCCACCGGGTCCTGCAGTCCGGCGGGGGCGTCGGCAACTACGGCGGCGGCCCGGAGATGAAGCGGGCGCTGCTCGACCTCGAGGGCTCGCTCTAGCCGAGGAGGCTAGTTGCCCGAGGAGGCCGCGAGGTTCAGGTACTCCCGGACGAAGGCGTCGATGTCGCCGTCGAGGACGCGGTTTGTGTCGCCGACCTCGTAGTTCGTGCGGTGGTCCTTGACCCGCTGGTCCGGGTGCAGGAAGTAGCTGCGGATCTGCGACCCCCATTCGGCCGACTTCTGCTCTCCCCGCTCTCTCGCGAGCTCCTCGGCCTGCTCCAGCTCCTTGCGCTCGAGCAGGCGCGAGCGCAGGATCTGCATCGCGGTCGCCTTGTTCTGTATCTGCGAGCGCTCGTTCTGAGACTGGGCGACGATGCCGGTCGGGACGTGGGTGATCCGCACGGCGGAGTCGGTCTTGTTGACGTGCTGCCCGCCGGCGCCGGAGGCACGATAGGTGTCGACGCGGATGTCGGAGTCGTCGATCTCGACGCCGATGTCGCCCTCAACCAGCGGCGCGACATCGACCTGGGCGAAGCTCGTGTGCCTGCGGGCCGAGGAGTCGAAGGGCGAGATGCGGATCAGGCGATGGACTCCCCGCTCGGCCGCGAACAGGCCGTAGGCGTTCTCGCCGCGGACCACGAAGGTCGCGGACTTGAGCCCGGCCTCCTCCCCAGGCGATGCCTCCTTCATCTCCACCTTGAAGCCGCGCCGCTCGGCCCAGCGCAGGTACATGCGGAGCAGCATCTCAGCCCAGTCCTGCGAGTCGGTCCCTCCGGCGCCGGCGTTCACGGTGACGACGGCGTCGCCCGCGTCGAAACGGCCCGAGAAGAGGCGCTCCTCCTCGAGCTCCGCCAGGCGACGCTCCACGGAGGGGAGCTGAGCGGCGAGCTCATCCGCCATCTCCTCGTCGTCGGCGGCCAGCTCGGCCAGCTCGCCGAGGTCGTCGACGTCGCTGGTCAGCTCGCGAAAGCCGTTCAGCCTCTTCTGTGCCCGCGAGTGCTGCGCTGAGATCTCAGCGGCCTTGGCCTGGTCATCCCAGAACCCCTCGCGCTGCATCTCACCCTCGAGCCGTTCGACCTCGGCACTCAGCCCATCCGGGTCAAAGGTAATCCGAGAGCAGCTTCAGCTGCCCCCGGATCTCGGCGAGGCGCGCGGCGATTCCCTCCTTTGGAAGCGTGTCGGTCATAGAGAAGTCTCCGACAGGGTATTCCGGCCGCCCTACCTGGGGACGGTCGCGGTGATGATCCAGGTCGAGGCCGGACCGCTGACGCCCTCCGGGCCCTCATAGTCCGCCAGCACCTCCCGGATCTCGGCCTCGAGCTTCGGCCGGATCTTGTCGGCGTCCTCCCCCACCAGCCGGATGATCTCCGCCGCCGGCCCGATCGCCATGTTGAAGCGCACGGCGTGGTCGAGGTCGTCGCCCAACTTGATCGGCAGGTCGCAGCGTGTGAAGGTCGGCCTCTCGAACCCGGCGATCTGCAGCTGCTCGCTGACGGTGTCGGCGTTCTCCATCGAGAAGGGACCGGGGCCGCAGGTCGGCTCGTCAGACTCCTCGGGCTCCTCGAGGTACTGCTCGACGACCTGCTCGGCACGATGGACCCAGGGGTTGTCGAGCTTGCGCCGCCAGACGATCGCGATCAGTTGGCCGCCGGGGCACAGGGCGCCGCGGATGTTTCGCAGGGCCTGGACGGGGTTCGCGAAGAACATCACTCCCATGCGCGAGAACGCATAGTCGAACGTCCCCGGCAGCTTCATCATCTGGACGTCGCCGGCGAGGAAGCCAACGTTCTCGACGCCCGCCTCGCGCGCCTCCTCTATCGACGCCCTGATGAATGGCTCGGAGACGTCCACACCGACCGCCTCGCCCTCGGCGCCGACCAACGCCCCGAGCTGCTGCGTCGTGTCGCCGAAGCCGCAGCCGATGTCGAGCACCCGATCTCCCGGCTTTGGGGGATGCAGCCGCATCGCCTCATCGCCATGGCGCTGCAGGCTGTCGACGATCAGGCTGCGGTACTCCACGAAGCGATCGAACAGCACGCCGCTCCAGGCCTCGGTCGCCTCCTCGTTCTCAGGCGCGACCGCGCTTGGCGCGACCTTCTCCTCATTTCCCAGGGTGGCCTTCTCCACGCGCCAATGGTACGCCGCCGCTGTCGGCTGTTACATAAGGAACGTGATCCGAACGTCCATAGCCGTGCTGGCGGTGCTCGCGGGGATCGCCGGCGCCTCGCCTGCGGCCGAGACCAAGGGCGTCTCCCCGCATCAGGCGGCCGTTCATCTCTCCGGCAAGATCGGATCCCGCCCGTCGACGAGCAGGAACGAGCGACGGGCACACGCCTACGTCGCGAGCCGATTCCGCTCGGCGGGCCTCGACGTGAGCGTCAACCCATTTCACGTCCCGGGGCGCGGCGAATCCCGCAACGTCGTCGGCAAGCTGGACACTCCCGCGAGCTGTCTGAGGATCCTGATGGCGCATGCCGACAGCGTGCCTCCGGGGCATGGCGCGATCGACAACGCGTCCGGGGTGGGCGTGCTGGTGGCGCTCGCTCCCAAGCTGTCGGGGCTCCATCCCGATTGCGACGTGTGGCTGGTCGCCACCGGCTCAGAGGAGCGGACGGTCACCGGGCTCCCCTACCATGCCGGCGCTGCTGCGCTCGTCAAGCAGGTGAAGGCCGAGGGCCGGGCGAGCGACCTGCGCTTCGCGCTCGCCCTGGACGAGGTCGGGTTCGGCAAGCGCTTCTACCTGCGCTCGCCTCAACCGGCCATCCGAGCGGGCGTCGAGGGCGAGATCCTGGCCGCGGCGCACCGCGCGGGGGTCACCGTGCACTGGGCCCGCGACTCGGGCACCGGCAACTCGGACCATCGAGAGTTCGAGTTGGCCGGGCTGCCCGGAGCGAACCTCGAGATCTGGCGTGGCGACTTCCCATGCCACCACATGGCCTGCGATCGGCCGCGGCTCCTCCAGAAGGGGGCACTCAACCGCGCGCTGCGGATCGCGGAGGAAGTGGCGAAGTTCTCCTAGCCCGAGAGCCGGAACTCGTCCGAGAACCCGGCGAAGAACTCCGCGCCCATCTCCTGGGCGCTCCCCGGACCGCTGCCGTAGAGGCCTTCGAAGAACTCGGCCGTCCGCATCGCGGGGCGCACCTCCCAGCGCATCCGGGTTGGCACGTCCGTTCCCATCTGGTGCGGCGTTCCCGCAGGGACTTCGAAGCTCTCACCCGTCTCGTAGATCCGCTCCTCCCCGCCGACGATCGCCCGCATCCGTCCCTCGATGACCTCAAAGCGCTCCGACTGGCTCGGGTGCAGGTGCATGGGCGGCATCCCGCCGTCGCCGCTGTAGGCGGCCTCCATCTCGAGCAGCTCGCCATCGGTCTCGGCCGCGGTCCTGACGAACCGCAGCCTCATGCCTCCGGGGCTCCCGATCTCCTGGCC
>DASUPK010000124.1:0-14392 GCA_036276255.1 Solirubrobacterales bacterium
GGCCTCATCGACCGCTCGCTCGAGCTGCCGTTGAGGCAGGATCGCGGCCAGGTCGAGGAGGGTCCGGGCGGTCGTGGTGACCGGGATGCGGCAATGAATTGTCCGCTCCTCGGGACGGAGGCTTCCGATCCGGTGTGTCACCAGGCCCGTCCGCCGCCTACGCCCGCTGGTTGCCGGGACCGTCACTTCCGACGGCGGGATCGAGCCCCCGCGATGAGATCGGATCCCAGGCCGGCGAAGGCGCCAGAGCTCGGCAGCCGAGTGGTGGCTGAGCACAGCATCACGGCCACAGGCGAGCACGGCGGCCATCCAATATGCCCTCCGGGACAGCCGTCGGTGACCGATTGCGTAGACCCCGCGATGAATGCGGTGGAGCCAGCCGGCGCGTGCTCGGTCCATCACCTGGTCCTTCGAGAGCCCAAGTGCATAAAGTTGGGCGGCGCCGATCACTCCGTACTGACGTTCCGCCAGCTCGGCGATTCCAGCAGCGGGGTCGATGGCGCTTTCTTCGGCTATATGACGAGTAAGTCGCCATCGGCGCTGAATAACCCCGGACTCAAGGAGAAACAAGCGTGAGTAGTCCCGTCAACGTCACAGTCACCGGCGCGGCCGGCCAGATCGGCTACGCGATCCTCTTCCGCATCGCCTCGGGCGAGATGCTCGGTCCCGCCACCGAGGTGAAGCTTCGCCTGCTCGAGATTCCCGACGCGATCAAGGCCGCCGAGGGAACGGCGATGGAGCTCGACGACTGCGCCTTCCCGCTCCTGCGGGCCATCGACATCTCGGACGATCCGAAGGAGGCGTTCGACGGAACCAACATCGCGCTGCTCGTTGGCGCCCGCCCTCGCTCGAAGGGGATGGAGCGGGCCGACCTGCTCGAGGCGAACGGCGGGATATTCAAGCCGCAGGGTGAGGCGATCAACGAGAAGGCGGCCGTTGACGTCAAGGTCCTGGTGGTCGGCAACCCCGCCAACACCAACTGCCTGATCGCGAAGTCGCACGCCCCCGACGTCCCGGCCGAGCGGTTCACGGCGATGATGCGGCTGGACCACAACCGCGCGATCGCCCAGCTCGCCAACAAGCTCAAGCGCCCGGTCACGGACATCAAGCGCATGACCGTCTGGGGCAACCACTCCCCGACGCAGTACCCGGACCTGGTCAACGCCCTGGTCGATGGCAGCCCCGCCTGGGACCAGGTGGACGACGAGGCCTGGATCGCGGACGAGTTCATCCCGACCGTCGGCAAGCGCGGCGCGGCGATCATCGAGGCGCGCGGCGCCTCCAGCGCCGCTTCGGCGGCCAACGCCGCAATCGACCATGTACACGACTGGGTCCTCGGCACCCCGGCCGGCGACTGGGCCTCGATGGCCGTCGTCTCCGACGGCTCCTACGGGATCGAGGAGGGCCTGATCTGCGGCGCGGCCTGCGAGTGCTCCGGCGGCGAGTGGAAGCGCGTCGAGGGCCTCGAGGTAACCGACTTCTCCCAGGAGCGGATCGATGCGACCGTCGGGGAGCTGCGGGATGAGCGCGACTCGGTGCAGCAGCTCGGGTTGATCTAGGCCAGAGCTGGTGTGGCCGTTGCCGGCTAGCCGGGGTGGTAGCCGGTGCCCTTGCGGCGAACCCGGCCTTCCTTCTCGAGATCCGGCAGCACCCGGTAGAGATAGTTCGGGTGATTGAGCTTCATCTTCTTGCCGAGCTCGGAGACCTTGATCCCCGGGTTCTCGGTGATGATCTTCACGGCCTGATCGGCCCGCGTGTTGCCTCGGCGGCGACGCCGGCCGGGACCGCGCGGACGGCCGGGGCTGCGCCTGGCACTCTTACCGAGACCCGCGAGAGCGGCCCCGACCTGCTTCCGCTCGTCATCGAGCTCCTTCAGCCGACGCTCGAGCAGCGTCCTTGCCTGATCGACTGTGTTCGAAACTCTTGGCATGTACCCGGATCCTTTCTTTCACCAAATGACAGTTACAACACCGTAACGGTTAGTTTCGAGTGAGATGAACGCTCAACGCCAGAGAGTCGTGATCGCCCGCGTCCTCCTCCCGGCGGGGCTGGACAGGTTGCGGGGGCGCTATGAGGTCAGCGAGGGAGGCCTCGAGGCGACCCGGGAGGATCTGCTGGAGCGAGTCCCCGGGGCGGCTGCCCTGGTCGCCGACCCGAGCATTCCGATAGACGGCGACCTCTTGGAGGCCGCCGGGGACGGCCTGAAGCTGGTCGCCAACTTCGCGGTCGGATACGACAACGTCGACCTGGACGCCTGCCGGGATCGCGGCGTGATCGTCACCAACACGCCCGACGTCCTCACCGAGGCGACGGCGGAGCTGGCGATGGCGCTCACCTTCGCGGCGGCCCGCCGGATGAGCGATGCGGAGCGCGACCTGCGGGCGGGGAGATGGCGCGGCTGGGATCCGAGCGCCTACCGCGGCATCGAGATCCGGGGATCCACGGTCGGCGTGGTCGGCATGGGCCGGATCGGCTCCCGCTATGCGCTGCTCGCAAACGGGCTGGGCGCGAAGGTCGTTTACACGAGCCGGTCGCCCAAGCCCGACGCGGAGAGCGGGCAGGGCGCGCGCCGCCTGGACTTCCGGGAGCTGCTCGAGGCTTCGGACGTGGTCAGCATCCACGCACCCTCGACGCTCGAGACCAAGGGGCTGATCGGCGCGACCGAGCTGGAGCTGATCGGGCCCGAGGGCGTGCTCATCAACACCTCGCGCGGGCCGCTGGTCGACTCGGAGGCCGTGGCCGATGCGCTCGAGTCCGGCACCCTCGGGGCCGCCGGATTGGACGTCTACGAGTCAGAGCCGGAGGTCTCGCCCCGGCTGCAGGCGGCACCGCGGGCGGTCCTGCTGCCGCACATCGGCTCGGCGACGATCCCGTCGCGCGACGGGATGGCGAACGCGGTCGCAGACAACGTGATCGCGGTGCTCGAGGGCGAGGACCCGCCCAGCCGTATCGTCTAACCAAGAGACCCGCACCTTCATGGTCGGCGCTGTGTTTCCAGAGGCACGATGCATGAACAGAGTTGGAGTACGAAAAGGAGCAGTATGCGAAAGCGCAAGTATCTGGTGGGAGCGATGATGGGTGTGATCGGGGCGCTGGTCGTCTCCGGGACCGCCTTCGCCGGCGCTCCGACCGGCCAGACGCTGCAGGCGACCGTCTCGCCGAAGAAGCAGGACAAGAAGGCCTTTGGCGGAGCCTCGCTGCACGCGATCATTGCGACGCAATACAGCGATTTCACGGCGTCGCCGCCCGCCAAGGAGGTCCTCTTCAGGATCGACAAGCAGATCAAGTTCGTCAACGGCAACGTGCCGGCGTGTCCGTTCAGCACCCTCAATGCCGCGACCACCTCCGCCGCCGTTCAGGCCGCCTGTGGCGCGAGTGTGGTGGGTCAGGGCACCGACCAGGTCAACAACGGGACGGGTTTGTTCCCGGGCACCAATCCCGTTGTGCTCGTCAGTGGTGGGCCGACGACGCTGTATGTGTGGACCCGCATCGGCGGCTCGCTGACGCTGGTCCTCAACGGCCAGTACAGCTCGTCCGCGAGCACCCTGGACGTAAGCGGGCTTCCGAACACCCCGGGCACCGACCTGACCAACTTCGACATCACGTTCAACAAGAGGAAGAGCGGCAAAAAGTCGTTCTACGTGATGGCTCGGTGCAAGAGCAAGAAGTCGAAGTGGGTGAACGGCGAAACCACGACGTTCCACAACGGTCAGTCCATCTCCGCCACGGCGACCCAGAAGTGCAAGAAGAAGAAGTAAGGAATCCCTGACATCAGGGGCAAGAGAGAGGGCGGCCGAGACCGCCCTCTCTCGTCGGCCTCGTGAGAGCGGGGCGGCGGCTCAGCCGCCGCGAGTTGTGGCGGGCGGTCGCTCGTGGCCGGGATCTGATGGCGAAGCCGTGTCAGCAGCGGCCTTACGTGACCGAGGCAGCGTTCCCATGATCGCGTCCCAGAGCGGGGTGGAGACGCCGAAGCCGTAGCGGTGATCCTGGAAGTGGTGGCGCATGTGGTGGGTGCGCAGCTGCTTGCCGAACTTGGTCGTCGGCACGTGATGGTGCAGGTGGTAGTGCATGTAGTCGTAGCTCAGGTACCCGAGGATGAACCCCGAGAAGGCCGGATAGGCCTGCGGCGTCCCGAAGACGAGGACGTAGAGGCCGAGGAAGAGCGCGGCGAGGGGAACGCTGACGGCGGGCGGCATGACCAGCCGCATGGCGTCATTGGGATGGTCGTGGTGAACGCCGTGGATGATGAAGTGGAGGCGGTCGCCGCCGCGGAACTTCGGCTCCCAGTGGAAGAAGAGGCGATGAAGCCAGTACTCGGTCAGCGTCCAGATGGCGATGCCGGCGATGAAGAGGAGGACGGTGGTCCCGACGGCCAGCCCGTGATCGATCCCGAGCCAGACGCCGCCGACGACGACCGGCACGAAGATCAGAGCCGGGATGATCGGATGGACCCGCGAGAAGAAGTCGAGAAACCTGCTCTCGAACATCGGCGGTGAGGACGAGAGCTTCGCTGTTCGCTCGTGCGCCATTGGTCGCTGATCTTAGCGAGAGGCGATTCGGCCGCCGCTTCCCCGGTGCTAGCGGAACTCGTGACCAACCGGTGAAAAAAGAAGAGCGCCATTTGCGGAAACGTCCCTGACGGGACGCGTTGCAGATGGCATGATCGAGCCAAGTCGCGGGGTACGGAGCCCGGGGCGGAAGATCCGGCGGAGATGTTAGGGGCCGCCTGTATATGACGAGAGAGGAGAGGGGTTGGCCTTGGCCGAGAGTCGAGCACGCAATGCTGCGGTGACATGCGAGGACTGCTTCTTCCGACGCCGCGGCCTCTGTGCCCTAGGGCTCGACTCACCCTGTCCCACCTTCAGGCCCGACAGTCCGGAGGGCCTGGTTCCGCCCCGGCAGCCCGCGCTTCTCATGCGCGATCGCGGCGGTCGCGCTGAGGCGCAGGTTGCCGTGCAGGCGGGCTAACAGGGGCTCAAACCCGGTTACAGTCCCCCCGGCGTCATGGGGCAGCTGTCGTGAAGATCAGCGTGCTGGGCAAATCGCCCTCCTGGCAGGATGCCGGGGGGGCCTGCAGCGGATACCTGATCGAGACGGACGAGACGAAGGTCCTGCTCGACTGCGGCAACGGCGTCTTCGGCAAGCTCCGCGAGCGGGTGGACTACACCGAGATCGACGCCGTGGTCATCTCCCACCTGCACGCCGATCACTTCCTCGATCTCGTCCCCTTCTCGTACGCGCTGATCTATGCGCCCAAGCAGCAGCCGGTGCCGGTGCACATCTGGGACGGGACCGATGACCCGGCGCACCCCCGGCTGATCGCTCCCCCCGGCGCCGTGGAGACCTTCCGCCAGGTGGTGGGCGCCTGGGGCAACGACGACCTGATCGAGAGCGCCTTCCGGATCGAGGAGTACTCGTCCGGCGACCGCGTCGAGATCGGGGACGTCTGGACGAGCTTCCACCCGGTCCCCCACTTCGTCGAGACGTTCGCGGTGCGAATCGGCTCGGAGGGAAACGGCGAGGTCGCCTACAGCGCCGACACCCGGCCCGGCAGCGAGATCATTGACGTCGCGCGGGGCGCCGACCTGCTGATCATCGAGGGGACCCTGCCGCGCCCGGAGCGGACCGGTCTGCGCGGGCACCTGACCCCGGAGGAGGCCGGGGAGCACGCAAAGGAGGCGGGCGTGAAGCGGGTCGTGATCACCCACATCTCCGACGAGCTCGGCGAGGACTGGGCGCGGGAAGAGGCCGAGAAGGGGTTCGGCGGCCCGGTCGAGATCGCCCGCGAGGGCGCTTCGTATGAAGTCTGAGCAAGCTCTCTAGGTACCCTGTTCGGGATGAGCAGCCAGCGCGACCCATTCGCGGACTTCGCCCGGATGCGACGGGAGATGGACGAGCTCCTCGGCGACTTCTGGGACCAGGCCGGCAACCGGCAGCGCCGCCAGGTCGCCGCCTTCGTGCCCCGCGTCGACGTCTACTACTGCGGCGACGACGCCCCCGACAAGGCGGTGGTCAAGGTCGAGCTTCCCGGCATCGAGCTCGAAGCGGTCAACCTCGAGGTCCGGGGCCGGACGCTGGTGATCAGTGGCGAGCGGCCCGTCCGCGACACCGAGGGCCGGACCTATCAGCAGGTCGAGCTGCCCTCCGGGCCCTTTCGCCGCGTCGTCGAGCTCTCGGTGGACGTGAACGCCGAGAACGCTCAGGCCACCTATGAGGACGGCATCCTCCGGGTCGAGCTGCCGACGAAGCTGCCGCAGGCTGCCCAGGTGCCGATTGAGCGCGCCGAGTAGCGAGCCTTCAGACGGGGGAGAGAGCCTGACGATGGCCGACGTCGAGGCCCCTCAGCTCGAAGTCGTCGAGATCCCCGATATCGAGGATGCCGTCGCCAGCACCGGGCCGCTGCCCGACGCCCTTCCGATCCTGCCGCTGAGGGAGACGGTCACCTATCCGGACACGCTCACCCCCCTCGCGGTGGGCCAGGAGCGCTCCATCACGCTGGTCAACGAGGTCCTCTCCGGCAACCGGATGCTGGCGATGGTCGCCTCCAGGAACCCCGAGCTCGACAGGCCGGGCCCGGATGACCTCTACGGCGTTGGCGTCGCGGGCACGGTTGCGCGGATGATGAAGGTGCCCGACGGCACCCTGCGCATCCTGGTGCAGGGAAGCGTCCGCATCCGGATCCTCGACTACGTCAGCGAGGAGCCCTACCTCGTGGCGAAGATCGAGGAGATGCCCGACGTGATCGAGGCGTCCACGGAGCTCGAGGCGCTCACCCGCAACGTGCAGAGCACGTTCAGCCAGATCATCGAGGCGATCCCGTACCTGCCGGAGGAGCTTCAGCTCGCCGTCGCCAACCTCGACGAGCCCTCGGCGCTCTCCCACCTGATCTCCGGCGCTCTTCGCATCTCCACGGAGGAGAAGCAGGAGCTGCTCGAAACCGTCGACGTGACCAAACGGCTGCGGCGACTCTCGGAGATCCTCACCCGCGAGCTCGAGGTCGTGCAGCTCGGGTCCAAGATCCAGTCCCAGGTCGAGTCCGAGATCGACAAGGGCCAGCGCGAGTACTTCCTGCGCCAGCAGCTCAAGGCGATCCAGGAGGAGCTCGGGGAGGGGGACGAGCAGCAGGCCGAGCTCAGCGAGCTGCGGCAGAGGATCGCGGAGGCCGAGCTCCCCGAGGAGGCGCAGAAGGCCGCCGAGCGGGAGCTCTCCCGCCTCGAGAAGCTCCCTCCGGTTGCCGCCGAGTACGGCGTGATCCGCACCTATCTGGAGTGGCTGGTCGACCTGCCCTGGTCGAAGGGAACCGAGGACGACCTCGACATCGGCCATGCCCGGAAGGTCCTGGACGAGGACCACTACGACCTGGAGGAGGTCAAGGACCGGATCCTCGAGTACCTCGCCGTCCGCAAGCTTAACCCTGACTCGCCAGGCCCGATCCTCTGCTTCGTCGGCCCGCCCGGCGTCGGCAAGACCAGCCTGGGCCGCTCCATCGCCAAGGCGCTCGGCCGCGAGTTCGAGCGCATCTCCGTCGGCGGGGTCCGGGACGAGGCCGAGATCCGCGGCCATCGCCGCACCTACATCGGCGCCCTCCCCGGGACGATCATCCGCGCGCTGCGCAACGCGGGCACCCGCAACCCCGTCTTCATGATCGACGAGATCGACAAGATGGGCGCGGACTTCCGCGGCGATCCCTCCAGCGCGATGCTCGAAGTGCTCGACCCGGCCCAGAACGTGACGTTCCGCGACCATTATCTCGACCTCCCGTTCGACCTCTCCGAGGTCCTCTTCATCGCCACGGCCAACATCCTCGACACGGTCCCGCTCCCGCTCCAGGACCGTATGGAGACGATCCAGCTCGCGGGCTACACGGTCGACGAGAAGCTCCACATCGCGAGGCGCTACCTCGTGCCGCGCCAGCTGAAGGCGAACGGCCTGAAGGCGTCGCAGATCGAGTTCGCCGCCCCGGCGCTGAGGGCGATCATCGAGGAATACACCCGCGAGGCCGGCGTGCGGAACCTGGAGCGCGTGATCGGCACGGTCTGCCGCAAGGTCGCGCGGGACGTCGCAGAGGGAAAGGCCAAGGGCAAGGTGCGGATCTCGGCCAAGCGTGCCCGCGAGCTGCTCGGCAAGCGGAGGTTCTTCTCGGAGACCCGCCGCCGCACCAAGGACCCCGGCGTTGCCACCGGCCTCGCCTGGACGCCCGTCGGCGGCGAGGTCCTCTTCGTCGAGGCCACGGCGGTGCCGGGCTCGGGGGACCTGACGATCACGGGTCAGCTCGGCGACGTGATGAGGGAGTCCGCGCAGGCGGCGCTCACCTGGGTGAGGCGCCACGCGACGGAGATCGCGCCCGATCTCCCCGATGACTGGTTCGCGACGCACGACATCCACGTTCACGTCCCGGCCGGCGCGGTGCCGAAGGACGGCCCGTCTGCGGGTGTCGCGATGACGACCGCGCTCGCCTCGCTGATCACCAACCGGCCCGTCCGCAACGACGTGGCGATGACCGGAGAGGTGACGCTCACCGGCCAGGTGCTGCCGATCGGCGGCCTCAAGGAGAAGTCGCTCGCCGCCCAGCGGGCCGGCATCAAGCAGGTGATCGTGCCCGACCGCAACGAGGGAGACGTGGAGGAGATCTCAGAGCAGGAGCGGGAGGGGCTGGACTTCGTCTACGCCGACGACATCGGCGACGTGCTGAAGGTAGCCCTGCAAAGGGATGGGAAGCGCCCCAGCGGGTAGTCTCTCCGGTGCACCCTGGAAACGAATCCGAGGAGACCCATGGGGGCACAAAGCAGAAGCGCGAAAGCCGGAGATGCTGCCCGGTCGGTTGCGTCCAATCCATACGTGCGACGGCTCATCGAGGATGACGAGCTGCGCGAGAACATCCGAGTGGCCTTCGAGGCCGCCAAGGGCGCGTATGCCCGGATGTCGAATGGGAAGGGGCCCGCGAAGGCCCTGATGGACGACAAGAAGGTTCAGCGTGATCTGCGGACGGCGGCAGAGTCGCTTCGGGATGCTTCACAGCAGCTGCGCGGACGGAGCACCCGCCGCCGGTTCGGGCTTGGCAAGGCCCTGCTCGTGGGCATCCTCGGCGCGGCCCTGGTTCTCATCCTGAGCGAGGACGCGCGCAAGCTCGTTCTCGACAAGCTGTTCGGTGCGGAGGAGGAGTTCGAGTACACCTCGACCACCACCCCGGCTCCGGACACCGAGACCGTCCCCAGCGCCTGACGAGCCGTATCACCGGTTACTTTCGAGGGCGTCCTTCGGGGCGCCCTCTTCGTTTGAGTAGGGTCCGCCCATGGCCTCGGTCCACGTCCTCGTTCCAGCCCAGCGCTACGTCTTCGCCGTCTCCAACGGCGAGGCGGAGGCGGCCACTGCCGACAGCTCCGCCGAAGGCTTCGAGCGCTACAAGTCGCTCCAGCAGGGCGGGCGGGCGACGGGCATGGTCGCCTTCCCGAACACGCTCCTGGTCCGCTGCGAGCGCGACTACCTCGTCGATCCGGGGCTGATCATGCAGGGGGCGCCGGTGATCGGGGCGATGACCGATCTCGGCGTCGACCCGAACGAGGTGAAGGACGTGATCCTCACGCACCTGCACTTCGATCACGCCGAGGGCCTGGCGGCGTGGCCGATGCGGCGCACCTACGTCCACCGGATCGAGACCGAGGCTCCCTATGCCCAGATCGTCTCCGGCGTGATGGAGATGGCCAACCTCGAGATCCTCGACGGGGAGGAGGGGGAGATCGAGCCGGGCCTGCGCTGGATGCTCACGCCGGGCCATTCCGACGGCCTGATCTCGCTGCTGGTCGACACCGATGAGGGCCTCGTGGTGATCGCATCCGACTGCGTCGGGCCGCTGCCGGAGTACTTCGACGAGATGAGCCTGCCCGAAGATTTCGGGCCCGAGCGCGAGGAGCTCCTGCACCAATGGAAGCGGATCCGCGACCTCGATCCCGCCGTGGTCATTCCCGGGCACAACCCGCCCGTGAAGCTGCGCTAGCCATCCGGCTCGAACAAGCTGTCCAGCCAGCCAAAGTCCTAGAGTTTCCGGTGTGGAGGCAACCAAGACGAGGGAGCTGAGCGGGGAGAAGGCCCAGCGGATCGTCGAGGCGATGCGTTCGAGCGTCGCCCGCCGTGGCATCTCCGGCTCGACCTTCGAGCACGTCGCCCGTGAGGCGGGCGTCAGCCGAGGACTTCTCCACTACTACTTCGGGACCAAGGAGGCGCTCCTCGTCGAGGTGGTCCGGCGCGATACCGAGCACCGGATCGCCCGCCTCGACGAGCCCCTGGCGAACGCCGGCTCGGTCGACGAGCTGCTGGAGATTCTGGTCGCCGACCTCGAGGATTCGATCCAGAACGACCCGGGCTTTTGGGTTCTCCTCTTCGACCTCTTCACCGCCGGGCGGCGGAACCCGGAGATCCAGCGCGAGGTCGCCGAGCTCTTCAACCGGACCCGCGGGCACGTCGCGGACGTACTGGCGGCCAAGCAGAGCGAGGGCGTGATCAATCCCGGTGTCGAGATCGATGCCGTGGTCGCTCTACTCTTCGCGCTCGCCGACGGCATCGCGCTGCAGCTGCTCTCCGATCCCGAGCGCGATCATGCGGACGTGATCGCCGCCGGGACCGTGGCCGCCCGCCACCTGCTGGCTGGGTGATCTGGCAGGAACCCGCCAAGGGCGGCTACCCGGACCGCTCCTTCCTCGGGTTGCCCGGGGTGGAGCGCATGGGCGCGGGGAGGAGGGGGCTGATCCCCTTCTCGCCGATGGGCTACCTGACCGAGCTCGAGATGACCGAGGGCTCGCTCGGTCACTCGACCTTCTCGATGCCCGCCTCCCCCTGGTTTGCCAACGCCTCCGGCTTGATCTCGGCGGGGGTGCTCGCGGTGATCGGCGACGCCGCCCTCGGCTCGGTCGTCCACTCCTCGGTGGAGGCCGGACAGGGCATGACGACGGCCGAGCTCTCGATGTCGTTCCTCCGCCCGGTCGTGCCGTGGGAGGGAGCGGCGGTCACCGGGTCCGGCCAGCTGATCCACCGCGGCCGCACCATGGGCATCTCGGAGGCCTTCCTCTTCGACTCCGAGGATCAGTTGATCTCGCACGGCACGACGCGGTGCTCCGTATTCCCGCCCGTCGATCCGATCCCGGAGCCGCCCGACCTCGACGCGCCGCCCCACCCGAATGCCGTTCCCGGGAGCTCGCCCGAGGACCCGCTGAGGCAGCCAGTCCAGGGGGAGGTGGTGCCCCAGGAGGAGTTTGAGCGCCGCAGCGGGCTGGAGATCATGCGGGCGCTGATCGACGACGAGCTGCCGCGGCCACCGATCCACCACCTGACCGGCCTCCGCGCGGTGGAGGTCGGCGATGGAGAGGCGGTGGTCGCCCTGCCGTGCAGCAAATGGCTTTCGACGTCGGCCGGAACGATCCAGGGCGGTTTCACCGCCATGCTCGCCGAGAGCGCGATGACCGGCGCCGCCTTCACCACGGCCGCGTCAGACACCGCTGTGGCGCCACTCGACTTCAAGGTCAACTATCTGCGCCCGGTCTTCCCTGACGGGAACGACCTGATCGCGCGCGCCCGGATCCTCCACCGCGGCCGGACATTGGTGATCGCCGCCGCCGAGATCACGAACTCCGAGGGCAAGCAGGTCGCGCTCGCCACGGGCTCCTCGATGTACCTCCCGGGGCGGCCGGCGAACCTGGTGGGGGTCGAGCTGGGCTCGGGCTCATCCGACCCGGAGGACGATCCGGGCGCATAGCCCTACCGGCGGTTGAGACGGCGTTGATAGGGTCTCGCCGTGCTTCAGCCGGGGAGAGGGAGCCGGTTGGCGGCTGTGCTCGCGTTCGCAATCGCTCTGGCGGCGTCCCAGGCGGGGCGCGCGGACGCCTCCGTGGCCGGCCAGTCGAAGACGCCGATCCCGGCGAGCTCGGGGTGGAAGCGATACGTGATCGACCCGGGCAAGTTCGTCTATCCGAAGGCGGCGTACGTGGTCGGCACCTCGCCGTCGAACGTCCGCGGCACGCGTGGGTTGAAGGCACCAGGGGGCGGCGCGATGACCATCGACGAGACCGGCCTCAACGCGGCCGGCGTTGGGAACCCGGCCGTGCTGCTCGATCTGGGCGAGAACGTGGGCGGCTACGTGGAGGTCGGCGTGACGTCCTCGAGCGGCACGCCGATCCGGCTGGGCTACTCGGAGAGCCTGGATCACCTGACCCCGGGCGGGGATACCGGAGGCCCGCAGTTCTCATTCGGGATCTCGGACGACCCGGACTCCCGGACCGACGTCTTCCAGACGACGGAGGCCGCCCAATTCCGCTCGGCCGGGATTCGCGGGGCGCAGCGCTACATCGCGCTGCAGCTGACTGGGCCGGGTACCGCCACGATCGACTACGTCCGCGTGCGAACGGAGCATCTCCATCCGGGACCGAACGGCTACAGCGGGTACTTCCTCTCGAACGACGCGCTGCTCAACCGGGTCTGGTACGCGAGCGCGTACACGTTCGCGATGGACTCCTTCCGGGACCTGCGTTACGGGTTCAGCCGAACCGTAGTCGCGGATGGGGCGAAACGGGATCGCGCGATCTGGGCGGGTGACATGAACATGGAGGACCTGGTCGGCAACTACTCGTTGCGGGCCGCCCCGGGCATCCTGCGAGCCTCGCTGCAGGCGTTCAGCTGCCTTCAGTACAGCGACGGTCAGCTGCAACCGGTGACGCAGATCGCGGTGCAGTGCCCGAACACTCCGCCGCCGCCCGTCGCCAGTGCCTCGCAGCTCCCGGCAACGGCGTTACCGAACAACGGCGACCTGCGCCTCCCTCAATACACCGCGGCGTGGGTGATCGCGCTGCGCGACTACTACATGCTCACCGGTGACCGGGGATTCGCGCACCGGATGATGCCGGTTGTTCGACGGGGCCTCGCTTACTTCCTGGCTCGTCTCGACGGTGGGCTCTATCGCACGCCCTCCAGGGTTCTGACCATCAACTGGCACCCGTTCGACGCGGCCGGCGGAATCGACACCTACACCAACGCGTCGCTGTTCCGGGCGCTGATGGCGGGAGCCGAGCTGGAGCAGCGCGTGGGATCGGGCCGGGGCGCGGCGAACGTCTACCTGCATCAGGCCGCCACCCTCCGCGCCGCCATGCTCGCGAGGCTCTGGGATCCGCGTGCGGGGGCCTTCATCCTGAATCGCGACGAACCCCACACCAACCACAGCCAGGACGCGCAGGTCGAAGCGATCCTCGGCGGGATCACCACGCCGGCCCAGTCCCAGGAGGCGCTCAACTTCATCGACGCGCACCTGATGACGCAGTTCGGCGTCGCCAACGGCGAGTCCGATGACCCCTACATGGGCAGGTACATCTCGCCGTTTATCTCCTCGACCGAGCTTCTCGCTCGCCTCTCGGTCGGAGACGCGAACGGCGCCCTGAGCCTGATGCGGCGGACCTGGGGTCAGATGCTCGCCTGGGGCCCCGGCACGGCCTGGGAGAGCATGCAGCTCGACGGGACGCCGAAGTCGGGCGGGATCTCCCTCGCGCACGGCTGGGCCGGCGGCCCGGTTCCGGCGCTGTCGGGGTACGTCCTCGGCATCCGGCCGACCGCTCCCGGGTACCGGCGCTGGATCGTCGCTCCCGAGCCGGGCGACCTGCATTTCGCCCAGGGGAAGGCGCCGACGCCGCACGGCCCAATCGCCTCGCGCTGGCGCCAAGGTGGCCATCTCTTCAAGCTCACGGTCGCTGCTCCGCGGGGGACCTCCGGCGTCGTGGAGCTGCCGGTGCCCCGGCACGCTCACACGGTCGCCATCGACGGCAAGGTCGTTCACGCAAAGGCCCGAGGCGGCGTCGTGCGCTTCCGCAAGGTGACCGGCCAGCACACCTTTGCGGTGGGCTGATCGAGCGGTACAGTCGGCCCGTGGGGCTTTTCGGCTTCCTGAGGAGAAAGGACGAGACTGCGATCCCGCAGCCCGGGACGCCTGAGTTCGACGCCGTCGTGCAGGGCTCCGCGCTGCCCGACTCACAGAGCGTCTCGATGGGGGAGGCCGGGTGGACCAGTCCCGACTCCAAGGTCGAGACGTCGAGCAAGACCGTCGATCTGCGAGGAACCGGGGCACGCGAGGAGGTCGAGGAGGCACTACGGGAGTCCGGGATCGACCCGGACAAAAAGGGTCAGACGATCAACGCGGCGAGTGTGCCGGGGCTGCAGGAGAAGCTCACCGGCATCCTCGGCAAGATGATGCCGGTGCCCAACGCCGGCGGGTTCGGCGGCGGGATCTCACCCCCGCAGCAGGACCCTCTCGACCAGATCGCTCATCTGGAGCAGCAACGCGAAGCCGGCAAGATCACAGACGCCGAGTTCGAGGCGCAGAAGAAGCAGCTGCTGGGGGAGTAGGCAATTGGCGGGTTAG
>DASUPK010000125.1:0-2061 GCA_036276255.1 Solirubrobacterales bacterium
TCCGTGCGCGAAGGTGTCAGCGGCTCTAATGTTTCGCGACGCGACGTGCATGAACGGCCCTGGTGCAGGCCGCCAGGCGGTCCGAATGGCCGCGTTCGATGCTCTTACCGGAGCGGCCTGGTGCTCCTGAGCCAGTGGGCCAACACGTTGGTCCAGATGGCACCGAGGAGGAGGGCGCCGATGAGAACGATCGGCAGCACGGTGATCTCGAGAGATTCCATCGTGTGCCCAGTGTGGAGGGAGGTTCTAAGCGGGAGATCAAGGAGGGACTTTGTCCTCTCTCCATCCGAGGGAGCACCCAGCCGCGTGTCAGCAGTCAGTGCCCCTCCTGCGTGAAAGCGGCAGTGCAGAGGAGCCCGGTCGACGGCTCATTAAACGAGCCGCCTCTGCCGATAGGCCGTGTATGACCGGCTCTTGGCTGTGCCGCGACGACCTCGATCGCGAGCGCCTCCTCGACATGGAGCGGCGCCTGCGCCCCGTGCGGGGGATGACGATGGCCCTGATCGGGCTGGCCGTGCTCGCGACCGCGGGGTTCGTCTCGCTGGGCGTCCTGCTGACTGCGGCGATCGGGGTAGCCATTGCCGCGGGCCTGTTCGCGCTGGCCGACGCGCACATCACGCACGCCGAGCGGCCCGAGTACGTCATGTTCGCGGCCTGGGCCGGCTCGGAGCTGGTGATCGCGCTGTGCGTCGTTCTGACGGGCGGACCGGACAGCCCCGGCGTCGCCTGGCTGGCGATCCCGATCGTGACCCTGAGCTCCCGCTTCTCGACCCGGGGAGTCGTCGTCGGCGTGGCGATCGCCCTGGCGCTGCTCGTCGCCTCGACCATGGCGGTGGACGCCACGGCCGTGATCAACGATCCAACCCTCGTCATCGCCCCTGCGGTGGTGATCGTCTCGGTTGCGATCCTCTCGCTCGCGCTGATGCGCTCCGACATGCACCACCGGGGTGAGGCGGTGATCGATCCACTCACCGGCATGCTCAATCGAAAGGCGCTTGCCGCCCGCGCGCAGGAGCTCGAGGAGCAGTCGGGGATCACGGGAGAGCCGGTCGGCCTGATGGTCGGGGATCTCGACAAGTTCAAGGGCATCAACGACTCGCTCGGGCACGCGGCCGGCGACGCCGTCCTTCAGGAGGTCGCCTACCTGCTTCGCAAGCGGCTGCGGGCCTTCGACCTCGCCTACAGGATCGGCGGCGAGGAGTTCCTGGTCCTGCTCCCGGGAGCCAGCGTCAAAGAGTCCCAGGTGATAGCCGAGCAGCTGCGCGAGGCAACGGAGGAAGATCGCCTCGGTCACGCCCCCGACCTGACGATCAGCTTCGGCGTCAGCGGCTCGACCCGTGGCACTACCTTTGATTACCAGGACGCGTTCCGGGCGGCGGACGCCGCGCTATACGAAGCGAAGGATGCCGGCCGCAACCGGGTCTGCATCCAGTCTGTGTCCACGGCGCCCGAGGAGACCCCGGTGGAGAGCGCCGTGGCCATCGCGGCCGGCTAGAAGCGAAACGTCCAAGCCCTGACCGGAAGGCGGCATGCGGCCACCCGGGGACGGCAATGGATTGGCGCCTCTCGCGAGAGTTCCGCTTTGCATGGAAAGCAGGAGACCGAGCCGCGGCTTCTCTCTTGACGCCCTCTCAGCTGGGAATAGAGTCAGGTGATCCAGTTCAATCGGAGAGGAGCGCGACATGTATGCGCGGATAGCGACGTTCGAGGGCGAGCCAGATGGCGTTGAACAGGCGATCGAGGCGGCCCGCGGCCAGGCCGAGGCCAATTGGGAATCGCCGCCCGAAGGGCTGGAGGTCGTGAAAGAGCTGTGGATGCTTGTCGACCGCGAGGGACGAAAGGGTCTCGGCATCACGATCTACGAGACCGAGGAGGATCTACGCCGGGCAGACAACGCACTTAACGCGATGTCGCCTCCGGATGCCGGTGGGAGCCGAACGGGCGTGAGCGTCTACGAGGTGGAATTGCATAAGGAGCGCAGCTAGCTTCGAGGTTTGACTCGCGCGGTCGTAGACCGCGTCGGGAGTTCGGTGGAGCTCGTCTGGGCTCAGGATTCGGCTC
>DASUPK010000126.1:0-41855 GCA_036276255.1 Solirubrobacterales bacterium
CAGGAACGCCTCCATCCGCGTCTCCGCGTGCTCGTCGATCTCGAAGGTGACGTCCCCGCCCTCGGCCGATCCCGAATGGGCCCGCCCGGCGTGGGCGCCCAGCCGAGGAAGCACCTCCTCGCGCAGGGTCGAGGCGAGGTCCGTGACGAGGGTTGTGATGGACGGCTTCGCCATATAGCGGCAGTAGCAGCGGCCGCCCAGCATAAGTCGCTACGGCCTACGGCCTCCGCTCCAAAGGAGAGCGGCCTGGCTACTGCTGGACGTCCGAGGGCCGGCTGCCGAGCGTGACGTCGACGGTGGCGTGCTGACCGCCGCGGAGGATGTCGAGCTTCACCGTGTCGCCCGGCTTGTGAAGGGCCACCAGCTCCGAGAGATCGTTGTTCTGGAAAACCGGCTTGTCGTCGACCGCGATGACCACGTCACCGCCGGTCTTGACGTGCTGAAGCTGAAAGGTGGTCTCCCCGGTGGATCCCTTCAGGCCCGCCTTGTCCGCCGGGCTGTCGCTGACCACGTCGGTGATCAGGGCGCCGCTCTCGACGTCGAGCCCGAGATGCTCCGCAAGCTGCGGATAGAGCGACTCACTGGTGACCCCGAGGAAGGCGTATTCGACCTTGCCGCCCGTGCGGAGCTGGCCGAGCGAGTAGCGGACCGAGGTGACCGGGATGGCGAAGCCGACGCCCGAGTTGCTACCCGAGCTGGAGGCGATCTGCTCGTTGATGCCGATCACCTCGCCCTTCGAGTCGAGCAGTGGGCCGCCCGAGTTGCCGGGGTTGATCGACGCGTCGGTCTGGATTGCGTTGTCGATGCCGAAGTTGGTCAGGCCCTCGACCGTCCGGTTCGTCGCCGAGATCACTCCGATCGAGAGCGACTGGGTCTCTCCGAAGGGGCTGCCGATCGCTGCGACCGGCTCGCCCACCGCGAACGTCGAGCGGGCGGAGAGCGGGACCGGGACCAGATTGAGACCGCTGGGGTCGACCTTGATCAGAGCCACGTCCGCGTCGGCGTCGAAGCCGACGATGTGGGCCGGGACCCGGTTGCGGTCGCCGAACTCGACGAAGACCTGCTTGGCGGCCTGGGGGGTGCCCCCGCCGTTGAGCCGTCCGCCGCTGGTCACGACGTGGGCGTTGGTGACGATGTCCCCGTCCTTGTCGACGACGAAGCCGGATCCCTGCCCCGCCGAGCCGCCTCCTCCGCCGAGCAGCGCGTTCCCGCTCGAGTCGAAGACCGAGATGATCGTGACCACACCGGGGGAGACGTCCTTGTAGATCTGGGCGGGGTTGAAGCTCCCGCCGTTCGCCTGGACCACGACCTGCTGGGTGCCGGTCGGGGAGCTCCCCTCGGTGATCGTGGTGTCCCCGCCGCCCCCGCACCCGGCGGCGATCAGCGCCGACGCGAAAGCGACGGCCAGAACGGAGGTCATCCACTTCACGCGGCGGCTCCGGCCGGCTCGCGCTGGCGGCTGCGCTGCTTCGAGACCGGCAGGCTCAGGGTGAAGGCCGTATGCCCGCGGCGGGAGACGACGACGAGCTCGCCATCCATGCGGAGAGCCAGCTCGTCGGCGATCGCGAGGCCCAGCCCGGAGCCGGTCGCGGCGTCGCCCGTATAGAAGCGGTCGAAGACCTTGTCGATGGCGCGCGGGTCGATGCCCCTCTTGGCGTCGTCCCCCACGATCAACTCGGCGGAGTTGGTTCCGCGGACAGCGGTCACCGTCACGTTCGTTCCCTGCGGCGTATGGGTGATGGCATTGTCGATGAGGATACGGATGATTTGTGAGACTCGATTTAGGTCCGCGAGCGCGACCGCCTCACCCCGCCCTCGGACCTGCAGGGAGGAGCGGTGCACCCCGGCCGCCGGGCGGAACTCGTCGGCGACCTGACGGGCCGCCTCCTTCAGGTCAACCTCCTCCCGCTGAATCTCGACGACGTCCGCGTCCAGGCGCGAGAGGTCCAGCAGGTCGATGGTGAGCTTCTGTAGCCGCTGGACCTGTGCGCGCATCTCGGCGACGAACGACCGTCGCTCCGCCGCGGTCAGCTTCTCGGTCTCCAGCAGCTCGACGAAGCCGCCCAGCGAGAAGATCGGGGTGCGCAGCTCGTGCGAGGCGTTGGCGATGAACTCCTTTCGCGAGCTGTCGAGGCGCGCGAGCTGCCGCTGCATGTCGTTGAAGCTGCGGGCGAGCTGGCCGAGCTCGTCGGAGGAGTCGATCGGAATCGGCTGGTCGAAGTGCCCCTCGGCGACGGCCTCCGCCGCCTCTCGCATCCGGCGCAGCCGCCGCGAGACCGCGCCCGATGCCCAGAAGCCGACCAGCGAAGCCGCGACCAGGGCGATCAGGCCGGAGATCAGGATCTGCCGGCGCACCAGGGCAACGTCGTCGTTCACCTCTGCGAGCGGCGTGGAGAGCACCGCCACCCAGCGCGCCTGGCCGTCGAAGTCGATCGGAACCGCCGAGGTGCCCACCCGGGTACCGGCGACGTGCTCCACGCCCGAGGCCACGTGCCCGTCGGCGATCGCCGCGTCCGCGGTCAGGTAGCGGCCCTGAATCGCGGTCGCCTCCGCCTGGGAGTCGGCGACGACGAAGGCGGGAACCGGGCCTCCCGATTGGTCGCGCACCGCGAGCAGCGTCACACGGCTCTCGGTCGACTGGGCGGCGGAGCGGACGAGCTCCTCGACCTGCTGCTGTGAGGCGCCCGATTCGAGCGCATGCGCGAGGCGAGGGGACTGCTCCACACCCAGCCTCTCCAGGCGGCGGAGCTTCTCCGCGGTCAGGCTCGATTCCAGCTGCGGGACGACGTACAGGTAGACGAACCCGATCGCCGCCGCCGTGATCAGCGTGATCAGCGCGACCAGCCGGTTGCGGAGGGTATTGAGCCTGAGACCCGGTTTCACAATGACGGCGCGTCCGGCGCGGCCCAGGACCTACGGTTCATTGTGAAAGCGGGTCTCAATCGCGGTTGCCGTCGCGAAACCGGTAGCCGACGCCGCGCACCGTGAACAGGTACTCGGGGTCCTTGGCGTCGGACTCGAGCTTCTCGCGCAGGTGCCGGATGTGGACGTCGACGGTGCGGGGGTCCCGGTAGGTGGAGTCCCCCCAGATGTGCTCGAGCAGCATCTCGCGCGTGAACACGCGGCCGGGGGAGGCGGCGAGGGCGGCGAGGATCTCGAACTCGACGTAGGTCAGCTGAACCGGTTTCGACGCCAGGCTGACCGAGCGCCGCTCGAAATCGATCTCGAGGTCTCCGGCGTGGATGGGTTCGTTGGCTGAGAGCTGCTGGCCCCCCATCCCGCCGCGGCGCAGTGCGGCCTTGACGCGGCTGCGGAACTCGCGCACCGAGAAGGGCTTGGTGATGTAGTCGTCGGCGCCCATCTCGAGGCCGGCGATCTTGTCGACCTCGTCCCCTTTTGCGGTCAGCATGATGATCGGCACCTGGCTGCGGGTGCGCAGGCGGCGGCAGACCTCGATCCCATCCAGCTTCGGGAGCATGATGTCGAGGACCACGAGATCGAACCTCTCCTCACCGAAGAGATCCAGGGCCTCTTGCCCATCCATCGCCCCCACCACCTCATAACCTTCCTTGCGAAGTGGGTATGTGAGAAGCGTCTGCACGGCCTGCTCATCGTCCACGAGCAGGATCCGCGCCTGTCCTCGCGCCATGCCTGAAGGTTAGAAGGCGCGTATGAGGCTCAGTGAATGATCGACTTACGTTTCTACAGATTCGGGCTGCTCGCGGTCCCGCTGGCCGCGGTGATCGCGATGTTCTCACTGCAGTCGGTGCCGCCCCCGCTCTCCGGTGGCGTCCCGCCCGACGCCTTCGATCCGGCGACCGCCGCCCCGCTCGCGAAGCAGCTCGCCGCCTCCGCCGCCTATCCGACGCCGGGCTCGGCCGCCAACAACGCGATGGCCCAGCAGGTGAAGCAGCACTTCTCGGCGATCGACGGGGCGACGGTGGCGGAGCAGCGTTTCGGCGGCACCTTCCGCGGGCACGATGTCGACCTCCAGAACCTGATCGCAACCCTGCCCGGGGAGTCCGACCGGCAGGTCGCGCTGATCGCGCCGCGTGACGTCGCTCAGGGCAGCGGAGCCGCCACCTCCGCGGCGGCAACGGCAGCCCTGTTGACCATCGCCGAGGGCTTCTCGGGGTCCTCGCACCACAAGACGCTCGTCTTCGTCTCCACCGACGGATCCAGCATCGGGGCACAGGGGGCGAAGAGCTTCATCCGGGACTACAGCGACGCCGGGCTTCTAGACGCCGCCATCGTCCTCACCCAGCCTGCGGCGCAGCACCCGACGGCTCCACTCGTGATCCCCTGGTCGACCGGCCCGCAGAGCACCGCCAGCCAGATCGATGAGACCGCGAACTCGATCGTCTCCAAGGAGGCCGGGACGCCGGCGGGCGACGAGGGGCCGCTGGCCGACCTGTTCAGGCTGGCGCTCCCCGCGGGCCTCGGCGACCAGGGACCGCTGGTCAAGGCCGGGCTTCCGGCGGTCCGCCTTTCCTCCGCCGGCGAGCTTCCCCTCGATCCCGGGAAGGACACCACGGGCGACTTCAACACCGACACCTTCTCCCGCTTCGGCCGCGCATCCCTCGCCCTGATCCTCGCGCTCGATGCCTCCCCTGGCGCAGTGCAGCACGGCCCGACCTCCTACATCGGGCTGGCCGGGAACCTGCTGCCGGGCTGGACGATCGCGATGCTCGCGCTCGCCCTGCTCTTTCCGGTGGCACTTGCCGCCGGCGCCGGGATCGCCACTTCGGCGCGCAGCCCGATGGAGGCGGGCCGGGGCTTCCTCTGGGCCGGGCTGCGAGCGGTGCCCTTCGTCGGCGCTCTGCTGATCGTGGGGGCCGCGACACTCGTCGGGTTGATGCCGAGCCCGGACTTCCCCTTCGACCCCCGGGCCGAAGCCCTCGGGCTCGGCGGGACGATTTCGGTGATCGTCGCGATCCTCGCCTACTGCGCGATCGCGTTCTTCATGCGACCCCTGAGCCCACCTCCCCCGAGGGCCGCCGAGACCGCGGCGCCCGCGGCCGTCCTGCTTGCCGGCCTGGCCGCGCTCGGCGTCTGGGCGGTGAATCCCTATCTGGCGGTGCTGATGGCGCTCGGGTTGCAGGCTTGGCTCTTCGCGGCGACCCGACCGGGCGGCCGTCCGGCCATCGCGGGCCTCGTCCTGCTCGGCCTGCTTCCTCTGGTCGCGCTGGTCGCGAACCTCGCGAGCCGCTTCGATGCTGGCCTGGGGGTCTGGCAAGACCTGATGCTGATGCTCGCCGACGGCCAGATCGGCGTCTCGCTCGCGCTGCTCGGCTGCCTGTTCGCCGGATCGGGAGTTGCGATCGTTGCCCTCGGCGCCAGGCCCCAGCGACCCTCCGGCGAGCCGCCGGTCGACGGCGAGATCTCCGTGCGACGCCAGCCCCCGCCGCTCGACGGGGAGCCCGCCCGGGACGAGATCCCGGACGAGGACGATGCCCCGGAGCTCGAGGTCCCGCCCGAGCCGGCTCAGCCGGAGCCGGAGAGGGACCCGCGTCTCTGGTCGAAGCCGCGCGGCTGGATCTCGCCTCCGCCCGGCAGCTTCAGGGCTACGCCGCCGCCCCCGACGACGTAGCCGATCTCGGTGAGCTCGGTCCCCTTCCGCTCGACCGCCTCCTTTGCGGCTGCGAGCCGCTTCGGGGGCAGCGTGACGAGCAGCTCGTAGTCCTCTCCGCCCGTTGCAGCGAGCTCGAGGGCCGCCCCGCGGCCGCCCGCGAGCTCCTCAAGCCCCTCCTGGAGCGGGATCCTGCCGAGGTCGATCTCCAGGCGGCAGCCGCTGGCGCCCGCGACGTGCCCGGCATCGGCGCCCAGCCCGTCGCTGATGTCGATCATTGCGGTGGCACCCTCTGCGCCGAGCGCCAGTCCCTCGTCCAGCCTCGGGGCGGGGTCGAGCTGCCGCGCCAGCATCGCGTCGCCGAGCTCGGGTGGGAGGGAACCGCGGTTTCCCGCCAGCAGGGCGAGGGCACCGGACGCTCCGCCGAGCCTCCCCGTCACGACAAGCAAATCTCCAGGGCTTGCACCCGCGCGGGTGATAAGCCGTGCTCCCGGAGGCTCGTAGCCGACCGCGGTGACCGAGACCACCAGGACGGGCGAGGAGACCAGGTCGCCGCCGGCCACCGTCACGGCGTGCCGAGAGGCGATCGCGGCCAGGCCGTCGGCGATTCCGAGCAGGGCATCGTCCTCGAGCTCCGCCGGCGCGGCGACCACCACGTACGCCTCGCCCGGCTGCGCGCCCATGGCCGCCAGGTCGGAGAGCCCAGCGGCCAGCGCCTTTCGCCCCACGGCCCGCGCGCCGAAGTCATCGAGCCGAAAGTGAACGCCGTCCACGATCGCGTCCACCGAGACGGCAGTAGCCGCGCCGGGCTCGACAACAGCGGCGTCGTCTCCGCTCGGGACCCGGATGCGATCGCCATCGCCCGGGAGCCGGTCGTTGATGGCCGCGATCAGGTCGAACTCGCCGGCGGGCATGGAGCCTGGCGTGCCCCGCTAGGGGGTCACGACGCCGCCGCTGGGGGGCGGGGGCGCGGCCGGCGCCGGTGTCGGCTTCGGCGATGGCGCTGGTTTCTGGCCGACGCCCGGGGCGTAGGCACCCTGGCCGCTGTTGCTGTTGCCGGAATCGGTGGTGCTGGTCGTCCCCGAGTACGAGGACGAGGACGAGCACGAGGATGAGGAGCTGGAGCCGGAGTAACACGAGCTGGAGCCCGACGACGTGTGCTCACCGTGGTACGAGGTCAGGTCGGGCAGGCTCGAGGGAACCGAGAACTCGGGGCAGTCGCTCCCCTGGGCGGACTCCATGAAGGAGCGCCAGATCGGTCCCGAGGTGGGGCCGCCGAAGCCGGTGTAGTCGCGCGAGAGCGGATGCCCGGTCCAGACGGCGGTCGAGTACAGCGGCGTGTAACCGACGAACCAGGCGTCTGAGAGCCCTTCACTGGTGCCGGTCTTGCCGGCCTCCGAGGAGCAGCCAATGGACGTGTAGCCGGCGCCGGTGCCCGAGGTGATCACGCCCTCGAGCACCTTGGTGACCTCGTAGGCCTGCCCGGGGGTGAGCACGCGCTTTCCATCTCCCGCGCCCGGCTCATCCACCTTGCCGCCGGGGAAGACGACCCGGTCGATCGCCGTGGCGTCGTGGTGGACACCGCCGTTCGCGAGGGTGGCGTAGGCGTCCGCCTGCTCAAGAGGGGTGACCCCGACGCTGAGGCCGCCGATCGCATCGGCCGGCGGGATGAAGCAGTTCGGACCAAGCTTGCACGGGGTCCCGCGCGCACCCTTGATGCCGAGCGGCGAGGTGATCCCCATCTCGTAGGCGGTCCTGGCGATGTTCTCCGGGCCGACGTCGAGGCCGAGCTTCGCGAAGATCACGTTCACCGAGTCCCAGGTCGCCACGTTGAGCGGCATGGTGCCGCCGCCCGGCTCCGCGTTGTTGACCTCCCAACTGCCGCCGCCCGGGATGGTCAGGTTCACTGGCGAGGAGCCGTCGTAGTAGGTCGTGTCGGGATCGATGCCCTGCTTGATCGCCGTCGTCAGGTCGTAGACCTTGAAGGAGGAGCCCGGCTGGCGCTGGGCGTGCGCGGCGAAGTTGAACTGGCTGCTGAGCGAGTAGCGCTGGGTCGAGGCGAGGGCCACGATCTGGCCGTTCGAGGGGTCGACCGAGGCGAGCGCCGAAGCCGGGCCGCCACCCGAGTAGCAGACGGAGCAGGAGTCGACGGCGCTCTGCGCAGCCTCTTGGAGGCTCGGCTGGATCGTCGTATAGACCTTGAGACCGCCGTTCTGGATGGTGTTCACTCCGTAGCGGTCCTCGAGCTCCTGCTTGACCAGGTCGAAGATGTAGGGCTGGCGGATCCGGTTGTACTTGTTTCCCGGATTGAGATTGAGGTCCTGGCTGACGGCCTCGGTGTACTCGCTCTCGCTGATCTTGCCCTGCTGCTTCATCGCCGACAGCACCTCGTTCCGGCGCGCCAGGGCCGCCCGCGGATTGAGGAACGGGTTGTATTGGGAGGGCGCCTGGGGCAGGCCGGCGATCATCGCCGCCTCGGGCAGGGTCAGATCCTCGGCGTGCTTCGAGTAGTAGGTCTGGGCGGCCGCCTCGACGCCGATCGCGGTGGCGCCGTAGTTGGTTCCGTACGGGGCGGTGTTGAGGTACTTGGCGAGGATCCAGTCCTTGGAGTGCGCATTCTCCTCCTCATTGGCGAGGTGGGCCTCGATGATCTTCCGCTTCAGGGTGTCCTGGGGATCCTGGATGTAGAGATTCCGGACGAGCTGCTGGGTGATCGTCGAGCCGCCCTCCACCGGCTTGCCTCCGGCGGTCAGGTCCTCCCAGCCGGCGCGGACGATCGCCGATGGGTCGATGCCGCCGTGGTCGTAGAAGC
This sequence comes from Solirubrobacterales bacterium, assembly GCA_036276255.1. Classification (GTDB taxonomy): domain Bacteria; phylum Actinomycetota; class Thermoleophilia; order Solirubrobacterales; family 70-9; genus DASUPK01. The sequence goes on from DASUPK010000126.1 coordinate 8,382, forward strand.
GGCGGTCCTCGATCGCCACGGTGGCGTCCTTCAGGTCCTGAGGGATCTTGTCGCTCGCCACCGGCTGGCGGATCGTGTCGGAGTGGATTACGCCGATCAGCTGCCCATTGGCCGCGTAGACCTTCGAGACCGAACCCTTGGTGATGGGCCTGAGCGAGGCGAGCGAGGGCGCCGAGTCGTAGATGCTCAGCAGCCAGATGCCACCGGCGAGAATGCCGGCCGCAGCCGCGGCAAGCGGGATGCCGAAACCGAGCAGGAGCTTCTTCCTGCCTGAGTCCCGAAGGCGTGATCGTCGTCTGCGCGCTCGCTGCGTCATAACGGCCCAAAGAGGGTACTCAGCGGCGGTTCAGGGGGATCTAAGTAGCCCCGCCTCACGCAGGACTCCTTGCGCCCGCTCGCGCAGGTCCGTCTCGTGAGCCTCGCGGTCGGCTCCTGCGTCGATTGCGGCCTTCACCTGGAGCCTGGCGCCCTCCGGCGTCACCTCCATCAGGCGTGCGGAGGTGACCTCTCGGTGCTCGAGTGCAGTGCGGGCGGCCTCGATGTCGGCGTCCGGGCGTAACCAGACGTCGACGGTGACCGGCGCGGCGCTGTTCCCGGCCGAGTGGTTGACGACGACGTCGGTGGCCACCTTCTCGTTCGGCACCACGATCAGGCTGCCGTCGCCGGCGTCGACGCTCGTGTAGGTGAGCGCGATGTCAGTGACCCGTCCGTGAACCTCGTCGCCGATCGAGACCAGGTCGCCGATCCGGATCGGCTGCGTGATCGCCAGCAGGATGCCGGAGACCAGGTTCGCGATCACCTGGCGCCCTGCGAAGCCGATGATGATCCCGAGCACCGCCGTCGAAGCGAGGATGCCGGTCGCGAACCGCTTGATCGAGGTGAACTGGCTCAACGCCAGCGCGATCCCGATCAGGATGATCGCCAGGAAGAGCAGACGCCGGATCAGCCGCAGCCGCGTGCGCGTCTCGCGCGAGAGCTCGCCGGTTTCGAGCCGGGTGGCCGCGTGGACGGCGCGCCCGATCAGCAGGCGGTCGACGATGATCGCCACGAGGACCGCGACCACGATCGTGATCGCGGCCGAGATCTCGTCGCCGTGCGCCTGCCAGAAGGTCTGTTCCGCAGCAGCAACCATGCCGTCGGGCAGTATTCAACCCATGACCCCGCAAGGCTGCACCGGATGACCCGCGCCGTCTTCCTCGATGCCCTCGGCACCCTCGTGGAGCTCGAGCCGCCCTGGATCTCGCTTCGGGATCTGGTCCCCGCCGAGATCGGCGACGAGCAGCTCGTCGAGGCCCTGCGGGCGGAGATGGCGTATTACAAGGAGCACGCTCACGAGGGGCGGGACGAGGCCTCTCTCGCCGACCTGCGCGAGCGCTGCGCTGCGCTCGTCTCCGAGAGGCTCGGCATCGAGGTCGAGGCCGACGAGCTGGTCGCGGCGATCCGCTTCTCCGCCTATCCCGACGCGGTTCCGGCTTTGTCCTCGCTCCGCGACCGCGGGCTGCGCCTGGTGGCGGTCTCCAACTGGGACTGCTCGCTGCCACGGGTCCTGGGCCGATGCGGTCTGGGTGAGTGGCTCGACGGCACGATCACCTCGGCGGAGGCCGGCTCGCGCAAGCCGGACCCGGAGATCTTCTCCCAGGCGCTGAAGCTCGCCGGGTGCGAGGCGGCCGCGGCGCTCCACGTCGGGGACACCGTGGAGGAGGACGTGGCCGGCGCGCGCGCGGCGGGGATCCGCCCACTGCTGATCGATCGCGATGGCGGCACCGGTGACATCGCCTCACTGGAGGAGATCGATCAGCATCTCTGAGATGGCAGGGCTCGTGTACGCGGGGTTCTGGCGGCGGGCCTTGGCCTCGCTGCTCGACAACGCCGTCTGGATCGTCTTCTTCTTCTGGATCTACGCGAACGTCGTCGCCGTGGCGTTCGACGCGAGCGATACGGCGGGGGTCGTCTCGGTGATCGCCTTCTTCTCGCTCTGGTTCAACTACTTCGCCTTCTGCGAGTGGCGCTGGGGGCAGACGATTGGCAAGAACGCGACGGGCCTCGAGGTTCGCTCATGCGAGGGCGCGCGCCAGGGCGACCCGTCAAATGTTGGGGCCGAGCGGCTCACCTATGGCCAGGCGAGCATCCGCAACCTGCTGCGCCTGATCGACTTCTTCCTGATCGGCGAGCTGATGATCGTCTCCTCCAAGCAAAAGCAGCGCCTCGGGGACAAGGCCGCCAGGACCGTCGTGGTCATGCGCAAGCGGGAGGCGGTCCCTGCCCCGATCCACGGCGGCGCCGAGCCCGTGGTCCCGCAGGCGCCGGCTCCGGCCGAGGCGCCGAAAGAGGAGGAGCCCAGCCTGCCCGAGATCACCTGGGGGTTCGGCGAGTCGATCTGGTGGCTGATCGGAGGGCTGCTCCTGGTGGTGATCGTCCCGCCGCTGCTCGTCCTGCCGTTCGACTCCAAGCTCGCCAGCGACCCGGATAACGCCAGCGACGCCGCGATCCTCGCCACGCAGACGCTCTTCGACGGCCTGCTGATCGCGGTGGCCGTTGCGGTCGCCTCCGACTGGAAGTTCAACCTTCGGCAGGCGCTGGGGCGACTCGGCCTGAGGGGCTTCCGGCCCTCCGCCTTCGGCTGGATGTTCGCCATGCTCGGGATCTACTACGCCGGCGCGATTGCGTTCTCGGCGATCGTCATCCAGCCGAAGCAGGAGGACATCGGCAAGCAGCTCGGCGTCTGCAACCCGGGAATCGGGATAGCCATCTTCGCGGTGCTGGCGATCGTCGTGCTGGCCCCGGTGGCCGAGGAGATCTTCTTCCGGGGCTTCTTCTTTGCCGGCCTGCGGCAGCGGTGGTCGCTCTGGCCCTCGGCGCTCCTCTCCGGCGCGGTCTTCGGCCTGGTGCACGCACCCACCGGACCGACGGCCGCGATCCCGCTAGCCGGCCTGGGGGTGGGGCTGGCTTGGCTGTACAACAAGACCGGATCGATCTATCCGAGCATGCTCGCTCACTTCCTGAACAACGCGATCGCGATCAGCGTGGTGCTCGGTCAATGCTGAGCGAGGAGCCTGCGCCCGCGGTCAGCGCACATGGGCTGACCAAGTCCTACGGCGACCGCATCGCCGTCGCCGGAATCGACTTCGAGGTCGAGCCTGGGATCTGCTTCGGCTTCCTCGGCCCGAATGGCGCCGGCAAGACGACGACGATGAAGACGATCTATGGCCTCGCCACGGTTGACGGCGGCGAGCTGCGCGTGCTCGGCCTGGACGCGAACCGACACCGCCGGCAGATCAAGAGCCGGATCGGCGTCGTTGCGCAGGAGACCAATCTCGACGGGGACCTGACCGTCCGGGAGAACCTTCTCCAGCAGGCTCGATACTTCGGGATCGACTCCCAGGAGGCCAGCGAGCGCGCCGACGAGCTGCTCGCCTTCTCGCTGCTGGGCGACCGGGCTGAGGAGCGGATCCACAGTCTCTCCGGTGGGATGAAGCGCCGCCTGCTGATCTCGCGAGCCCTGATGGGGGATCCGGAGCTGGTCGTGCTCGACGAGCCGACCACCGGGCTGGATCCGCAGGCCCGGCTGGCGGTCTGGAATGCGCTCGACAGGCTCCGGCGCCGCGGCGTCACCCTGCTGCTCACCACTCACTACATGGAGGAGGCGGAGCGTCTCTGCGACCGCCTGGTGATCATGGACGAGGGCCGCATCGTCGCGGACGGCAAGCCGTCGGATCTCGTCGCCGATCATGTCGGGCGGGAGGTCCTCGAGCTGCGGCTCGACGAGGGCTGCGCCCCCGGGCGGCTGGTGGGCTCGCTCGACGGACGGATCCAGGGCCACGACCGCAACGAGCAGACCCTGATGCTCTACGCCCAGAATGCCGAGCAGGTGCTGGAGGAGCTCGATCACGACGCCTTCCCGACCGAGTCGGCGCTGGTCCGCCGGGCGACTCTGGAGGATGTCTTCCTTCGTTTGACCGGAAGGAGCCTGCGGGAGTGATGGCCATGCTGGAAGAGCCTGGATTCGCTGGGATCGGCCCGCGGATCCCGCTTCGCGAGATGGTGCCGGTGCCGCGGCTCGCGGGCGCGGTCTGGCTGCGGAACGCCAGGGTCTTCTCAAAGCTCTGGCGGGGCGCCCTGCTGCCGACCTTCCTCGACCCGTTCCTGTACCTGCTCGCGATGGGATTCGGCCTCGGCGCCTACGTCGCCCACATCAATGGCATTCCCTACAAGGAGTTCATCGCGCCGGGGCTGATCGCCTCAGCGGCGATGTGGTCCTCGGCCTTCGAGACGACCTACAACGTCTACTTCCGGATGAACGAGCTCCGGTTGTACGACAACGTCCTGTCGACACCGGTCGAGGTTCAGGACGTCGTCGCCGGCGATCTGGCCTGGAGCGCCAGCAGGGCCACCGTCTACGGCTGCGTGGTGCTTGCGGTCATCTCCGCTTTCGGGCTGGTCTCCTCTTGGTGGGCCCTCGCGATCCCGCCTTTCGTCTTCCTCGGCGGGATCTGCTTCTCGGTGATCGGCTACACGTTCACCACGCTGATTCCCAAGATCGACCTGTACTCCTACTTCTTCACCCTCGGGATCACGCCGATGTTCCTGTTCTCCGGGCTCTTCTTCCCGTTCAACCAACTGCCGGACTGGGTCAGCGTGGTGGCCTGGTTCATGCCGCTCTACCACCTCGTCCAGATCACCCGCGGCCTTGCCACCGGCCCGGAACTGTGGTCGATCGTCGGCAATGCGGCCTGGCTCGCCGTACTCAGCGCGCTGCTCTTCACCGTCCCGGTGCGGGCTCTGCGGCGCAAGCTCGTCGCTTAAGGCCGGAATCTTCGGGATTTTCTTGCTCGCGCAAACGCGTTCGGTCGCCGGATGTTGCACAATGCCGCGTCGTGATTCGGGGAGGGAAGTTCCTCAGTGCGCTTGCCGTCGTCGCGGCGGCGCTCGCGCTGCCCGTCGCCTTGGCGAGCGCGGCGACCGGGCCCCCGACCCTCGACCTGAATGGGCCGAAGAGCCCGAACCTGCTCGACAAGGTCACCGCGGTGGGCAACCTGCCGGGCGCGACCGGCGGCGAGAACGTCACCGTCGAGGTGGACGCCAGCGGCAACACGGTCGAGAAGAAGCAGCTCAGCGTCGACGGGGCCGGCAACTTCTCCTTCCCCTTCGTAATCGACGCCTGCTGCAACTACGAGGTGACCGCCACCAGCGGCGGGCAGAGCGCGCAGCCGCAGCGGTTCACCGTCCACGCCCCCAAGCACCTCAGCAAGGGCGCGATCTCCCACCTCTACAACCAGTCCCTGGTCGAGGAGGGCTACTACAGCGGCGGCCACGTCAGCGGCAAGTACAACCACGGCTCGCAGCTCGCGACGCTGGCGTTCCGGAAGGTCAACAACATGGCCCGGAACTACCAGTACAAGCCGGTCATCTTCGAGAAGCTGCTGCAGGACAAGGGCGGTTTCCAGCCGCGCTACCACTCCGGTCACCACGTCGAGGTGGACATCTCCCGCCAGGTGATGGCGCTCGTGAATGGCGACAACGTGGTCGCGACCTTCCACGTCTCCACCGGCAAGCCCTCCACCCCGACTGTGCGGGGCACCTACCACTTCTACCGCAAGGACCCGGGCTACAACTCGGAGGGGATGTACTACTCCGTCTACTTCATCCGGGGCTATGCGACTCACGGCTACAACCCCGTGCCGATGCACGAGGCCGCGAGCCATGGCTGCGTCAGGAATCCGATCCCGTTCTCGCATTACATCTACAACTGGATCAACCTCGGCGACGCCATCCACATCTATCTCTAGGTCCCAGGAGAAGGTTGAGATAGCGCGCCGCGTCTTTGACGCGCTGAATCGTGCGGATCTTTCCGCCGCGATGAGGGACATGGCTACGGATTTCGCCTTCGACTTTTCGCGTTCGAGAAGCCCCGACCGAGGGGTGTACGGGCGGGAGGATCTTCCCGGCTTGAGGGACGCTTTCGCCGGGGTTTGGGAATCGGTGCGCTATGAGCCAGAGAGTTCATCGAGGCCGGCGAGCAGCTCGTCACGCCGGTAGCGCTTCGGGCCGCTCAGGACCGCTGCATATGCTGGGGGTGTGAGGGTCCTGGTTGCAGGCGCGACCGGCAACATCGGCCGGCCGCTGGTCGCGCGGCTTCGTCAGGCGGGCCACGAGGTGGTCGGGACGACGCGCTCCGAGGAGCGCGCGGCGATGATCCGTGAGCTGGGCGCGGAGCCGGTTGTGGTCGATGCGCTCGCCACTGACGCCCTGCGGCGCGCCGTCGTCGAGGCGCGGCCCGAGGTGGTGATCAACCAGCTCACGAGCCTTCCGCAGAAGCTCGACTACAAGCGGGCCGAGGAGACGTTCGGCCCGACGACCGAGCTGCGGGGGAAGGTGGGCCCGGCGCTCGCCGGAATCGCGGCCGAGGCCGGGGCGAAGCGCCTGATCGTGCAGAGCGTCTGCTTCTTCTACGCCTCGACCGGGAAGCCGGTGCACGCTGAGGCCGATCCGCTGATCGATCTGCCGCCCGAGCTGCCGCAGGCACGAGGGGCGATCGCGCTCAAGGCACTCGAGCGGTCCACCGTCGAGACGCCGGGACTCGACGGAGTGGTGCTGCGCTACGGCTTCTTCTACGGGCCCAACTCGGCCTACGCGGCCGATGGGGCCTGGGCGGAGGACGTGCGCCGACGCCGCCTCCCGATCGTCGGCAAGGGGACCGGGATCTTCTCGTTCATCCACATGGACGACGCGGTCTCGGCCACGATCGCTGCACTCGAGCACGGCTCCGGGATCTACAACGTCTGCGACGACGATCCGGCTCGGATGTCCGAGTGGCTGCCGGCCTACGCGGAGGCGCTTGGCGCGAAGCCGCCCCGCCGGGTCCCGGTCTGGCTCGCGAGCCTGGTCGCGGGCAAACAGGCGGCCGGGATGGCAACTCGCCTCGAGGGCGCCTCGAACGAGAAGGCCAAGCGGGAGCTCAGCTGGCAGCCGAGGTTTCCGAGCTGGCGGGAGGGCTTCCGCGAGGCCCTGGGCTAGCGCTCGGTGCGGGCCACGATCGCGGTCCCGATCCCGAGGATCGCCGCCAGCAACCCGCCGCCGGCGAACACGAAGAGGACGTAGCCGTAGTCCCTGCCTCCCTCATGTCCGAAGCTGATCACCGGCCCGACGGCACCCGGGGCGCTGGTCGGGGAGACCGCCTCGTAGTCGCCGGCTTCGGGGACCCGCAGCTTCGCGATCGGCTTCCGCACGTAGTCGCCATCATCGAACTGATCGAAGACGTAGGGGGTTGACCCGAGCAGCAGCTGGCCGCTGGTCGTTCGCACCCGCAGCTGCAGGTTCGACGGCACGGCGAGCGTCCCACCGCTGCTTGCCCTGCGCTCGCCGTAGAAGATGACCACCTCGCCGGCCGGCAGGTTGACGGAGTCCCGGCCCGGCACCGCCACCTGCCCGTACGCATCGGCGTCGCGGTCACCGCCCATCAGCTCGGCCACGAAGAGGACGATCGCGACGACCACGGTGATCACCCCGACGCCGACCGCGAGCCTGTAGCCGGTCCGCATCGCCGCATCCTAGGATGCCCCGATGCCGACGGACCTGGACGAGGCCCGCGAGACCCTGCTCGCCGAGCTGCGCGAGCACGCGCTCGTGATCGGCGAGGTCACGCTCTCCAGCGGCCAGAAGGCCCAGTACTACGTTGACGCGAAGCGGGCATTGCTGCGGCCTCCGGCGTTTCGCGCGGTGGGGGAGCTGATCGCGGCCGAGGCGACGGAGCGGAGCGCGCCCGCTGTCGGCGGGATGACCATGGGCGCCGACCCCCTCGCCAGTGCGGCGATCGGGTCCAAGGGGGGCGACGAGCTGATCGCCTTCTTCGTCCGCAAGGAGAAGAAGGAGCACGGGCTGCAGCGCTGGATCGAGGGGCCGTTGCTGGAGCCGGGAACCCGCTGCCTGGTGGTCGAGGACGTGGTGACGACCGGCGGCTCGACGGTGCGGGCGATCGAGAGGATCGTCGAGGAGGGGCACGAGATCGCCGGCGTCGTCTCAGTGGTGGACCGGCTGGCCGGCGGCGGGCAGGCGATCCAGGAGGCGTCGGGCGGCGCGCCCTACCGGCCGCTCGTCACGATCGACGTGCTGTATCCCGACCGGCCGGATCGCGACCCGGCTTCGCCATGAAACGGGTTGCGCTTACGCGCACCCTCGCATCTACTTTCCGATGAGAATCTTCGGCTCGACGCCGCCCTCGATGGCGGGCTCGGCCTTCACCGTGTGGCTGCCGGCTCGCTGATCTGGATCGTGCCTACCAGGGCACGGCTCCAGCCGCTGCCGGTGTTGAGGGATTCGCCCATGCCCCGGAATCCGGGCCCCTTGGTCTCCACCGGCTCGCCGATCGCCTCATTCGTGGCCGCGACCTCAGCTGACCGGGGACCCCGAAGTCGATCACGCCGATTGCGATCAGGGCGATGACCTTCCCGGCAGCATATGGACGGGAGCGCACGAGGGCATCGCGAATTGCGAGGATGCCCCGCTCACATGTCGTCGAAAGAGATGAACTGGCGAGAGGTGGGGCTCGCCGCGCTGGGAGCGTGCCTGCTCGCCATCGTGATGACCTGGCCCCTGATCTGGCATCTGGGGTCGACGGTCCCGCGCGACATCGGCGACCCGCTCGCCGAGGCATGGCAGCCGGCCTGGGGCGGTCACGCCCTGCTTCACCAGCCTCTCCACTTCTTCGACGCCAACCGCTTCTGGCCGACCAAGTACTCGCTCGCCTTCGGGGACGCCCTGATCGGCTACGCGCCGGCCGGACTGATCGGGTCGGGCCCGCACGCGGCGATGGTCCGCTACGACCTGCTCTTCATCTTCGCCTATGCGCTCGCGTTCTTCGGCGCTTACCTGCTCGCGCGCGAGCTCGGCATTGGCCCGGTGGGAGCCGTGATCGCCGGCGCGGCCTTCGCGTACGCGCCCTACCGGCTCGAGCAGGACGGCCACCTGCAGGTGATCTCGAGCGGCGGGATCCCGCTGGCCGCGGCTTTCGCCGTGCGCGGCATCCGCCGGCGCCGCCACTGGTGGATCTTCTGGGCCTGGATCGTGGCGGCCTGGCAGCTGTCGATCGGCTGGGCGCTCGGCCTGCCGTTCGCGTACGCGATCGCCGGGGCGGTGCTGATCGGTGTGATCGCCTGGCTCGTCCGCGGAAGGCCTCCAGTTCCGCGCCGGATGATCGTTGCGGGAGTGGCCGGCGCGATCGTCTTCACACTGTTCTCGTACTGGATCGCGCACGCGTATCTCTACATCGGGGACCACTTCCCGGCGTCGAGGCGCAGCCCGCACGAGGTCGCAGCCTTCTCGGGGCCGCTCAAGGTGTTCCTCACGGCACCTGAGGAGAACTTCGTCTGGGGCGCCGCCACCGCGGGCATCCGCGACTCCCTCACGACCTGGCAGGAGAAGACGCTCTTCCCGGGGGTGGCGATCCTCGTTCTTGCGATCGTGGGGCTCTGGTCCAGCAGCCTGAGCAAGCGGTGGCGCATCGGGCTCGGGATCGCCGCGGTCGCGTTCATGGTGCTGTCGCTCGGCTTTCGGGAGCAGGGAGGTTTGCTCTGGCCCTACCGCGTCCTCTACGAGGCTCTTCCCGGCTGGAACGGAATCCGCACCCCGGGCCGCATGACGACCTTCACATCGCTCGCGCTCGCCCTGCTCGCCGCGGCCGGGGCGGAGGCCGCGATCCGGGCGGCCCGACGGCATCGCTGGCCCGCCCCCTCGGCGGTCGCGGTCACGGGTGTGCTCGCGCTCGCGATCGTCACCGAGGGCCGCAGTCCGCCGTTCGACCCCTTCGACAACCAGGCCGAGCCGCAGGTGCCGCCCGCGGGGCAGACGACCGCCGACATCCCGCAGCCTCAGCTGCACCTCCCGGCGCTCACCGCCAAGGAGAACCGCGCCTTCCAGCTGGAGTCGACGCAGGGCTTTCCCGAGATCGTCAACGGGAGGGCCAGTACCAATCCGGCGATCGTGCTCGACCTGATCAAGGGCATGGCGACCTTCCCCGACGCCGCGACAGTCAGGGAGCTGCAGGAATACGGCGTGCGCACGGTGATCATCCATCTGGGGCTCACCGAGGGGACGCCACAGGCGGGAGCGGCGCGCAGGCCGATCGCCGGCCTGCCGCTGAGGCGCTACCGGCTGCCGGACCGCCCGGGGCTGGTCTTCTACGAGGTGGGCTCTTCGAGCGCCATCCCGGTGCCGAGCGAGGGCTCACGTGCCCCCGGGACCTCCGGGGACTGAGTCCGGCGCTCGCGGAACCGGATGACGCTCAGGGTCGCGAGCGACAGCACCAGCCCCGAGACGACCAGCCAGAGCGCCGAGCTGTTGCCCGGGTCGAGCACGCCGATGTCGTCGCCGGCGATCCCGGGTCCGACCGCGGACACGCAGGCCCAGCTGAGCAGGGCGGGCACCGCGTAGCGGTAGTCCGAGAGGGAGCTCGACGGCGTCGCCCGGAAGGCGAGGACGACAGAGGTGAGCACGGCGGCCACGAAGGGAGCGACCGCCAGCCAGGCGTTGGTCACGCCGAAGGCGGTGAGGACGGTGTGCTCGAGCCTTCCCTGCACCAGCCAGTCGGCCCAGGTGCCGACGCCCTGCTTGCCGAGCAGCGGATACGTGAGCGTGCCGACCAGCATCATCAGCGCGGACGGGATTGCGAACCCGAGCGTCAGCGCGGGGAGGCGCTTGTATGCGTAGGCGAGGCCGATGGCCAGGAAGGGGAGAGCCGGGATCAGGAACCGGGGACCCGGCGTGCCGCCGCCGAACGGCAGCCAGTAGCCGCTGTTGTAGATGAAGTAGACGGCGGTCACCGCGAGGATCGTGTTCGCCTCGGCGCGGTGGTTCTTTCGCATCATGAAGGTGCCCACGATCGCCATGACGATGATCGGGGTGAGGACGAGCAGTCCGCGTCCGGCGAGTAGCAGGCTGACGGCGCTGTCGACGCGAGGCGTCGTGATCCCGAAGAAGCCGTGGCTGTTGAGGCCGAGCAATGCGTGGCCGCTCACCCCCGGGAACGCCACGGCGTCCCCATAGGCGAGCTTGAGCGGATCGCCGAAGGCCCAGTAGTTGAAGCCGAGCATCGGGAGCGCTCCCGCCACCGCGCCCGCGCCGTAGACGGCTGCCCGGCGAAGCCAATCTTTGATGCGAGGGCGCGCGTCAGCGCGACCCGTTTTACGCGAGAGCGCGTAGCCGAAGAGGACCACGCCGACCAACCCGGTCTGGAACTCGAAGGTGACGGCGAGACCGGCGAGCAGGCCGGCTCGCGCCACAAGCCCGAGGCTCGGTTCTCGGTCCCGTTCCTTCATCAGCAGGCAGAACGCCGCGAAGCCGAAGCCCGCCGAGATCACGTGTGAGAAGAACTCCGCGGCGAACGTCATGACCACGGTCGCCAGACCGAGCGTGATCGCGGCGGCGGTGCCATAGCCCGGGACGAAGCGGTCGGCAGCCCAGCGCACGGCGAGCAGGAGCAGGATGGCCGGGATCACCGCCGCCAGCAGCGTCAGGGCCCAGACGATCGGGGTCGACTCCTCGACGATCCGCTGCACCCGCACCCCGCGCTCGACGTTGTAGCCGTAGTTCTCCAGCGGCACGACGGCGTCGGGGGTCCATTTCGGGTGCGCCGTCTGTTCGGCGTTGTTCACGGCGGCCCGGGCAAGCTTGTCGCCGCCCAGGGCCTCGATCGCCTTGAAGGCCGGCGTGCTGAGCGCCGCCATCCCCGGGCTCTTCACGGAGTAGAAGTGGCCGTCGACCCAGGCCTTGTCGTTGGTGTCCCAGTGCCACTGGTCGATCTGCGTCTGGCCCTTGGCGAAGGCCTGCACCTGGTCGTAGTGGGCCATCTGCGCCCATCCCATCTGGTGCATGACGAGCCCCCAGGCGACGCCAAGGGTCACCACGGCGGCGACCCCGGGGCGGGCGAAGAGCGGTCCTAGGGAGCGTCGCAGGCGCCTCATGAGGGCGGCGATTGTACGCGGCACAGCACCATGGTCCACGGCGTGGGGCTTCTGAGGTCGACTACCTCGAAGCGGCGGGTGAGAAACCGCACAAAGTCCCGCCTCGACCAGTGGTTCAGGTGGCCGGGCGTGTTGCCGAGGTCGCCCACGTAGGAGAAACGAGCCAGGTTGAGCGTCCGCCAGAGCGGCTCGCGCGGGACGCTCGCGAGCAGCCACGGCCTCGCCAGGCCGGCCAGCACGTCCAGCGCGCGCTCGGGATCCTCCAGGTGCTCGAGCACCTCACAGCAGATGATCAGCTCAGCGACGTGACGATCGGGGTCGAGCTGCTCGACCGGAGTGGCCTCGAACTCGATCTCGGCCCCCGCCGCCTTCGCGCGGCGCCGGGCCTCGACGAGCACCTGGGGGAAGGCGTCGGTCCCGCGCATCGCGATGCCCCGTCCGGCCAGGCGGATGGCCAGCTCTCCCTCGCCGCAGCCGACCTCATGTGCCTCGCTCGCCCCCGACCGCTCGACCAGCTCGTCGAGCTGCGACATGAAGCCCGCCATCAGCCGGCGAGCGACGGGGTTCGAGGTCCCGTACTTGTCGTAGACGTTCCCGCCGGCCTCGGCACCACCTTCAAACGGGTTGCTCCTCGGCTGCGCCTCAGAGCACCCTCGCGCCATCATCGGGCGACGCTGGTCTCGATCGTCTCCACCGTGAGCGGGCGTGCCTGCGGGCGGTCTCCGGGCTCGTAGTTGGAGGGCTTGACCCCGGCTTCGAGCTCGAGCCGGCGGACTCGCTCGTAGACCCGCTGTTGGATCGACCGCTGGCCGGCGAGCGCGTCGCCGATGATCCCGAGGGCGAACATCTGCACTGCGGCCAGCATCAGCACGGCGCCGAGGATCAGGGATTGGATGTGGCCGCTGCGATCACCGTTCAGGATCCAGTCGAGCAGGAACGGCGACCAGGCCGCGAGCGCCAGCAGACCGAAGACGATCGTGAGGCCCATGAAGACGCGCAACGGCTCATACAGCGTGTAGGCGCGGAAGATCGCGAAGGCGTTCCGCCTCACGTACGAGGACGTGGAGCCGACCAGCCGGGACTCCCGCTCGGTCTCGTTGGGCGAGATCGGCACGTCCTCGATCGCCACCGACATCTTGCCCGCCTGGATCAGGCTTTCGAGCGTGTACGTGTAGCGGGAGACGACGATCAGCTGGAGGGCGGCCTCGCGGTTGTACGCCCGGAAGCCGGAGGTCGTGTCGAGCACCCTGGTGCCCGAGGCCCGGCGCACCACCCAGCTGCCGAGCTTCTGCAGCAGCTTCTTGGTGGGAGAGAAGTGCTCGACGTTCTGCACCTGGCGGTCGCCGACGACCATGTCGGCGCGCCGCGCGACGATCGGCTCCGCCAGCCGAGGGATGTCGGAGGAGCTGTACTGGCCGTCGGCGTCGGTGTTGACGATCACATCGGCGCCCAGCTTGAGCGCCGCGTCGAGGCCCGCCTGAAAGGCGGTGGCGAGTCCCCGGTGGCTGGCCAGCCGGACGAGGTGGTCGACGCCGTGGCGCTTGGCGACCTCGGCGGTCCCGTCGGTCGAGCCATCGTCGATGACGAGCCACTCCACCCGGTCGAAGCCGGGCACGGTGCGTGGCAAGCCCGAGAGGAGTTGCGGCAGGGACTCCTCCTCGTTCAGGCAGGGAACCTGGATGACGAGCAACATCGCGGTGATCGTAGGGTTTGTTCGGAGATGACGCGGGTTCTACGGATCGTCGCGCTTGCAGTGTGCGTGATCGCCGTTTCGGCGACGCCGCCTGCCTTCGGACTCGGCGTGAGGGTGTCCGGGAATCAGCTCGTGAACCAGTCGGGCCAGCCCATGCGCCTGCTCGGCGTCAGCCGCAGCGGCTCCGAGTACGCCTGCGCCGAGGGCTACGGCTTCTTCGACGGGCCCACCGGTGCGCGCAGCATCCGGGCGATGAGGAGGTGGGGGATCAACGCGGTCCGCCTGCCGCTCAACCCCGATTGCTGGCTGGGGCTCGACGGGGTGAGGCCCTCGCTGAGCGGCGCGGCCTACCGGGCGGCGATCGACGGCTTCGTGGGGCGCCTGAACGCGGCGGGCCTCTACGTCGTGATCGACGAGCACGTCGCCGCGCCCGACGGCCAGCGCGCGGTCGGCATCATCCCGATGCCCGACGCCGATTCCTCGCCCGCGTTCTGGAGCTCGGTGGGGTCCCACTTCGCATCGAATCACTCGCTCGTCTTCGATCTCTACAACGAGCCGCACGACATCGGCTGGGACTGCTGGCTGGCGGGCTGCGACATCCCGGCGGGCGGGCGCTTCTCGGAGCGCCACGGCGCGTACCTGGCCGCCGGAATGCAGCAGCTTGTCGACGCCGTTCGGTCGACCGGGGCGGCGCAGCCCCTGATGCTGGGCGGGGTCGACTACTCCCGGGACCTCTCGGGGTGGCTCGCGCACGAGCCGGTCGACCCCCTGGGCCAGCTGGTCGCCTCCGAGCACAACTACGGCCACCAGCTGGCGCCCTGCCTCCGTGGGTGCCAGGGCGCGATCGCCTCCACCGCTGGGCGCGTCCCGGTGGTGGTCGGCGAGCTCGGCCAGACCGATTGCCGCCACGACTACATCGACAAGTGGATGGGCTGGGCCGATCGCATCGGCATCTCCTACTTCGGCTGGGCCTGGGACACCAAGGGCGGCTGGACCTGTCACGCCGGCCCGAGCCTGATCCAGAACTACCGGGGCAAGCCGACCGGGTTCGGGATCGGCTTCCGGAACCACCTGCTGGCGCTGCGGCGGCATGCTCGCGGTTGAGCGGCTGGGCGCAGGTCCGCCCGCCCTCTTCATCCACGGCGACATCGTCGGGCCGGAGCTCACCTGGCGAAAGCAGCGCGAGCTGGCGGAGCGATGGGACCTGATCATCCCCAGCCGGCCGGGGTTCGGCGAGAGCCCGCCGCTCGATCGCAACGACTTCGAGGTGGAGGCGCCGCTGTTCGCCGAGTTGCTCGGGGAGGGAGCGCACCTGGTCGGCCACTCTTATGGCGCGGTCATCGCCCTGCTTGTCGCCGGGCTGTAGCCCGGCACGGTCCGCTCGCTCACGGTCTCTGAGCCCGGCTGCCTGCGGGTGGCGGCGGGCACGCCGGTGGTCGACGAAATGATCGCCAACGGGGAGCGGCTCTTCGGCCACGCGGCGGAGATCCCGTCCGAGGACTTCCTGCGGCTCTTCCGTGCTGGAGCGGGCTCGGCCTACGGCACGCCGGCCGATCTGCCCGAGGATCTCCTGCACGGCATCGAGCTGCTCAAGCGGGAGCGGCCGTCCTGGGAGGCGGAGATTCCCACCGAGGCGCTCGCGGCAGCGGGGTTCCCGATCCTCGTCCTCTCCGGTGGGCACTCGCCCGCCTTCGAGGCCGTCTGCGATTCGCTGGCAGAGTCGCTCTCCGCCCGGCGCGAGGTGATCCGGGGACGGGGTCACACCGTCCCGTCCACCGGCGCGCTCTACAACGAGCGGCTCGAGTCATTCATGAGCCGCGCCGAGTCCGCCTGACCGCTCCCGACATTCACAGGATTGACACGTGGGGGCACCACCTCCTTAACCGAGCGGCTCCCGTCCCTTCCTAGATTCGCCGCTGGATTCCGAGCAGCCCTTGCACCACCACTAGGCACCCGCACCCTGGCGGGCTGACGGGTTGGCAGCGGGGCCCGGGCGAGAGCCCGGGCCCCCGCACTTGGGCGATTTCTGCCGATGTGAAACTGCCGTGCATCGCCTAGGGTCATCCGGACTGATGGGGATGCGCTCCTTCGATCCGGTCCGCGTCGGCGAGCTCGAGTGCGACGCCTGGGTCACCTACTACCGGCGCAACTGGGTGGGAGTCCTGCGCGCGGCTCTCGCGCTCACCCGCGAGAGCTTCGGCCTCTCGTGGCCTGAGACGCTGCGCGGGGGCTGGTGGGTTCTGAGGGCCAATCAGCTCTGGGCGCCCTACCCGGACAACGATCCCGACGGGGCGCGCCGCTACATGGAGCGCTTCTACCGGATGATCGCCGCGAGGGAGGGAGCATCGTTCGAGCCGGCCGAGGCCGCGCGGCGAGAGGTCGAGTGGTGGCGTGCCCATCGCGAGCTCCAGCACGGCCGCGCCGACGGCGACGACGGCGAGCTGGTGGAGGCACTCGTCCAACTCTACGCCTACGTGTACTCGGTGCCGCCGGACTCCGTCCGCTCGGCGGCGCGGGAGCGTGCCCTGGCGATGCTGCACTCCGACCGCTGGATCGACGACGGGTGCGATCCCTCCAGCCCGCTGATCGCGGAGGAGCGGGCCGCGTTGGTGGGCTCCTACCGGTTCCTGCTGGCGGCGGTCCGCACCGACGAGGCGACCAGCCGCGAGTAGAGGTCGATCCCCTTCTCGGTCAGGTGGATCCCGTCGGTGGTGATGCCGCCGTGCGAGTCGGCGATCGAGTGCCAGTCGACCAGCTGCGCCTGCCCCCAGTCCTCCGCGGCCGCCGAGAGGGCGGAGTTGACCTCGCCCTGCCAGCTCCGCGGCACCTCGACGTTCACCAGGAGGACGTGCGGGACGCCCTTCAGCGCTTCGTGGACGCGCTCGAGGTCGTCGCCGTAGATCGGTCCGTTGTCGCCGAGCTGCAGCACGACGTAGTCCGGGAGCCCGCCGTGGGCCGCGTAGTGGTGGAGCAGGTCGACGATCTCGTTCGCCTGCCGGCCGACGTGGGCGTTCAGGGTGAGCCGGGGCCCGAGCAGCCGCGCGAGCCCCTCGCTGGCGTCGACCATCACCGAATCGCCCAGAGCCAGCACGGGCAGCGCCTTGGCCCGGCGTCCCTTGGCGGCGGCGCCTGCCTTGACCGGGACGCGTCCGCCCGACGCCTCGGAGACCGCTCGGGTCACCGAGACCGGCGGCGGGACGTACTTCGTCTTCCTTGGCGTGATCTCGGCCGAGGCAACGTGCAACTGGCCCGGGCGGCCCTTGGGGACGATGCCGCTCCAGCCGACCACGATCACCACCGCGGTGACCCCGACCGCGATACCGAGCCGGCCGATGCGGGTCCAGTCCGGGCGCTGCCAGCTGGTCGAGCGGCGGAAGGGCTGCTCGACGTAGCGGTAGGAGAGGTCGGCGAGCGCCAGGGTCGCGCCGAGCTGGAGCGCGAACAGGACCGGGCCATGCAACGGAACGTCGATCCCGGGCCTGGTCAGCTGGAGAACCGGCCAGTGCCAGAGGTAGAAGCTGTAGCTGCGCACCCCGAGCCAGCGCATCGCGGGGTTGCCGAGGGTGCGCCCGATCGAGGCGGCCGGATGGGCGAGCGCTGCGATCAGCATGGCCGTCCAGATCGAGAGCAGCAGAAAGCCGCCGTGGTAGAGCGAGACGTCATAGTCGTGGACGGTCAGGAAGGTGATCAGCACCATCGACAGCCCGACCACTCCCAGCGCGTCGAGGGCGACGGGCGCCAGGGACCCGGTCTGAGCCCTGAGCTTCTCGGGATGCCAGAAGAAGGCGAGCGCGACGCCGATCAGGAGCGGGGTCGCCCGGGTGTCCGTCCCGTAGAAGACGCGGTTCGGGTTCACCGGGTCGAAGAGGATCGCCATCAGCAGGCTCGAGGCGATCGCGCCCGCAATCACGCCGATCACGACGCGCCGGTGACCGAACCGCGTCATGAAGAACGCGAAGGCGATGGGCCAGAGCAGGTAGAACTGCTCCTCGACCGCGAGCGACCAGAGGTGGCGGAACAGGGAGGGCCGGGCGAACTGCTCGAAGTAGGACTGGTGGCTCAGGATCAGATCCCAGTTGGTCACGTAGGCCATCGAGGCCAGGGCCTGGCCGCGGAGCGTGGAGATCTGCCCGAGGTCGAAGAACGCGCCGGCGATCATCACCACGCCGATCAGCACCCCGACCGCCGGCAGCAGTCGCCGCGCGCGCCGCAGCCAGAACGCGACCAGGTCGACCCGCCCCTCCTTGCGGAACTCGCTGAGCAGCAGCGAGGTGATCAGGTAGCCGCTGATGACGAAGAAGACGTCCACCCCGAGGAACCCGCCGGGAAGCCACCCGCCCCCGTTTTTGAAGTGGTAGACGAACACGGCCAGCACGGCGATGGCACGCAGGCCATCCAGGCCGGGCATGTAGGGCAACCGCTTGCTGCTGCTGGACGACACCGAACTACCTCACCAGGAATGGAAGCAACCCCGGTGCCGGTTGACCAGTCCCGGCAGCGGACTTGCAGGCCCTAGGTTTGCTGCCCGGCTACGAAACGGGCGGCGACGAGTGGCACCCCGGGGCGGTAGACCAGGTCGATGTATGACGGTGCGTCGAGGAGGACGGCATCGGCCCGCGCGCCGGGCGTCAGACGGCCGACGTCATCGCGGTTCAGTGCGAGGGCTCCCCCGAGGGTGGCGGCGCGCAACGCCTCGTCGACGGTCATCCCCAGATCGCGGACGGCGAGCGCGATGCAGAAGCTCATCGAGGTCGTGTTGCTTGATCCGGGATTCGTGTTGGTGGCGATCGCAACCTGTGCGCCGGCGTCGATCATCCTGCGCGCGTCGGGATACGGCTGCCGGGTCGAGAAGTCCGTCGCGGGGAGGAACGTGGCGACCGTGTCGCTCGCGGCGAGCGCTTCGACGTCGGCGTCGTCGAAGTAGGTGCAGTGATCGACGGAGGCGGCTCCCATCTCGACCGCCAGCGCGATCCCGGGCCCAGGGCCGAGCTGGTTGCCGTGAACGCGCAGGCCGAGCCCCGCGGACCGCCCCGCTTCGAGGACCGCGCGTGACTGGTCCGCGTCGAAGGCCCCGCGCTCGCAGAACACGTCGATCCAACGCGCCAGCGGCGCACATGCCTCCAGCATCTCGCCGCAGACCAACTCGACGTAGTCGTCGGTGCGGCCGTCGTATTCCTCCGGCACTGCGTGCGCGCCCAGGAAGGTGACGTCGTCGGTCAGCTCGGAGGCGATCTCGCACAGCATCCGCTCGGCGGCGACGTTCAGCCCGTAGCCGGACTTGATCTCCAGATGGGTGATGCCGGCCCGCAGCGCCTCGGCCCGCCGCCGCCTGGCCAGCTCTCGCAGCTCGTCCGCGCTCGCGGCGCGCGTCGCCTCGGTGGTGATCCTGATGCCGCTCGCCTCGTATGGCTTTCCGGCCAGCCGCGCGGCGAACTCCTCCGCCCGGTCTCCCGCGAAGACCAGATGCGTATGACTGTCGACGAAGCCCGGGATCAGGCAGCGGCCGGCGGCGTCGAAGCTGCTGTCGGCCGACGTGCCCCGCCGCTCCACGGCGGCGACGCGATCTCCCTCGAACACGAGGGTCGCCCCGCGCACGACCCCCAACGACCCCTCGCCGAGCGAGGGGTCGTTGGTGACCAGCAGGCCGATGTTCTCGATTGCCAGCGAGCTCATGCCGAGAGTCTGGAGATCGCGTCGTTGAGCTCCGATGCCACGTCGAGGTCGACGTGAGTGCCGTCTCGCACCACGAACCGGCCTCCGACGATCACTTCGCGTACGTCCGCCGCAGTCGCGGCGAAGACGAGCGACTCGAGGGCGTGATCGACGGACGTCCCCGCGAGACGCACCCCGTCCAGCGCGACGGTCACCAGGTCCGCAAGAGCCTGAGGCTCGATCCTGCCGGCCTCGGGCCAGCCGATGGCGGCGCATCCCTCCGCGGTCGCGGCGCGGAGCAGCTCACCCGTCGAATGGCCGCCCCGCACGCCGGTCTCGAGGCGCTCGTCGAGCTCCACCGCCCGAGCTTCCTCGAATACGTCGATCACCGCTTGGGAGTCGGTGCCGAGGGAAAGCCGCGCCCCCGCCTCCGCCAGCCGACGGGCCGGACCGACGCCATCGGCAAGGTCGCGCTCCGTCGTCGGACAGAGACAGACTCCGCACCCTCCGCCTGCCAGCAGCTCGAGGTCGCCGTCGGCCATGTGCGTGGCATGGACCGCCGTGAATCCCGGCGAGAGGGCGCCTGCCTCGGCGAGTACCCCGGTGGGGCTCAGGCCGTATGCGGAGAGGCAGTCCTCGTTCTCGCCTGGTTGCTCGGAGACGTGGGCGTGAAGAAACCAGGATCGCTCGGCTGCGAACGCCGCCACCTGGGCGGCGGCCTCCGGGTCGACGGCGCGGATGCTGTGGATCGCAGCGCCGACTCGCGCCCCATCACCGGGCTGGATCTCGTCCACTCGCTTCGCCCAGTCCTCGGTGCTGCCATCGGAGAACCGAAGCTGGACGCCCTCCGCCTCCCGGCCGATCCCGCCGTGGAGGTAACAGGCGTCGAGCAGGGTGATGCGAATCCCAGCCTCGCGAGCGGCGGCGATCACCGCCTGCCCCAGTGCGTTCGGGTCCTCATAGCGGATGCCGCCCGGGCCGTGATGCAGGTAATGGAACTCGCCCACGGTCGTGATGCCTGCCAGCGCCATCTCCCCGAAGGTCGCCCGGGCCAGCGCGAGATAGAGGTCGGGTTCGATTCGGTCGGCGACCTCATACATCTGCGATCGCCAGGTCCAGAAGTTCCCGCTCCCGGCCTGAGTGCGCCCGCGCAGGGCTCGCTGGAAGGCGTGCGAGTGCGCATTGGCCATCCCCGGGATGGTCAGGCCGGGCAACGGGGTCGCCCCGGGGGGAGGACTCTCCACCCCCGTGGTGACCGACGCGATTCGCTCGCCATCCAGCTCCACCGCGACGCCCGCCTCGGCGCGCTCGCCGCCCAGCCACGCGAGCTCGCACCAGAGGGTGCCCGCCCGTTCGGGGCTCACGAGCTCTCTTCCGTGAGCCGCTCGACGCGGCGCACGAACTCGTCGCGCTGATGGCGGTCGAACTGCTCCCAGGTCGCGAACGTTTGCGGATCGGCGCGGTCGACGAAGAGCGTGCCGTTGAGGTGATCCACCTCATGTTGGTAGGTGCCGGCCGTCAGCCCCCGTTTCACTTCCTCGTGCTCGCCGCCCTCGCGGTCGAGATAGCCGACGCGGACCGTGAGGTGGCGCGGGAGGGTGCCGCGCAGGTCGGGCACCGAGAGGCATCCCTCGTTGATCTCGATCGTCTCGTCGCCGAGCGGCTCGATGGTGGGATTGACCATCACCGTGAGCGGCTCGGGCGGCTTGTAGGGGTAGCGGGGGTTCCCCTCCTCCACCTCGACGATCGCCACGCGCACGGGCTCGCCGACCTGATTCGCGGCGATCCCGGCCCCGTGCGTCGCGCGCTTCGTCTCGATCAGGTCGTCGATCAGCTCCTGGATCGCGGGGGAGGCGAGTTCCTCGGGACTGACCTCTCTGGCCCGCTCGCGCAGCACGGGATCGCCGATCGTGACGACCTCGCGAACGCTCACTCTTGTTCCCGCATCGGCAATCGGACGCCGCGCTCCGCGGCTACGCCGATCGCCCGCTCGTATCCGGCATCCGCGTGTCGCATCACGCCGGTCCCGGGGTCGCTGGTCAGCACCCGCTCGAGCTTCTCCGCCGCGAGATCCGTGCCATCCGCGACGCAGACCATCCCGGCGTGGAGCGAGCGCCCGATCCCAACCCCACCGCCGTCGTGGATGCTCACCCAGGAGGCGCCCGAGGCGGTGTTGAGCAGCGCGTTGAGCAGCGGCCAGTCGGCAATCGGGTCGGAGCCGTCGGCCATCGACTCGGTCTCGCGGTAGGGGGAGGCCACTGAGCCGGAGTCGAGGTGATCGCGACCGATCACGATCGGGGCGGAGACCTCGCCGGATCGCACCAGCTCGTTGAAGCGCACGCCGAGCCGAGCTCTCTCGCCGTACCCGGCCCAGCAGATGCGCGCCGGCAGGCCCTGGTAGGAGATCTTCTCCTCGGCCAGTCCGATCCAGCGCCGCAGGCCCTCGTCGTCGGGGATCTCTTCGAGCACCGCCCGGTCGGTAGCGGCGATGTCGGCCGGATCGCCCGAGAGCGCGACCCAGCGGAAGGGGCCCTTGCCCTCGCAGAACAGCGGGCGGATGTAGGCGGGAACGAAGCCGGGGTACGCGAAGGCGCGCTCGAAGCCGCCCAACTCCGCCTCGGCGCGAAGGCTGTTGCCGTAGTCGAAGACCTCGGCGCCCGCGTCGAGGAAGCCCACCATCGCCGCGCAGTGTGCGGCGATCGCGGCGCGGGAGCGGCGCACGTATTCGTCGGGATTCTCCTCTCGCAGTCTCAACGCGTCCTCCAGCGACATCAGGTTGGGGACGTAGCCGTTCAGGGGGTCGTGCGCGCTCGTTTGGTCGGTGACGATGTCCGCCTCGAAGCCCATCTTCTGAAGCGCCGGCAGCGCGTCGGCCGCGTTGGCGACCAGGCCGACGCTGAGGGGGCGCCGCTCGCTCTTCGCCGCCAGGCAGCGGGCGATCGCGTCCTCGAGGTCGCCCGCCTCCTCGTCCAGATAGCCGGTCTCGATCCGGCGCCGCAGGTGTGTCGGGTCTACCTCCAGGCAGAGCGCGACCCCGCCGTTCATCGTGATCGCCAGCGGTTGTGCCCCACCCATGCCGCCGAGTCCCGCGGTCAGCGAGATCGTCCCGGCGAGCGAGCCGTCGAAGCGGCGGCGGGCGATCTCCGCGAAGCACTCGTAGGTCCCCTGGACGATCCCCTGACTGCCGATGTAGATCCAGGAACCCGCGGTCATCTGGCCGTACATCGTCAGTCCCTCCGCCTCCAGGCGCCGGAACTCGTCCCAGTTGTCCCAGTCGCCGACCAGGTTCGAATTGGCGATCAGTACGCGAGGCGACCACTCGTGGGTGCGGAAGACCCCGACGGGCTTGCCCGACTGGACCAGCAGTGTCTCGTCGTCGCCCAGCTCGCGCAGCGTTTGCACGATCGCGTCGAAGGCCTCCCAGGAGCGCGCGGCGCGTCCGGTGCCGCCATAGACGACAAGCTCGTCGGGGTTCTCGGCGACCTCGGGATCGAGGTTGTTCATCAGCATCCGCATGGCGGCCTCCTGCTGCCAGCCTTGACAGGAGATCTCCTCGCCCCGTGGGGCCCGGACCTCGCGTGGACCGCTCACCGCAGCTCCCCGATCTCGCTCTTGACGGCGCGCAGGAGCGCACCCGTGGCGATCGACCGCTCCACGGCCTCCAGCTCGGGGGCGAGGTGACGGTCGGGACCCGGCCCGGGGACGCCGGCGGAGCGGATCGCCGCGACCGCCGCTCCGGTGCCCACCGCCGGCGCCAGCGGCGCGCGGAGCTCGAGCCCGCGCGCGGCGCATGCCGCCTCAACCGCGAGGATCCGGCGCAGGTTGTCGATCCCCACGCGGAGCTTGCGGGCGGCTCCCCAGCCCATCGAGACGTGGTCCTCCTGCATCGCGCTGGTCGGCAGGGAGTCGACCCCAGCCGGGGCCGCGAGCCGGCGATTCTCGGCGACCATCGCGGCCTGCGTGTATTGAGCGATCATCAGCCCCGAATGGACTCCCGGGTCCTCGGCGAGGAACGCCGGGAGGCCCTCGGAGCGGGAGGAGTCGAGCAGCCGGTCCGTCCGCCGCTCGGCGATCGCGCCAGTGTCCGCGACCGCCATCGCGAGCAGATCGCACGCCAGGGCGAGAGGCGCCCCATGAAAGTTGCCGCAGGACTCAACCCGTCCGTCGGGCAGCACCATCGGATTGTCGATCGCGGACCGGAGCTCCTGCGCTGCCACCCCATCGGCGTAGGCGAGCGCGTCGCGAGCGGCTCCGTTGACCTGCGGGGCGCAGCGAAGCGAGTATGCGTCCTGAACGCGCGGATCGCGCTCGCGATGACTGGCGACGATCGGCGAGCCGGCGAGCAGGCGGCGTAGGTTGGCGGCGCTCGCCGCCTGCCCCGGTTGTGGGCGGAGGGTGATCAGGTCCTCGGCAAATGCGCGATCGGTCCCGAGCAGCGCCTCCACCGACATTGCGGCCGTCAGGTCGGCGACGCGCAGCAGCGAACGCAGGTCCTCAGCGGCGAGCACCAGCATGCCGAGGATGCCGTCGGTGCCGTTGATGAGCGCCAAGCCCTCCTTCGCGTGCAGCGTGAGCGGCTCGATTCCGGCCCCGGCGAGGGCTTCGGCGGCGAGGCCGCGCCTGCCGCCGGCTTCCAGGACTTCACCCTCGCCGATCAGGACCAGGGCGCAATGCGCCAGGGGAGCCAGGTCACCGCTGGCGCCGAGCGAGCCATGCTCGGGGACGACGGGGGTTATCCCGGCGTTCAGGACATCCAGGATCGCCTCGGCGATCTCCGGCCTGGCCCCCGAGTACCCCATGGCGAGCGATCGGGCCCGGAGCACCATCATCGCCCGGACGACCTCCCGCTCGATCGGTTGCCCCATCCCGGCGGCATGCGACCGGATCAGGGCTCGCTGCAGCTCCTCGCGGCGCTCCGCCCGGATCGGCGTCGTCGCGAGCGACCCGAACCCTGTGGAGACGCCATAGGTGGGCTCGGCGGACGAGGCCAGCCGCTCAACGATCTCGGCGCTCTCGGCCATCGCGTTGCGCGCCTCGCCGCTGAGCTCAACGTCGGAGTCCTCCCGCGAGACGGCGACTACGTCGGCGGCCGTGAGCCCGGTCCCGCTGAGCTCGATCATCTCGATCCTCCCCGTGGCTCGATCATGAGCGCGTGGGCGACTGCCAGCGGGACGCCTTCGCCGGAAAGCACGGCGGCGCCGGCGTGACGCTTACGGCCGTCGACTCCGATCGGCCAGGCGATCACGACCTGCTGCTCCCCGGCCCTGACCGGTGCATCGATTCGAGTCGCCATGCGGCCGAGGAAGCTCATCGGCAGCTCGCCGCCCGTATGGACGGCGAAGTAGGTGGGGCAGTCGAGCACCGCCCAGATGAACTCCGGGAGCACCTGCCCGTCGGCGTCGGCGGTCCAGTCGGGCGGCGTCCATGGGGAGGCGACGAGGGGACGGCCATCGACCCTCCCCGCAAACACACCAAGCGCGTCCTTCCGGCCCCGCCCGCAGACGAAGCAGCGGCCGAAGAGCCCGTCGGCCGATCCGAGGTAGCGCTTCGCGGCCAGCTGCGCCTCGGGGACACTCACCGCAGCCGGTACCTCCAGGCCAAGCTCTGCCGCCGGATGCGCCTCGGCGATCAGCACCTCGCCATCCAGGACGCGAACGGAGCCGTCACCCTCACGGCTGACGTCGAGTGGTGTGTCGAGCGGGACCGGGCTCCTCAGGGTTACCTCCGCCGGCCCCTCCATCGAGGCGGCGATGACTCCGGAGCTGTACCCGCCGTGACCGCTTGTCAGGGGACCATTGAACTGGCCGGGAACGGAGATGGTCAATCTGCTCGTCCCTCAGGTCGTCTTCACAACCAGGACGGAGCAGTCCGCGTTGTGGGCGACGGACTTCGGCACGCTGCCCAGAACCCTCCGCTGCATTCCCTTGTTGCCGATCACCAGCACGTCGGCGCCGCATTCCTCAGCGAGGCGAACCAGCACCTCGGCGGGATCGCCCTCCTCGACCACGGTCGTGCATTCGAGCCCCTGCTTGTTCATCTCGGCTTCGGTGCGGGAGAGGATCTCCCTCAGCTGGGCCGCGGGGCTGTAGGCCCACTGGGCCTCGTCCGCATCAGGTGGAGGCGGCCCATCCGTGAAGGCGCTCAGCAGCACCAGCTTCGCCTCGAAGCGGCGCGCAAACTCCGCCGCCTGCTTGACCGCTTCGCTGGCCGTCTCTGAGCCATCCGTGCCCACTGCGACGGTGGAAACCACGGGCTAGGTCTATCACCCCCGCATCGATGGTGAAGCGCCCCGACCAGGATTCGAACCTGGGGCCTACTCCTTAGGAGGGAGTCGCTCTATCCAGCTGAGCTATCGGGGCCGGTGTTGGTTTTCCACTCCACGCCTGCGATGCGGCACGTCGGCAGCGTCCGCCAACCGATTCAGCGTATCGGCGGAATCGCCGTTTCTGCCCATTTCTGCCCGATGGAGCCAATCGTGAGGAGGGGAACCTCCCCCTGGGCGGGAATGCCGTTCGGCCCAGAGCTCAGCGTGGACCCAGGCCGCGTCCGAGGCCTCCGGGATGAGACCCCTGGACCCGCGGCCCGAAGCCACAACCAGTCTCATGACTCATTCGACGTCACTGCGGCGGGGCGCCCTGCGGCGTCGAGGGGAGCAGGTTCTGGCACTTCGCACTGGCGGCCTTGAACTTCGGGTCGTTCTGGTTGACCTTCGACGAGTCGAATACCGGACCGTTCCCTGAAGTGTTCGGGTTCGGGAGGTCGTAGCCGTTCTGGCGAACGCAAGCCACGTACTGGCTGATCTGCTCGCGCACGGCGGAGGGGTCGAAGTTTCCACCGCCTTGGGGCCTGTTGGGAAGGCTGACGCCGCAGTCCTTGAGTGCTTGCTGCAGGTTCTGGAAATCCTGGCCGTTCGCGCCAGCGGCTGGCGGACCTCCTGATGGCGGCTGGCCGCCGGCGCCCGGGCTCGGGATGGTGACGTCCTTGCCCTCGACGCAGGAGCGCTGGTCAGCGGTGAGCTGAAGGCCGCCGGGGCCAGCGTTAGCTGTCGTCGAGCTGCCGTTGTTCGAAGCACTCGAGCTGGAGCCGCCACCGCAAGCGCATAGCCCGGCGACGAGCGCGCCGACCACGACTAAGGCGCCTATTCGTTTTCTTCGGAGCCATTTCGTTCTCACATTCATCTGATTCCTCTCTTTCTGTTCGATTGATCCGTTCAGGCTCCGAGTGCGCTCAGTTCCCGAAAAGTTGATTGACGGCGCTCGAGCCGCCGCCCGAATTCGTCGAGCTCCCACCGGTCCCGCCACCGACGGCGGGGGCACCGGTCGAGACCCCAGAGGCCGTGGCGCTGATCGACTGTGCCTTGACGGTGCCGCTCCTCCGCGCTTCGCCCTGGATCACCACGGAATCCCCGGGATGGATCTCATGGGCCTTGCTCTCGGTGGTGCGGGTGACCTTGGTCGCGCCGGTGGTCAGGACCTTGACCGTCTTCCCCTGGGCATCGCTGACATAGAGCGTCCCTCCCGCGACCGTGGCGACCGTGCCCGTCGTTGAGTCGCCCTGGCCGGCGCCGGTCAAGAATGAGGGCAGCCCGCCGGAGCCGAATGGACTTTGTGCCGTGCTGCTTCCGCCGGCGTTGCCCTTCTGCACCAAAACCCCGCCGATGAAGCCGGCGACCAGGATCAGCAGGCAGAGCAAAGCAACCCGGAACGGGGTCAGCATGCCCGTGAAGCCGCGTCGGCGAGTTATCGGAGCGCGCTCGGCCTCGGGCCAATCACCATCCTCGAGCAGCACTTCGGCCTCGGGAATCTCGGTCGTCTGCTCAGCTCGGGTTGTCGTCTGCTTACTCAAAGCGCAGGGCATCCATTGGTCGCATGGCCGCAGCGCGGCCGGCTGGATAGGTACCGAAGAAGAGCCCGGCCGCGGTCGCGGCGCCGAAGGCGAGAAAGATCGAATAGGTGGCGATCACTGGTTGGACGCCGGCGATCTGGAAGCGGCTGGCGATGACCCCGGCCGCGACACCGGTGAGCCCGCCGAGCACCGAGACGAGCACGGCCTCGGCCAGGAACTGGGAGAGGATGTGAGCTCGGCGTGCTCCGACTGCCTTGCGGATGCCTATCTCGCGCGTCCGCTCGGTGACGCTGACCAGCATGATGTTCATCACCCCGATCCCGCCCACGAGAAGCGAGATCGCTGCGACGGCGCCTAGCAGTGTCGTGAAGACCTTGCTCGTCGAGCTGGAGGCCTGCAGGATCGAGCCCTGGTTAAGGACCTGAAAGCCGGGGTCGGTCGGATCGGTGACGGCGAGGCGGTCATAGAGAATCGAGTTCACCTCAGCCTGGGCGGCGTCGAGCTGTTGCTCGGACTTGGCCTGGACGACGATCTGGTTGATGTCGCCGTAGCCGGTCAGCACGTCCTGGGCCGCGGTGACCGGGACGATCACGATGTCATCGGAGTTCTGGAAGCCGTTCGAACCCTTTGATTTCGTCACCCCGATCACACGGAAGCTCGAGCCGTTGATCTGGATCGTCTGCCCAACCGGGCTCTGGCCGGCGAACAGGCTGGAGGCCACGGTCGGGCCGATCACAGCGACCCGCTCGCGCGTGTTGACCTGTTGGTCGGTGATGAACTGGCCGCTCGCGGCCTGGTAGTTCTGGGCCTGGCCGTAGGAGGCCGTCGTGCCGACGACCTGTGAGGGCTGGTAGCTCCTCGAGCCGTTGACGAGGGTCGCCGACTGGAGGTTCACGACCGGCGAAGCGCTAGCGACGTCGGGAGCCAAGGTCGGGTCCTCGAGCGCCTTCGCGTCGTCGAGGGTGAGCGAGACCGAGGTCGAGCTGCTCGTGCTCGAGGGGCCGAATCCACCACCGCCTGGCGTCACGGTCAGCGTGTTGCTCCCCAATGCCTGGATGCTCGACTGGACCTTCCTCGATGAGCCGTTGCCAACCGCGATCAGGACGATCACCGCGCCAACCCCGATCGTCATTCCGAGCACGGTGAGGCCCGAGCGCAGCTTGTTCGCCGCCAGGCCGGCCAGCGCGGTTCTGAGTGTCTCGCGGGCCATCAGCCGCCTACCGCCTCTTGCGTGCGCCGAGGTTGGACCCTCGGTCGCCGGCGACGGCCGTTCGCTCGTCGGCCACGACCTGCCCGTCGGCGATCTGCACCGTGCGATCGGCCCGGGCCGCAACCGGCGGCTCGTGGGTGATCATGATCACCGTCCGGCCGCGCTGGTTGAGGGCCTCGAAGATACGCAGGACCTCGTCGCCCGAGCGCGAGTCGAGCGCTCCCGTCGGCTCGTCAGCCAGGATGAGGCTCGGATTGGTGACGAATGCCCGTGCGATCGCCACTCTCTGCTGCTGGCCCCCGGAGAGCTCCGAAGGGAGGTGGCGAGCGTGGCCGAGCATCCCGACTGCGGTCAGAGCCGATTCGGCCATCTCGCGCCGGCGCTTGCGCGGGATGCCGGCGTAGCCGAGCGGCAGCTCCACATTGGCGAGTGCGCTGGTACGCGGGACCAGGTTGAAGCTCTGGAAGACAACACCGATCTTGCGGTTTCGCAGGTCGGCCAGCCCATCCTCGTCGATCCGGCTGACGTCGATCCCGTCGAGGAGGAAGCGACCGGCGGTTGGAGCATCGAGGCAGCCGAGGATGCTCATCATGGTCGACTTGCCGCTGCCGGACGGGCCCATGATCGCGACGAACTCGCCGCGGTCGATCCGCAAGGAGACCCCGCGCAGGGCCCGGACCTCGATACCCGGCAAGGTGTAGGTGCGCTCGAGGCGCTCGAGTTGAATCAGCGGCCCCCTCATCCGCCCGGGAACCCTCCTGGTGGCCCGCCCCCACCGCCGATGCCACCACTGAGACCGCCTGGAGGGCCGCCTGACGGGAGGCCGCCGGAGGCGCCACCGGCTCCGCTGAGGGCGGACTGGGTTTGGATCACGACCCTGTCGCCGACGTCTAGGCCGCTGGTGATCTCGGTCGTGCTGTCTCCGGCAAGGCCGGTGGTCACCTGCTTGGTGACGCTCTCGCCGTTCTGCTCGACCTTGACCGTGTTGCCGGTGAGCGCGGAGCTTGGGATCGCGATTACGCCATCGGCCTGAGCGACGACGATCTTGGCCGAGCCGGTCATCCCGGGCTTCAGCTGAGAAGAAGTCTGCGTGAGAACCAGGGTCACCGGATAGCTGACGACTCCGTTGCTGGTGCTCGAAACCAGCCCGATCTCGGTGACCTTGGCCGCAAACTGGCGGTCTCCAAGGGCGCTCACCGTGACGCTGGCCGGCTTGCCGACCTTGATGTCGGCGATATCAGCTTCGCTGAAGTCGACGCTCAGCTTCATCTGGTCGAGGTTCTCGAGGATCACGACTGCACTCGAGCTGCTTGACGAAGAGGAGCTGGAGGATCCAGACGAGGTCGAGGTGCTGGATCCGCCACCGGCCCCACTTGCGCCGGCCCCGGCCGAAGTGCCAGACGTTCCACCAGTGGTGCCGGAAGTGCCGCTGCTCGAAGATGAGGTGTCGGGATTGGTCCCGGCCGCCACGGCCTGTCCCGCTTCGCCGGACACGGAGGCGACCAGGCCGTCCATCGTCGCCCGCAGCTTGGTCTGCTTGAGAGTTGACTCGGCGTTGTCAAGAGCGACCTGGGCGCTCTCGACATTGGCCTCGGCCGAGGCGGTGTTGGCTGCTTTCGCAGCCGGGGATTCGGTTGATCCCGACCCTTCGGTGCCGCTCGCGGCGGCAGTGCCGCTGGTTGGACCGCTGCTGGTGCCGCTCTGAGTTGAGGTCGACCCGACCTTGGCGCTGTGCAAGCTGGCCTGAGCCGAGTCCAGATTGGCCTGAGCCTCGGAGACTGACGCCCGCGCGTCGGTCTCGTCGAGAGTGGCCAGAAGTTGGCCCTTCTGGACGCGCTCGCCGGCATGGACGTAGACCCGCGAGATCGTCCCGCTGGTCTGGAAGTTCAGGTTGGAGGTGCTCGATGGCTCAAGCGAGCCGCTGCCGGTGACGGTCTTCTGGACCGTGCCGCGCTCGGCGGTCACGGTCGTCGCCGGGGCCAGCTTGGCCGAGGCCGGGCCGATCACGCCTACTGCGACCCCGACCGCGATCCCGCAAAGGACGAGCAGGATCGCGGTCGGGACCGACGGACGGCGGAGGGCGGTGCGTATCTCTCTTGCCTTTGCTGGCATCGCCGGCCAACGCTCGTTGACCAAGCTGAAAGCAGCTCAAGGGATCGCTGGGAGTTTCCTGAGAGCTTCTGGGCAGAGGCGGAGGGCCCCCCGGGGATGTCAGGGAGCCCTCCGCCATGGGGAGGCGCCGCGGCCACACGCAGGCCGCGGCTTCCGCCCTGGCCGGTCTTGCGGGTAGGGGGGGATCCCGCGACCAAGGCGCCGGCGGATCAGATCGGACCAAGCTGAAACGATCGTTATGGACCGCTGAGAGAAGGCTGGGAATTCTCGACAGCGGCCGATTCGGAAGATCCCATCCTGGTCGGTGCCTTCAACAAGGAGATGCTGAAGAGGGCACCGCCGTCTTCCGGCGAGAAGGCGCAATAGGAACCGTCGTGGGCGGCGACGATCGCGGCGACGATTGCCAGGCCGAGTCCTGAGCCACCGTCGACCCTGCCACGAGCGGAATTCCCGCGCCAAAAGCGCTCGAAGACCTCCTCTTCGGTGCCCGGGGTGAGTCCCTGCCCGTGGTCGCGGACGGCGAAGCTGACCTCGTCTCCATGGTCCTCGAGCGAGAGCTCGATCGGCGTTGGCTCTGGGGTGTGGCGGATCGCATTCGAGAGCAGATTGCTCATCGCCCGGCGCAGCTGCCCGGCGTCGCCGATGACACGGGCGTCGCCGCGGATCCGAACCCCGATCGCTCGTTTGGGGGCCCTCAGGCGAGCGTCCAAGGCCAAGTCACCCACCAGTGCCGCGAGGTCAACGGGATCGCGGGCCGGGGCACGGACCTGGTCGAGCCGGGCCAGGGTGAGCAGGTCCTCGACCAGATCGCCCATCCGCTCTGATTCGTCCTCGATCCGCCGCATCGCCTGTGCCAGTTCGTCCGGTTCCTCGGCCATCCCCAGTCGGAATAGCTCGGCGTAGCCGCGTACTGAGCTCAGCGGAGTTCTCAGCTCGTGCGAGGCGTCGGCGAGGAAGCGACGCATCCGCTCCTCGCTCGCTTCCCGCTTGGCGAAGGCCTCCTGGATCCGTCTCAGCATCTCGTTCAGGGCCAGGCCGAGCCGGCCGACCTCGGTCGAGTCGTTCGCCGGCTCGATCCGTCGGTTGAGGGTGCCTGCTGCGATCGAGCGCGCCGCGCGCTGCATTCGTTCAAGCGGTGCGAGCCCGAGCTTCACGACCCAGAGCGTCAGCAGTGCCAGCGCGGCCAGGACCGCGAGGCTGGCCAGGAGCTCGATCGTCCCGAGCTTGGCCAGGGTCTGATTCAGATCCCGCTCGGGCAAGGCGACCACGGCCGTCCCTCGACCCCCGGGCACCCGAAAGGCGGCCACCCGGAATCCGTCCGGGCCCGAGCGAGCCGCAGCGTGGACGATCTTGGTCGATGAGTCGCTCGAGAGCGGAATCGACGACGGCAGCTCGACCTGGGCGAGGTCCTTCTCGCCATACGAGAAGCGGATCCGCGCCAAAACCTTGCCGTTCCGGCCGCGAAGTTCCCCGTAGGTTCCAGGCGGCAGGCCCGTCGCTTCGCTCTCGCGCAGTGCAGCCGGAGGAGCGGACCTCGCGTTCTTCGGCAGCGGCGCGACAGGTTTGAGCTTGCCGCTCTTGATTAGCTTGCCGATCAGTGCGCGGCTGGCCGGCCCCTCAGCGCTCGCCACCTGTTGGTTGAGGCGGTCGGAGAGATAGGAGCGAAGAGCGGTGTGCGAGACGACGGCCACCGTCGCCAACCCGATCGTTGTCAGGACCAGGACCCCGACCAACAGGCGCGCCCGGATCGACATCAGCGCGGCGAGCGCAGGACGTAGCCCACGCCCCGCACGGTGTGGATCAGCGGCGGGCCTTCGGTGTCGACCTTCTTGCGCAGGTAGCTGATGTAGGTCTCGAGGATCCGTCCGTCGCCGCCAAAGTCGTAGTCCCAGACGTAGTCGAGGATCTGGGCCCTTCGCAGGACCCGGCGCGGGTTGGCGAGCAAATAGCGCAGCAGGCGAAACTCGGTCGCGGTGAGCTCGATCAGACGGTCGCCGCGGCGAACCTCGTGGCTCTCCTCATCGAGCTCGAGATCCTCGAATACGAGCTTCGGAGCCGGGACGTCACCAACCCGCCTCAAGATCGTTCGCACCCGCGCGATCAGCTCCTCGACGCTGAACGGCTTGGTCATGTAGTCGTCGCCGCCGTGGGTTAGGCCGCGGATCTTGTCCTCAGTGGTGTCCTTGGCCGTCAGGAAGACGATCGGCAATTTGTGCTCCGAGACGGCTCCGAGACGCCGGGCGACCTCGTAGCCGTCGATATCGGGGAGCATCACGTCGAGGACGAGCAGGTGGGGCCGGTACTTGCGGCTGCGCTTGATTGCCTCGGCTCCGCTCGTCGCCGTCGCGACCTCGAAGCCGTCATAGCGAAGGGCGGTCGAGACGAGCTCAGCGATGTTGAGCTCGTCGTCAACAACGAGGATTCGCATCGATTCCGCTTCCCCGGCAACTGACACGCTGCCAGCTTGCTCGCCGAACCTGGGAGCAACCTGAGAACCAGCCAAGAAGAGCCTGAGTGCCAAAGCAGCGGCCCCCCCACCGCGGCCGTGCGTTGGGCAGAACCCGGACCGGCTATGCGGCGGGCGGTTTACGTTCGCTGACTGGTTCTGGCTGCTTGGGGTGGATTTTGAACCAGGCCTCCGCGCAGTCCTGATGAATGATTCCTGCTGCCCTGCCACCCTCGTCGTCGCTGCGACGGACGGTGACAAGCTGCTGCGGGTCGCCAGGGGCTACCGGCGTGCCGCATTGGCGGCAGACGAGCAGAAGCATGTCGTCATCCATGTCCCCGCCAGCCTCCCACGCGCGTCGGGCGGAAGCCGCAGATTTCTGCCCAAATCGCCGCGAATCGGCCCTGATCCGCCCGTATCTCCCGATGCCGTCAGGCACGGCCAGGCCCGGCCGGGAGCTGCTTGGGAGGGAGTCGCTCTATCCAGCTGAGCTATCGGGGCCCGGGCTGAGGTTGGTGCTCCTCCGTCAGGCGAGCGGGACCTCGACTGCGGCGTCGACGCC
>DASUPK010000127.1:0-11304 GCA_036276255.1 Solirubrobacterales bacterium
GATCCCGGTGGGGAGCGGGCCGCACGGCCTCTGCGTGTACCCGCAGCCGGGCCGGTACTCGCTCGGGCACACCGGCATCTTCAGGTGACGGGCGAGAGAACCGAGACGCCGCCCGTCTCCAGGTCGTAGACCGCAGCGACGCGAGTCGGCGCAGCTCACGATCGCCGCGAACGGCATCTGGCGCTCGGCGCGCTCGTCAGCCACCGGCGAGTGGTCGTGCAGCTCAAGCCGCCCCTCCTGGTGGCGCCGGTTGCCCTCCAGGAGCAGCTCGAGCGCCTCCTGCGGAGTGCTGGGATGCGGCGCTGCGAAGGCATCGCTCTGGTTCGGCACCGGCGAGTATTCCATCGAGGCCGGTGCCCAGCGGCCGAGGCCAAAGCATGTAACCGTACGGCCCGTCGGATGACTGAATCCCATGAGCAGGAACTGGTCCAGCGACTGCGCGACGGCGACGAAGCGGCCTTCGCGGAGCTGATCGACACGTACGGCGCCACGATGCTCCGGGTCGCCCAGATGTTCGTGCGCGATCGCGCGACGGCCGAGGAGGTGGTGCAGGAGACCTGGCTGGCCGTGCTCAACGGGATCGACCGCTTCGAGGGGCGATCGAGCTTGAAGACCTGGCTCTTCCGGATCCTCACCAACCGCGCCAAAACCAGAGGGCAGCGCGACGGCCGGATGGTCCCGTTCTCGTCGCTGGCCGGCGCCGGCGAGGAGGGCGAGCCCTCGGTCGATCCCGATCGGTTCCTGGGCCCCGACTCCCCGCACCCCGGCGCCTGGGCGGCGCCTCCGCTGGCCTGGCCGCAGGAGCGGCTGCTTGAGCGCGAGACGCTCGGCGTGATCCAGATGGCGATTGACGAGCTGCCGGAGGCCCAGCGCGACGTGATCCGGCTGCGCGACGTCGAGGGCTGGACCCCGATGGAGGTCGCCGATGCACTTGAGATCACGGACGGAAACCAGCGCGTCCTG
Organism: Solirubrobacterales bacterium; assembly: GCA_036276255.1. GTDB lineage: Bacteria > Actinomycetota > Thermoleophilia > Solirubrobacterales > 70-9 > DASUPK01. The sequence goes on from DASUPK010000127.1 coordinate 964, forward strand.
CTGCACCGGGCGCGGTCGAAGGTGCGCGCAGCCCTCGAGGTTTATCTGTCAAGTGAGGGTGCTCCGCAGGCGAAACCGAGGAGCAACCCGATCAGTGGGGGGGCGAGGTGAGCCTCTTCACCCGTGAGATGGCCTGCCAGGAGCTCGTCGAGCTGGTCACCGCCTACTTCGACGGCAGCCTGTCGCGGTCGGACCGCCGTCGCTTCCGGACGCACATCAGCGGCTGCGACGGCTGCACTGCCTACGTCGAGCAGATGAGGCTGGTGATCGAGGCGAGCGGGCGCCTCACCGAGGAGGACATCGACCCGGGTGCCCGGGGGGAGCTGCTTGAGGCCTTCCGGGACTGGAAGGTGGAGGGCTCGGCCGGCTAGGTCTCGTTGTCGTCAAGCATCCCGGTCAGCAGGTAGATGTACTGGATCAGGTGCCTGGTGCCGAGGAAGTGGTCGATCACCCGCTGACGCGCAGCCTCTCCCATCCTCGCCATGCGGTCCGGGTCGCCGAGCAGGCGATCGATCGCCGCACCGACCGCCGCAAGGTCCGAGGGGTCGACGAGGATGCCTGAGACGCCATCCTCGATCTGATCCTGGATGCCGCCAACCGCGCCGGCGATCACGGGCTTGGACTTCCACATCGCCTCGGCGACCGTCAAGCCGAAGCCCTCGGCGAGGCTCTTCTGCAACACGATGTCCGATCGCCGCTGGATCGCGTTGACCATCGCGGCGTTCTCCGCGACATCGTCCATCGGCAGCGTGGCGAGATGAATGCGCTGGCGCAGCTGCGGGTCGAAGGCCTCCCGCGTGGCGCGCACCTCGGTGAGCACCTCCGCCCCCTCGGGGTCGTCGGCGACCCCGGCGACCGACGGGCCGACGAGGAGCAGGTGGGCAGATGGGTTCCGGACGTGTTCGGCGAAGCAGTGCAGGACTCCCACGTGGTCCTTGAGGCGGTCCCACCGCGAGACCTGGGTGATCAGCGGCGCCTCGTCCGGCACGGGCCCGTCCTGGTCGAGTTCGGCGGCGCGATCGACCCGGGCCTCGCTGCCGTCGAGGTGCTTGAACAGCGCGTTGGCGAAATGATCGCCCGAGCGGACGCCGGTGACCGCGAGAATGGAGCGAACGGCCTCGTCCTCCAGATCCTGGTTCTTGGGGGAGAAGATGTCGATCGACGGAGGGACGATCCAGGTCCGGGCCCCATCGAGACCGTCCCAGGCGAAGCGCTTGCGGGAGAAGACGTAGGCGTCGGCCTCCTGGATGTACCGGCGCAGGAACTTCCAACCCTCATGCGCGTAGCGGCCAGGGTTGTCGATGCCGATGTGGCACCGCCAGACGACGCTGACGTCCGCCGACTTGACATGGGGCACGAGACCGGCCGGCTGGGGATCGTGGATGTAGACGATGTCCCCTTTCCGCATGAGCCCGGTGAGCTCGTCGGCGCTCTCCATCAAGCCCCGCTCGTAGATCTCATGCTCCGCGGGGCCCAGCGGCCCATCGTCGCCGGGGGCCTCGTGAAGGTAATTGTGGAGCCGCTTGGTGAGCTGGAAGAACTCGGGGCTGCCGCCGATCGTCAGCCAGCGCAGGTCGACTCCCGCGCCGCGCCCGTAGGCGAGCAGCGAGTGCAGCATCTCCGCGACGCCTCCACCCCGGGCGGTCGAGTTGACGTGCCAGACGATGCGACCGCGAAGGCCCTCATGGGCTCTGGCGATCGCGTCCTCGATCTCGGCGTATCCATCGCCTAGGAGGGGCCTGAAGCGCTCGGTGGAGATCGCCGCGATTGGGACCTCCTGCAGTGCCGTCATCAAGGATGACCCTAAGGCCCTTGGACCCTCCGCGCCAGCGCCTACGCTCATCTGGTGCTGATCCTGCTGCTCGCGGCCTCGGCGACGGCGCTCGCCACCGGACTCGGCGCGGTTCCCGTCTTCTGGCTCGGCGGGCGTGCGTCGGCCTGGCAGCCGGCCCTCTACGGGCTGGCGGCCGGAGCGATGACGGTCGCCGCGATCGTCGGGCTGCTGAAGCCGGGCTTCGACCAGGGCCCTACGGTGGCGGTCCTCGCCGGAGTCGCGACAGGAGTCCTGTTCTTGGGGGTGACCCGCGTCGCACTGAGTCACTCGGACGTCGAGGTGGGTGGGCGAACCGGGCCGGGAGCCAGGTTCTCGGTGCTCGTCTTCCTGGTGCTGCTCGTGCACAGCCTGCCGGAGGGCTTCTCGATCGGGACGGCGTACGCCTCCGACGTCACCGGGCTCAGCCTCTTCGTCATCCTCGCGATCGGGCTGCAGAACATCCCGGAGGGAACCAGTGTCGCGGTCCCGATGGCCGAGGCGGGCTACAGCCGGAGCCAGCAGTTCTGGGCCGCGGTGCTGACCAGCGTCCCGCAGCCCGTCGGAGCGGTCATCGCCTACCTCCTGGTCCGCACCTTCACGGACCTGCTGCCCTATTCGTTCGGATTCGCAGCCGGCGCCATGCTGGCACTGGTGGTCTCCGACCTCGGGCCGCGCGCTCTGCGCGGGCCGGGCGCCGCGCGCGGCCTGCTCGGCACGCTGGCCGGCGCCGGGACGATGCTGGGGCTGAGCGCCGCGCTCGGGGTCTAGCGGGTGCGCCGATCGCCTTGTCGGCGGTCAGCGCCGTCACCGGCACTTTGTTGGACCCGGCGACCGTATCCGAAACGGCGCGACTCAAGGTCGCGCGGCGGCGGCCGATAGATCACTCATGAGCGCCGAGACCAGGCGGGAGCGCGTCGTGCTCGAGACGGAGCGGTACAGGATCGTCGGCGACGTCACCCTGCCCGCCGAGGGGTTCCACAGCAGGCTCTCCGATCTGCTCAACCGCGAGGGGGTCGAGTTCATCCCGCTGGTGAACGCGGTGGTCAGCGGCCGGGGCGGCGAGCCGCCCGTCGAGCGATCGTTCATCGCAGTGGCTCGCGACCACGTGCAGGTCGCCTACGAGGCCGCCGACTAGAGGCGCCTCCCCCTCCTCGCTGGTGTGATTTCAGAACCGCCGCTTTTCGCCCAGAGCGGCTATTCCGACAGTCCGGCCGCCTCGAGGGCCAGTGTCTGATCCAGATAGACCTCGCCTTTGAAGAGCTTGCCGTTTCGAAGGTGCCAGAGAATCGCGAACTCCCGACTCACAGGGACGCCGCTTCCCGTACCCCTGCCAACGATGCGGTACAGGTAAACCACGCAATCTTCCCCCGCATCCAGGAAGCGGTCGTCCTCGCTGTGGAGTTCGTCAATCGTGGCCTCAAGGTCCTCAGTCCACTGCACCATCCCGGCAAGTCCTACGTAGGTTTTTCGCTCGAACGCGGATCGGAACTCGATCTCGGGGTCGATCAGCCCCAGAAAGCGGTCCCTATCTCGTGCGTTGAAGGCATGTACGGCCTCGCGCACGATCTCGACGTTCTCCTCCGACATCGCGCTAGTTCACCGACGGGTCCGACGGCATTCGCGCCAGCAGGGCGAACTCGCCGCCCTTGCGGGCCAGGACGTCGGCCCAGAGGTCCCCGTCCCCGAACGGGTCGTCCGGGTGAGAGTCCTCCACTATCCAGTCCTCCCGCTCGAGCTCGCCGTCGAGCTGGCCCGCGCCCCACCCCGCGTACCCGGCGAACACACGCACCCGGGAGAGATCAGGAGGAACGTCGAGGTCCACCATGCCGACCGTCCCGACGATCAGCTTCGTCGCGGCGGACGGGTCCGGATGCTCGCCGATCGCGGTCACCGCGTTCGGCTGCACGGGGCCGCCGACGTGAAGCAGGTGCTCGTCACCGATCAGCTCGGCGAGCTCGGGCGAGGCCTCCCCCACGGTCGTCTCCGACGGCCGGTTCAGCACCAGGCCGAACGCGCCCTCCTCGGAGTGCTCGACCATCAGGATCACGGTCCGGTGGAAGTAGTCCGGCATGCTCGGCGAGGCGATCAGCAGCTTGCCGTTGAGGGGCTCGCTCACGCTGCGCAGAATAGGCTCCAATCATGGGGATCAAGCTCTACGGCACGCAGCCCTCGCCCCCCTCCCACACCGTCCGGCTCGAGCTCGAGGCCAAGGGTCTCGACTACGAGCCGATCTGGCTGCTCCCCGGACTCCACCCCGCGCTCCTGCGCACACGCGGCTTTCGCGGCGGGACCGTCCCGGCGGTCAAGCTGGACGGCCGCAAGGTTCAAGAGTCCCGCGCCATCTCGCGCGTCCTGGACGAGCTCAAGCCGGAGCCTCCGCTCTTCCCGGCGGACCCACAGAAGCGGCTCGAGGTCGAGGAGGCCGAGCGCTGGGGCGACGAGACCCTCCAAAACGTGCCGCGCCGGATCGTTCGCTGGCTCTCGGTTCACCGCCCGGAAACGCGCCTGATGATCGCCAGGGAGATCGGTGTCCCGCTGCCCAAGCTCGCGGCCTGGATCAACGCGCCGACGGCCCGCTACATGGCCAACAAGGTGGACAGCGACGAGGAGATCCAGAACGCGGTCGCCGCGGTGCCGGAGGTACTCGACCACGTCGACGAGCTGATCGCCAAGGGCACGATCGGCGGCGAACAGCCGAACGCGGCCGACTTCCAGATCGCCACCTCGGTCCGGGCCCTGCTGACGGTGAGGGACCTGGACGACGTCACCGGCGGGCGCCCGGCGGCCGAGCATGCGATGAAGCTCGTGCCGGAGTTCGGCAACGACTTTCCGGCCGGCCTGCTGCCCGCGGAGTTTGCGCGAGGGCGCGCGACAGCGCGACCCGATTAGTGATGCCCTACGGGCTGAGGACGATCTTCAGCGCCTCTTTGTTGTCGTAGACGCGGTAGGCCTCTGGGGCCTCATCGAGCTTCATGTGATGGGTGACGAGCGGCGCCGGGTCCAGCTTCCCCTCCGTGAGCAGCTCCAGGACGCGGTCGAGGTGCTTGATCACGTTGGCGTGGCCGCTGGTCAGGGTGAGTGCCTTGATCCAGAGGACGCCCATGTGCACCTCGGTCTTCTCGGCGTAGACCCCGGTGACGGAGACCGTCCCCGCCTTCCGCGCCAGGCGCATGGCCATGTCCAGCGCCTTCGGATTGCCGACCGCCTCCACCGCCAGGTCCACCCCTCGCCCCTCGGTGAGCTTCTTGACCTCGGCGCGCGAGTCCTGCTCGGTCAGGTGCACGGGCGTCGCTCCGAAGGACTCCGCCATCGCCAGGCGGTCCTCGACGGTGTCGATCGCGATCACCTCCGAGGCGCCCGCCGCCTTCGCGGCCTGCACCGCGCAGAGCCCGACCGGGCCCAGCCCGAGGATGGCGGCGCTCTCGCCCTCGGCCAGCGGCCGAGAGTCGATCGCGTGGAAGCCGGTCCCCATCACGTCGCCGGCGAACAGGGCGACGTCGTCGGAGAGCCCCTCCGGGACCCTCCGGAGCGTGAGGTTGGCGTGCGGGACCAGCACCTGCTCGGCCTGGGCGCCCTGCAGCGAGCCGAGGGTCGCTCCGTGCCCGTAGACCCGCGCCTCGTCGCACTTGTGGAACTCCTCCCGCTTACAGAAGAAGCACTCGCCGCACGCGGTCCCGTAGGTGCCGAGCACCCGATCCCCGACGCTCACCCGCGTGACCTCATCGCCCGCAGCGATCACCTCGCCGACGAACTCGTGGCCGATCACGAAGCCGGGCTCGATCTGCACCCGCCCGTGGTAGATGTGGAGGTCCGAGCCGCAGATCCCGCTGGCCTCGACCCGGACGATCGCGTCGTCCGGCGCCAGCAGCTCGGGCTCGAGGACATCGTCGAGCTGGACCTCCCCGGGGGCCTGGAATGTGACCGCGCGCATGCGTGGAGCCTATGAAAGGATCGACACATGGGGATTGACAGGTCGAGACCGGTGCTGATCACGGGTTGCTCGACGGGGATCGGACGGGCGACGGCGGAGCGGCTGGCCGATGACGGCTGGAACGTCCACGCGACCGCGCGGCGCCTGGACGCGATCGAGGACCTCAGCAAGAGGGGCTGCAAGACCGGCGAGCTCGACGTGACCAACGAGCAATCGATGGAGAAGGCCGTCAGGGAGGTCGAGAAGGACGGTCCGATCGGCGCCCTGATCAACAACGCCGGCTACAGCCAGAGCGGCGCAATCGAGACGATCCCGATGGACAGTGTCCGCCGGCAGTTCGAGACCAACGTCTTCGGCCTGATGAGGATGTGCCAGCTGGTCCTGCCGGCGATGCGCGGCGCGGGCTCGGGCCGGATCGTCAACCTGAGCTCGATGGGCGGCAAGCTCACCTTCCCCGGGGGCGGCGTCTACCACGCGACCAAGCACGCGGTCGAGGCGATCTCCGACGCCCTCCGCTTCGAGGTGAAGGAGTTCGGCGTCGACGTCGTCGTGATCGAGCCCGGGCTGATCACCACCGAGTTCGGCGAGACCGCCAGCTCCAGCATCGACGCGGTGGAGGACCACGGGCCCTACGCCAAGTTCAACGCCGACGTCGGCAAGGTGACCGCGGAGGCCTACACCGGTCCGATGGCCCGCTTCGGCGCCGGCCCGGAGGCGGTCGCTGGGAAGATCGCGAAGGCGCTCACCGCCAGGCGCCCCGCCACGCGCTACAAGGTCACCCCTTCCGCGCGGGTGATGATGGGAACGCGCCGGCTGGTCACGGACCGCATGTGGGACCGCTTCGTGCGCTCCCAGTACCCACCCCCGAAGCCCGAGGCCTGATCCCGGCGACATAGAGTCAGGGCATGGACCTCGGCCTCGCGGTCGCGATCGCCTTGGCGATCGGCTTCGCGGTGACGAACGGGCTCCACGACGCCTCGAACGCGATCGCGACGCTGGTGGCCACTCGTGCGGCGCCGCCGAGCCAGGCGATCGTCCTGGCAACGATCTTCAACATGATCGGGCCCTTCGTGATCGGCGCGGCGGTGGCCGACACGATCGGCGGGATCGTCACCGTCTCCCCATCGGAGACCACCGAGGTGATCGGCTGCGGGCTGGCGGCGGCCGTCGCCTGGAACATGACGACCTGGTGGCTCGGGTTGCCCTCCAGCTCCGGGCATGCCCTGGTCGGCGGCCTGGTTGGCGCTGCGGTGGTCGAGGGCGGCATCCATGCCGTCAACTGGGGCGGCATCGAGTCGGGCAAGCCGGTGGGCGTCTTCGGCACCCTGATCGCCCTGGCGATCTCTCCCGTCCTCGGGGGTCTGGTCGCCTTCCTGGTCATCCGGGCGCTGCGTCGGTTGGGCCGCCGCCTGACCCGCGCGTGGGACGGTTCCGTCGTCGCCGGCCAGTGGGCGATGTCGTCTGCGCTCGCGTTCAGCCACGGCGCCAATGACGCGCAGAAGGCGGTCGGGGTGATCGCGGCCCTGCTCGTCGGCGCCGGAAAGGTCGACTCCCTCAGCGACGCGCCCACCTGGGCGATCCTCGCCTGCGCCGTGGCGCTGACGATGGGCACCGCTTTCGGCGGGTGGAGGATCATCAAGACCGTGGGCCAAAAGATCTATCGCCTGCAGTCGATCGAGGGCCTGGCGAGTCAGACCTCGTCCGCCGGAGTGATCCTGGGCGCGTCGCTGCTCGGTGCACCCACCTCGACCTCGCAGGTGGTCGCCTCTTCGGTGGTCGGCATCGGGGGAGGACGCCGGCGCCTGCGCCACGTCAACTGGTCGCTTGTCAGGCAGATCGGTCTCGCCTGGCTGATCACGATGCCGGTCACGGCCCTGCTCGCGGCCGCGACGCTCGCGGCCTGGCGGTGGCTGACATGAGGAGAAAGCGGCGCTGGTTCCTGCCCGACACGCCCGATCTGATCGGCCAGCTCGGCGTGCAGGCGAGGATCACCCTGGAGGGGGTCGAGTCGTTCGCCGCCTGGGCCGCCGGAGATGAGAGCGCGGGCGAAGCCCTCCCGGGCATCGAGCATCGGGGCGACGTGGCCAAGCGCGAGCTGCTGGAGCAGCTGCGGGAGGCGTTCGTCACACCGCTCGCTCCGGAGGACCTGTTCGCCCTCTCGCGCGGGATCGACCGGATCCTCGACTACACACGGGATCTGGTCAGCGAGTCCGAGGCGATGTCCTCGCCGCCCGATGCGCGGCTCGCCGAGATGGGCCGGCTGCTCCGCGATGCCGTCGGACACGTCGCGGACGCGGTCAACCATCTTGGCGCCGGGTCCAGCGACGCCGCCAGCGAGGCAGCGGACCGCGCCATTCAGGCCGAGCGCGAGCTCGAGCACGCCTACTACCGGGGCATGGCCGAGCTGCTCGCGGTCGATCAGCGCAACGAGCGGATCTCCAGCCGTGAGGTCTACCGGCGCTGCACCCGGATCGGCGAGGAGGTCGTCGACGTCGCCGAGCGGATCATCTACTCCGTAGTCAAGGAGAGCTGAAACTGGGTGTTTGAAAGCCGCCCCATCCGCGACTGCCGTACGGGCCCGAGCGCGTCAGGCAGGCGGAGCCGGCTTCCGCGGCGAGCTCGAGTGAGGACTCGACCGTCCCGCCCGCCGCCAGGCCGTAGGTGAGGGCAGCCGCGAAGGAGTCCCCACACCCGTAGCTGTCCGCAACGGGACCGGGGAGCGGTGCCGCCGCCCAGATCCCGCTCTCTCCCTCGGCGGTCTCGAAGCGGCCGCCCTCGGATCCCCGGGTCGCCACGAGCAGAGCGGGACGGGGCCTGAGCGCCAGCGCGTAGGCGCTCTCGAGCTCGTCGTCATCGGAGTAGACCAGCGCGTCCAGCGCCACTCCCGACTCCGCCAGCACCTTCCCTGCCCGTGGGGAGGCGACCAGCACGCGCGCCTCGCGGGCCGCCCGCATCGCGCCATCGTCGCCCGCCGTCACGTAGACGCCGTCGGCTCCATCCAGCAGGTCCCAGTCGAGGGGGTCGGCGCGCTCGGGGTCGAGGCGCTCCCCGATCGTGGTGATCGTCCGCTCCCCGTGCGAGTCGAGGAAGGTGTGCGCTCGGCGAGTCGGAGCCTCTCGATCAGCAGCCACGACCGTGACGCCGAGCTCTCCCAGCCGCTCGCGCGACCGCCCGGCCAGCTCGTCTTGGCCGAGTGCCGTCACCAGCGTGGTGCTCCCGGCCAGCCTCGCGAGCTGCACGGCCGCCACGGCACCGCCGCCGGCCGGCTCATGGAAGTTCTCGGACGCGTGGACGATCTCCCCCGCAGCCGGAACGTGATCCCCGTGCACGAACTCCACCCACTCGAGATGTCCGACCACCGCGACCCGCACGCTGGGATTCTCGCCGCTCGGCCCGAGATACGTCGAGACCGTTGTCTACCGTGCCCGGCGATGAAGTCACGGACGATGATCATCACCGCGTCGATGGCGGCGCTCGCGAAGGTGACCTTCACCCAGGGAAGCGGCGAGAACCCCTCCCCCGCGAAGTTCCAGGGCGGCTTCCTCCGTTGCGCGCCGCCGAAGCAGCCGAACTTCACCGGCTAGCGACTCGACAGCGGAGGGGGTGGGATTCGAACCCACGAGGGACCCGAAGGCCCCTAACGGTTTTCGAGACCGCCCCGTTCAACCACTCCGGCACCCCTCCGGGGCGTGAAAGAGGGTATCGGCGCGGGGTGCGCACCACTCTGCGCGAGCCGGCTTGCGCGCTTCGCTCTCCTCACCGGCGCAAACAACGTCGCTGTGGCTCAGCCGGCCGGTGGCGTGGAGGGCATCATCTCGTGCCGCTCAGCGCTCGCATCCGCGGGAGCAGGACATTCGACAGGGAGTTGAGGTTCACTTCGCGACTGGCCGGGAGGGAGACCGGCGGGTGGGTGCGGATCGTGTAGCGGTTGCGCCGGCCCACCCGCGCTCGATCCAAATAGGCCGCCTCGATCAACTCGGCGACGATTCGTTGCGCCGCACGCTCCGTGATCTCCACCTGGGTGGCGATGTCGCGCATCCTCACGCCAGGGTCTTCGGCGATGCAGAGCAGGGTCAAGCCGTGGTTGGTTAGGAAACTGAATTGGCGTAGGGGCGGGGAACTATCCACAATGCTGGATTATAGACGCAATACGTGTCGCGCTACGAATCTCACGCTATTTAATACACGATTTGTGTTTCGTGTATACTAGCGCGCATGTCCGCTGGTCTCACCAATTCCATTCCGTCAGGAGGCACACCTTGACGACGAGCCTTTACTCCGGTCCAAATCCAGCCGAGTTGACGATCGACAGCCGAACGGATGCTGCCGGCGTCACACTGGCCATCGGCGGCGAGATCGATCTCGCCTCAGCCCCAGCCTTGGAGCGCGAACTCCAGGAAGCCGAGGGCTCCCAGCCCCGGCGTATCGTGCTCGACCTCGAGGACCTGGAGTTCATCGACAGCGCCGGAGTCCACCGGCTGTTCCAAGCGTTTGATCGCGCGACAGCGATGGGCCACAGACTCGTCCTCACTCGCGTTCCTGCCCATGCTGAGCGGCTCTTCAGCCTGACTGGAATCAACACCCGACTTACCCACCA
>DASUPK010000128.1:0-17975 GCA_036276255.1 Solirubrobacterales bacterium
GGGGCGGACCCGGATTCGAAGCAGAAGATGACCTGGCTGCGCCAGCTGGTCGAGAACGAGCAGAACCAGGGGCCGCAGGCGTTCCTCGAGGCCCTCAAGGTCGACCTGTTCGAGGACGAGGTCTTCGTCTTCACTCCCAAGGGCGAGGTCAAGAACCTGGCCGCGGGCTCAACGCCGCTCGATTTCGCGTACTCGATCCACACCGACGTGGGCCACCACTGCGTCGGTGCGAAGGTGAACGGGAAGATCGTGCCGCTCCACTACCTGCTGCGCAGCGGCGACATCGTCGAGGTCCTGACCGCCAAGCAGGGCCGCGGGCCCTCACGCGACTGGCTCAAGCTCGTCCGCACGAGCCGGGCCCGCAACAAGATCCGTGCCTGGTTCCAGCGCGAGGGCCGCGAGGACGCCGAGCACAAGGGCCGCGCCGACCTCGCCCAGGCCTTCAAGAAGCAGGGACTGCCCTATCAGAAGCTGGCCGGCTCCCCGCTGCTGGTGGACGTGATCCGCGAGATGGGCTTCCGCAAGGCGGACGACTTCTACATCGCTCTCGGCCAGTCGAAGATCTCCACAAAGGTCGTCGCGAACAAGGTGATGCAGCGCCTGAAGCGCGGCGAGGCCGTCGAGGAGGAGCCGGCCGAGGGCCTGATCAAGGGGACCGACGAGGCCCGGCGGCGGACCCGCGAGGCGACCAGCTTCGGCATCAAGGTGAAGGGCATCGACGACGTGGCGGTCAGGCTCGCCAAGTGCTGTCGCCCCGTCCCCGGTGACGACATCGTCGGCTACGTCTCGCTCGGCCGCGGGATCACGGTGCATCGCGCCGACTGCCGCAACGTGGTCGCCCTGAAGAAGGCTCCGGAGCGCTTCATCGAGGTGAGCTGGGACGGCGACAACGAGTCCTCCTACAGGGTCGAGCTTCAGGTCGATGCCTGGGACCGAACGCGCCTCCTCGAAGACCTATCGCGCACCTTCGCGGAGGCGGGCCTGAACATCCTGGAGGCGCGATGCGCGACCAAGCACCCGATGGTGAAGAACCGCTTCGTGCTCGAGGTCGGCGATACCGAGCAGCTCAAGCAGTGCATCTCGCGGCTGCGGAATGTCGACGGGGTCTTCGACGCGTACCGCGTCACGCCGACCGCCTGAACCGCATCATCAATCCCATTGGCGTGTTCGTTCGTATGATGAATCGAATGAGGGAGCGCGGGACACGCAGCCTCAGAAGGAGGTTCGCCTTCGCCGGCGGGCTGATCGGTGCGATCGCGCTGTTCACCGGTGGGCTGGCGTTCGCCGCGTCCGAGACGATCATCGCGCAGCCCGATAGCACCTTCTCAGCCTCCACGTACACGACCGACCAGGGCGAGGTGGTCCAGCTCCAGGACAACGGCGACCAGCACAACGCGACCGCTCTGGAGAACGGCCCGGACGGCCAGGCACTGTTCCGGAGCCCCACGATCTCCGGCGGAACCACCGGCGTCCAGGGCACCCAGTACCTGAGCGGGGGCGACTACACCTTCTACTGCACGATCCACCCGAGCACGATGCAGGCGACGCTCCACGTCACCTCCAACGGAACGCCGCAGGCCCGCCCGTCGTCGTCCATCAAGCTGACGCGCCGGAGCGTGGCCCAGACGATCAAGAAGGGCCTCAAGCTGAACATGACGCCGACCACCAGGATCGAGGACGTCACCCTCACGGCGAAGCTGGGCAAAGCGACGATCGGCAAGAAGACCGTCACGCTTGCCGAAGGCTTCAACGCCCCCGTCGTGAAGCTCAGCAAGGCCGGGAAGAGCAAGCTGCAGGGGAAGGGCTCCGCAAAGGTGACCGTCACCGCCGACATCCCGTTCGGATCGCCCGCCAGCGCGAAGGCGAAGCTCGGCTAGCTCGGTCCGACGGCCTTCCGGACACGCTCCGCGACCTTTCGCATCTCCTCCTCGGAGGCGTACTTCGTGCGCGGCCAGAAGAACCCGCGCAGCCCGTCCTTGGGCTTACGAGGGACCACGTGGACGTGGAGATGGGGCACGCTCTGGCTGACCACGTTGTTGAGGGCTACGAAAGAGCCGGGCTTGCGCATCGCCTTGGGCACCGCCACCGAGAGGAGCCGAGCGTTGGCGAAGAGCGGGCCGACCAGGCCATCGGGCAGGTCGGAGAGCGTCTCGTGATGGTCCCGCGGAACGAGCAGCGAGTGGCCGGGGAAGAGGGGTCGGTTGTCGAGGAACGCGATCGTCCGGTCGTCCTCGAAGACCAGGTGCCCGGGCTCATCCCCCGCGACGATCTGACAGAAGCGGCAGTTAGGGTCCCGGGTTGCCAGGACCGCGATACTGTCAAAGCCGGCCGGGGAGGAGAGGAACGTTGAAGGTAGGAAAGACACTTCGCACGACAGCCGTAGTGCTCCCGCTGGCGCTGCTGATCGTCGTCGTCCAGTGGACCGTCTCCGCCGGCGCCGGAACGCGGATCAAGACGGGTCAGTACAACGGCAAGACGACCCAGCAGGCGATCGCCCCGGGCTTCCGGAAGCTCTCCTTCACGGTGAAGAAGGGGAAGGTCACCATCACGGTGGAGCCGTCGGTGGCGCGGGACAGCTGCATCTCCACTCCCGTCTTCACCCTGGACGGGACCTCGAGCACGAAGCTCGGGCGCAACCGCACTTTCACGCTCACGCACACCTTCTTCGGCAACAAGATCGACAAGATCCACGGCAGGTTCGTGAGCTCGAACGAGGTCCAGGGCTACGCGCTCTACCACTTCGCAGCGCAGGACCTCTGCTCACAGGGCAAGAGCAAGGTCAACTTCACTGCCAAACACAAGTAGCTAAGGGACGGCTTCGCCATCAGGTCGCGGCCACGAGCGGCCGCCCACACAAGTCGCTCCGGCCTTCGGCCTCCGCTCCAAAGTGGTGCGGCCTGGTGGCCGCTACGAAACGATGGCGAGCGCGCCCGGGTCCACCCCGAAGGTGAGTTCGGTGTGCTCTCCGATGTAGTCGCCGTCGACCTGGACCGGGAAGGGGCGTGGCTGCCCGTCCTCGTCCACGGAGACCGAGCGGACCAGCGCCTCGCCGACGTCGTCGAACTCTTCGATCTGACGATGCTTCGACGCATGAAGGCGCTGGCTGAGCACGCGGGTCGCGATCGGGAGCATGTCTCGCTGCTTCGCCCGGTGGAGGAGGGCCATCGAGAGCGTCCCGTCGTCGAGGCCGATGTCCTCGCAGATCCGGATGGGGACCTTGGCGAAGTAGGTGAACGGATCGGAGTTCTGGGCGATTGCGGTGACGCCCTGATGCCGCTCGCCATCGATCTCGAGCTCCAGTCGCACCGGGTTCCGCAGGTAGTGGCGGTAGAAGCCGGAGATCGCCGCCCACGTGTAATACCACTGGCGCGCGCGGGCCTTGAGCCTCGGGTGAGCGTCGACCCGCTTCACCACGGTCGCGTCGAGGCCGACGCCGCAGGCGAAGACGAAGTGGCGGCCATTGCAGCGGCCGAGGTCGATCTTGCGGGGGTGAAAGTCGTCCGCCAGGCCGATCAGGTGCTCGGTCGCGTCCACCACGTCGTTCGGGATGCCCAGCGTCCGGCAGACGACGTTGGTGGACCCGCCGGGGAGAACCGAGACGGGGACGTCTGTGCCGGCCAGCCCGTTGACGACCTCGTTGAGGGTGCCGTCGCCGCCGAAGGCCACCACGATGTCGTATCCGCCGTGCTGCGCCTCCCGCCCGATCTCGATCGCATGCTCGGAGGCCTCCGTATCGACGGCCTCGACGTCGTAGCGGGCCTGGAGCGCGTAAACGACCAGGTTCTTGAGCCGATCCGAGACCGTGGTCGCATACGGGTTGACGATGATCAGCATCCGCTTCTTCTCCGCGCCGGGCTCGAGCGGGACTGCGGATGCCGCGGGAGAGGGGTCTCTGTGGGCGGGGGCGATCGTGGCCACGCCTAGCTCCTAACCCCGGGCCACGAGCGGGTTACCGCCCGGAATCAGGTCCCCGAGCCGGCCTGCGGGGAGGCCGGACGTCGCCTCGTAGCGGATCACCGTGCCGTCGTCGACCTCGCGGACGTGCCCGGCGTTGACGAGCAGATCGACGTGCCCGATCACCTCCGAAAGGGTGAGGAACGCCTGCGTGACGGCGACGTCTCCCCAGAGCGCCTGAGCGAGCTCGTGCCCGGTGCGCGGCTGCTCCGCAATCAGCCCATAGAGCTTCTCCGCCCGCCGCTGGTGCATCGCGAAGCGGCTGTCGATCAGCGCGACGTGATCGGTGATCGGCTCGCCATGCCCCGAGAGGACGATCTCCGCCGGCAGGTCCCGCGTCCTCTTCAGGGACTCGAGGTAGGTGACCAGTGCCTGCGTGCGCTCGGAAGAGCCGTCGAGCGGGCGGGAGATCAGTGGGTTCGAAGAGATGTGCTTGATCAGGTGGTCGGCGGCGAGCAGGATCCTCCGCTGCTCGTCCCAGAAGAGCGTGTCGGAGGGGCTGTGCCCCGGGCGGTGCTGGACCTCGAGCCGCCGGTCGCCGAGTTCGAGCAGCTCGCCGTCGTGAAGCGGCCTGGTGACCTTGGTCTTGGAGCCCCAGGCCCGAAAGCTGCCGGTCACCTGGCGCAGGGCGGTGACGACCTCCTCGGAGATCCCATGCCGCCGCATCAATGCGGCCGCCTCCTCGTCGTCTCGCTCGGCGTCATTGCCGAAGTTCTCAACGAAGGGGACGAGAAGGTCGAGTGCCGCGACCTCGGCGCCCGAGCGCTTTGCGACGATGTCGACCAGTCCGAGGTGGTCGATGTGCTGGTGGGTGATGATCACCAGCTCGATGTCCTCGATCCGGTGGCCGAGCGCCTCGAGCTGGCGCTCGAGCTCGTCCAGCGCCTTGCCTGAGTTGGGTCCCGAGTCGACCAGCGTGAGCGGCCCGCCCTCGAGCAGGTAGGTGTTGACGCGGCCGACCTGGAAGGGGGTTGGGATTCGGAGGACGCGGATGCCGGCGTCGGTGATCCGCTGCCAGACCTCGACCGGCGTCTGCTCTTCCGTCACGAGCGAATCAGGCCCACCACCTCGTCGCGCTTCTCCTCCATGTGCTCGCGGGAGACGAGCGATTCGAGATTGAGGCGGAGAAGCGGCTCGGTGTTGGAGGGCCGCACGTTGAAGTGCCAGTCCGGATAGTCGATCGACACGCCGTCGAGATGCCCGATCTCGCCGTCCGAGTAGCGCTCCTCGATCTCGTGCATCTTCCCGTCCTGGTCAGCGACCTCGGAGTTGATCTCCCCCGAGATGAAGTACTTGGAGCGGAACTCGTCCATCAGCTCCGTGAGCGAACGACCCTCCTTGGAGACGAGCTCCAGCATCAGCAGGGCGGGCATCGTGCCGGAGTCCGCGCAGTAGAAGTGGCGGAAGTAGTAGTGCCCCGAAACCTCGCCGCCGAATTCCGCACCGGTCTCCCGCATGCGGATCTTGAAGAAGGCGTGGCCGACGCGGCTCAGGTCGGACTTCCCGCCGGCCGCCGCGACGGTGTCGGGGACGGCGCGGCTTGAGCGCGGGTCGTAGAGGATGGTCGCGCCGGGCTCCTTGGCGAGGGCCGCGCGGGCGAGCAGGGCGCAGACGAAGTCACCGTCGCAGAAGCTGCCCTCGCCGTCGATGAAGAAGCATCGGTCGGCGTCCCCGTCCCAGGCGATCGCCAGGTCGAAGCCCCCCTGCTTCACCTGCTCGACCAGCATGCGGCGGTTCTCCTCCAGGAACGGATTCGGCCCTGCCTCTGGGAAATCGCCGTTGGGCTCCCAGCGGCTGGTGGTGAGCTCGATGTTCAGCTGATCCAGCAGCGGGCCCACCATGGGGCCGGCCATCCCGTCGCTCCCGTCCGCCAGGATCCGAAGGGGTCCGATCGCCTCGGGCTCGACGACCGAGATCATGTGCTTGTGGAAGTCGGGGTAGATGTCGACCTCTTCCACCGAGCCGCCACCCGGTGGATCGGGCAGGCCGGCCTCGATCTCCGCACGGACGTCCTGGATGCCGGCATCGCCCGACAGGGCCAGCGCGCCCTCGCGCATCAACTTGACGCCCGTGTACTTCTTCGGGTTGTGCGAAGCGGTGACCATCGCCCCGCCGTCGAGCTCCCGTGAGCCGACGAGGAAGTAGCTCATCTCGGTCGCGATCTGGCCGGCGTCGATGACCGCCACGCCCTCCTCCACGAGCCCCTGGCGCACCCCGGCGGCCATCTCCGGCCCGGTCAGGCGCATGTCGTGGCCGAGCCCCACCCGAAGCTCCGAGGTCTCCTTGCCGCGCAGCTTTGCCAGGACCCGAGCGAACGCGCGCCCGATCAGGTGGGCCGTCTCGGCGTCCATCTGCTCGCCGTAGATGCCGCGGATGTCGTAGGCCTTGAAGATCTCGGCCGGGGGAGTGCTCGCCTCCATCTTCAGCCGAATGCCTTCCGCACCGTCTCGTAGCTGTCCTCGAGCGTCTGGTTCATCACGCGGGTGTCGCCGAGCACGGGCATGAAGTTGGTGTCGCCGCCCCAGCGCGGGACGACGTGCATGTGGATGTGGTGCTCGACTCCGGCGCCGGCCACGCGGCCCTGATTGAAGCCGACGTTGTAGCCGTGCGGCGAGTAGCCGGTCTCCAATGCGTTCATGCCCCGCTGGGCGAGCGACATCACCTCCGCGATCGTCTCCGCGTCGAGCTCCTGCAGCCTCGCGACGTGGTCATAGGGGGCCACCATCAGGTGGCCGTTCGTGTACGGGAACTTGTTGAGGATCACGAAGCAGCGCTCGCCGCGATGGACGATCAGGTTCGCCTCGTCGTCACCCGCCTCGAGGGCGGCGCAGAAGACGCAGGCGTCGGAATTGTCCTTGGAAGCGTCCTTCACGTAGGCGAGGCGCCAGGGCGCCCAGATCCGCTGAGTTGCCACAATCGGGATCGTATGTAGCTAGAACCAGCCGCGGCGGCGGAAGAAGTAGAACATGCCGCCGATGCCGGCGACCATCACCCCGAGGATGACCCAGAAGGCCGTGTGTGAGTCGGACGCCGGGTCGCCGCCCCAAGGCAGGCCGACGTTCATGCCCCAAACGCTTGCGATCAGGGTCGCCGGCAGGAAAACGATGCTGAGCACCGTGAGAATCCGGAGGATGTCGTTGAAGTGGTGCGCGATCACCGACTCGTTGGTTTGCTCGAGCGCTTCGACGACCTCCTTGTCGTTCTCGAGCATGTCCCAAATGCGCTCGTGGGCGTCAACGATGTCGTCGAAGTAGATCTCGAGGTCCATGTCCGGCGCCAGGTAGCGCCGCTTCACCTTCTCCAGATCCCGGAGCACAGGCCGCTGCGGTCGGATCACCTTGCGAAAGTTGATGATCTCCTGCTTCACGTTGGAGATGTCGCGCACGATCTCCTCGGAGCGGCCCTCAAAGATCTCCTCCTCGAGCACCTCGAGCTTGTTGCCGATCTTGCGCAGCATCGGGAAGCAGTAGTCGAAGCCGTCATCGACCAGGCGGTAGAGCAGGTAGCCGGAGCCGCGAGAGAAGAGCTGCTCGCGAAACTCCTCCTTCTGGCGGCAGCGCTCGAACAGGTACTCCACGGGCTGCAGCGGCTGATTGGGGATCGTGATCAGGAAGTCCGCGCCGACGAAGATGTCGAGCTCCCCGGCGCCCAGGCGGCGGGCGGACCGATCGAAGATCGGAAACTGAAGGACGATGAAGAGGTAGTCGTCGTAGACGTCGATCTTCGGTCGCTGGTTGCGCGAGAGGACGTCCTCGTAGTCGAGCGCGTGGAAGTCGAAGTTCTCCTCCAGCCAGGCCTGCTCGAGCGCTCCCGGCTCGTCGATCTTGATCCAGCGCAGGCCCTCGGCCGCAATCTCCTCGACGTTGGGGGTCTGCGGCTCAGGCGGGAGCGGCGCGACGAGCTCGCCGGCGCGGGTTCTGCGCAGTCTGGGACGAGGGAGGTTCGGCATCTTCCGGGCCCATTGTGTTCGCCGCTTCGACTTCCATGGTTGATCCACTTTACTGCGAGGCGGGGGTGTGCGGCGCAGGGTGATGCCCGGATCGGCGCCTGCAATTGCTGATTTCGGGCGTTGCTATATTGCTTCGCTACATAAGCACCACATCAAGAGGGGTGGAGGGACTGGCCCGATGAAACCCCGGCAACCCCCTCGGATCTAGGTCCGAGGAAGGTGCCAACTCCAGCAGGTGAAGTCAGAGAGCCTGGAAGATGTGGGAAGAGAGTTCCTCCCGAACCTCCGCCCACATCAAGCCCGGTGGAGGTTTTTTCGTAGAGGAGCCCAGATGGCAGTCGAATCACTCAAATGCAAGGAATGCGGCGAGTCCTATCCGCTCGAGGCCAGCTTCGTCTGCGAGCAGTGCTTTGGGCCGCTCGAGGTCTCCTATGACTTCTCCGGTCTGGACGCCGGGGAGGCGCGGCGCAAGATCCAGGCCGGGTCGCGGGGCATCTGGCGCTATTCGGACTTCCTGCCCTTCGCGGGGCGGCCCGGCGATCCGCTCGAACCGGGCCTGACGCCGCTGATCCGCGCCGACCGCCTGGCCGAGCGGCTCGGGCTGGGCGAGCTCTGGATCAAGAACGACGCCGCGAACCCCACTCACTCCTTCAAGGACCGAGTCGTCGCGGTGGCCGTCGCCAAAGCCAAGGAGCTGGGATTCGAGACGGTGGCCTGCGCGTCGACCGGGAATCTCGCCAACGCGGTCGCTGCCCACGCGGCCGCGGCGGGGCTCGACTCCTACGTCTTCGTCCCTGCCGACCTCGAGGAGCAGAAGCTGCTCGCGACCGGCATCTACGGCACCAACCTGGTCGGCATTCGCGGCACCTATGACGACGTCAACCGGCTCTGCACGGAGCTCAGCCAGACGCATCCGTGGGCATTCGTCAACGTCAACCTGCGGCCGTACTACTCGGAGGGGTCGAAGACCCTCGCCTTCGAGACGATCGAGCAGCTCGGCTGGAGCCTGCCGGACCGCATCGTGGCGCCGATCGCCTCGGGATCCCTCTTCACGAAGCTCGCCAAGGGGATCCGGGAGTGGCGCGACGTCGGCCTGGTCGAGGGAGATCTGCCGACCTTCTGCGGCGCTCAGCCCGACGGCTGCTCGCCCGTCGCCACCGCCTTCGCGGAGGGCTGGGACGTCTGCAAGCCGGAGCGCAAGCCCGACACGATCGCGAAGAGCCTGGCGATCGGCGATCCGGCCGACGGGCCCTATGCCCTCGAGCTCGCCAGGCAGACCGGCGGGCAGATCAAGTCGGTCAGCGACGACGAGATTCGCGCCGGCATCAAGCTGCTCGCCGAGACGACCGGCGTGTTCACCGAGACGGCCGGTGGCGTCACGATCGGCGTTCTCACCAAGCTCGCGGAGGAGGGCGCGATCGGCTCCGATGAACGCGTCGTCGCCTACATCACCGGTGAGGGCCTGAAGACCCTCGACGCCGCTCGCGAATCGTTCCGGATGCACGAGATCGAACCCACCCTGAACGCCTTCCACGAGGAGTTCGAGGGAGTGGGGGCCTCGGCCTAGGGATGCCGCCGTGGGGAGCGATGAATAGGATCTCGGCCCGATGAGCATCACCGTGAAGATCCCGGCCCAGCTCCGCGCCGCCACCGGCGGTGACGGCGAGATCGAGGTCGAGGGGACCACCGTCGGCGAGGCGCTCGACGCCGTCTTCGACCAGCACGACGGGCTGCGCGAGCGGATCACCCAGGACGGCGACCTGCGCCGGTTCGTGAACGTCTACGTGTCCGGCGAGGACATCCGCTTCCAGGACGGCCTCGACACCGCCGTCAACGATGGCGACGAGGTCACGATCCTCCCCGCCGTCGCCGGCGGCTGACGCCGCGATTCAGTTCGGTTTCCGGGGGGTAGGTCGTTGAGCTTCATCCGCCACGTCCTGGGAGTGCATGAGTACGCACTCCAGACGGATGACGGAGCGCGCCCGACAGGATTCGAACCTGTGACCTTCCGCTCCGGAGGCGGACGCTCTATCCAGCTGAGCTACGGGCGCGGGCGGCCAAGTCTAGGCTAGGCCCGTGGACCTCTCGGTCGTCTTTCTCGGCACCGGTGGCTCTGTGCCCTCGGCGCGGAGGGCTACCGCCTGCGTGCTGATCCGGGCCGGTGGCAGCCGGATCCTGATCGACGCGGGGGAGGGGGCCCAGCGGCAGATGATCGCCTCGACCGGGCTGGTCCAGGTCGACGACATCTACATCACCCACTTCCATGCCGACCACTACCTCGGTCTGCCCGGCCTGCTCAAGACCTACGACCTGATGGAGCGCCAGGCGCCGCTCCGGATCGTCGGGCCGGCCGGGCTCCACGACCTGTTCGAGGCACTGCGGCGGATCTTCGGCCGGCTCCGCTACGAGGTCGAGCTGGTCGAGCTCGAGCCGGGGGAGGGAATCGAGCACGACGGCTTCGAGATGCGCGCCTTCCCGGTCGAGCACCGGATGAAGGCACTCGGCTACGCGTACGTCGAGCCGGAGCGGCCGGGTCGCTTCGACGTCGACGCGGCACGGGGACTCGGGATCACCGACGACCGCGATTTCGGCCGCCTGCAGCGCGGCGAGACCGTCACCGTCGGCGGCGCGCAGGTTCGGTCCGACCAGGTGCTCGGCGACCCCCGCGCGGGCCGGAAGATCGTGATCACCGGAGACACGGCGCCTTGTGAGATGACCCGCATCGCGGCCCACGCCGCCCAGCTCCTGGTCCACGACGGGACCTTCGCGCTCGAGGAGTCCGCCCGCGCGGCGGACACGGGACACTCGACGGCGCGCGACGCCGCGCAGCTCGCGGCCGAGGCCGAGGTCCGGATGCTGGCGATCGTTCACGTCTCGTCCCGCTACAACATCTCCGCGGTGCTCGAGGAGGCGTGCGACGCGTTCTCGAACACGGTGGCGCCGAGGGACTTCGATCTGGTCGAGATCCCGTTCCCGGAGCGGGGCGATCCCGAGTTGGTCAAGGAAGGAGCGAAACAGCGCCCGGAGCCGCTGGCTGAGCCCACGCCAGCCGGCGACTGAGCCGATCAGGCACCGCAAACTCGGCGAACACGGCCCAGCCGCGTCCCGGGCCGCTGCTACGCTGGCGCGGCAAGCCCCTTTAACCACGGTCCCGTGAGGCCGGGAAGGAGCAAGGTAGTGAGCGACGAGAAGGTCGTGCTCGATCACGACGATCTACGGCGGACGCTTGTCCGTATCGCCCACGAGATCGTCGAGAAGAATGAGGACTCGGACCGGCTGGCGCTGGTCGGCATCCACACGCGAGGCGCCGTCATCTGCCGCCGCCTCCATGCTCTGGTGGGCGAGCTCTCCGGCGCCAAGCTGCCGCTCGGCGACCTCGACATCTCCTTCTACCGCGACGACATCGAGCGCCGCGAGCCTCGCGACGCCCCCGTCGTCCACGACTCCCACCTCGACTTCGACCTCAACGGCCGGACCATCGTCCTGGTCGACGACGTGCTCTACACGGGCCGCACCGTCCGCGCCGCGATCGACGCTCTCTTCGACTACGGTCGCCCGGCCCGGGTGCAGCTCGCGGTTCTCGCCGATCGCGGCCACCGCGAGCTGCCGATTCGTCCCGACTATGTCGGCAAGAACCTGCCGACGGCCCCCGGCGAACGGGTGAACGTGCGGCTCGAGGAGACCGACGGCATCGACGAGGTCGCGATCACACCGGCGGACGCCGCAGCCGTAAAGGAGGACGCATGAAGCACCTGCTCGGAGTCGAGGGTCTCTCACGGGAGGAGATGGACCGCATCCTCGAGCGGGCCCAGAGCTTCGCCGAGGTGGGCCGCCGCGACATCAAGAAGGTGCCGACCCTGCGGGGCCGCACCATCGTCAACCTCTTCTACGAGGCCAGCACCCGGACGCTCTCCTCGTTCGAGCTCGCGGCGAAGCGCCTCTCGGCTGATGTGGTGAGCGTCAAGTCCGCCGGCTCCTCCGTCGACAAGGGGGAATCCCTGAAGGACACCGTCGCGACGCTCTCCGCCTACGACCCGGCGGCGATAGTGATCCGCTCGCCGCACGCCGGCGCCGCGGGCCTCGTAGCCCGCTGGACGGAGGCGTCGGTGATCAACGCCGGCGACGGCAAGCACGAGCATCCGACGCAGGCCCTGCTCGACGTCTTCACGCTCCACCAGCGGCTCGATTCGCTGGAGGGGACGAAGATCTGGATCGTCGGCGACGTCCTGCACAGCCGGGTCGCCCGGTCCTGCCTCCTCGCCTTCCGGAAGATGGGCGCGGAGGTGACCCTCTGCGGGCCGCCGACACTGATCCCGCGCGGAATCGAGGCGCTCGGCTGCGAGGTCTCCTACGACCTCGACGGGATGGGCGAGGCCG
Organism: Solirubrobacterales bacterium; assembly: GCA_036276255.1. GTDB lineage: Bacteria > Actinomycetota > Thermoleophilia > Solirubrobacterales > 70-9 > DASUPK01. The sequence continues at coordinate 12,281 of DASUPK010000128.1, forward strand.
ATGTGATCTACGCCCTGCGCATGCAGAGGGAGCGGATGAGCGAGAGCTTCGTCCCCTCGCTGCGCGAATACGCGAGCCGCTACCAGATCGACTCCCGGCGGCTCGGCCCTCGCCAGCTGCTCATGCACCCCGGGCCGGTCAACCGTGGCGTCGAGCTCTCGCCGGAGGTGATCGACTCGCCTCAGTCCCTGATCACGGCGCAGGTCGAGAGCGGCCTGGTGGTCCGCATGGCGATCCTCTACGAGCTGCTGGCAGGCAGCGACAGGGCGCGGCCCGACCGCGGTCCCGCGCCGGCCGACACGCCGACGATCGGACAGCCCGCGTGAACGTCACGGAGAACGGCGCCGAGGGCGCCGCGGAGGCGCCGAAGCTGATCTCGAGGCCCGGCCAGGCCGCGACCCTCATCATCAAGGGCGCCAGGCTGCTCGACCCGAGGACCGGTCTCGACGGCGCCCACGACCTGGTCGTGCGGGATGGCGAGATCGCCGAGATCATCGAACCCGGGGGTGCCCCCGCAATCGAGGGAGCTGAGGTGGTCGACGGCGACGGCCTGCTGGCGCTGCCCGCCTTCGTAGACCCACACGTCCACTTCCGGGTTCCCGGGCAGGAGCACAAGGAGGACCTCGAGACCGGCACGCGCTCCGCGGCCGCGGGCGGCTACTGCGCCGTGATCGCGATGGCCAACACCTCGCCGCCGATCGACTCCGCCGCGGTGCTCGGCTCGGTCAGGGACCGGGCGGTGCGCGAGGCGTCGATCCCGGTCGGCTTCGTCGCCAACGTCACCCGGAGTATGGGGGGCAGGGAGCTGACCGAGATGGCCGAGCTCGCCGAGGCCGGTGCGATCGCCTTCTCCGACGACGGGCTTCCGATCGCCAACGCCCGGGTGCTGCGGCGCGCGCTCCAGTACCAGCGCCTCGCCGGTCTCGTCATCGCGCTCCACGAGGAGGACCCGGACCTCTCGGCGGGCGGGGTGATGAACGAGGGAGAGGTTTCGGCCGCGCTCGGCATGGCGGGGGTGCCGGCGGTCTCGGAGTCGACCATGATCGCCCGCAACTGCTCGCTCGCCCTATATGAAGGGGCGCGAATCCACGTGCAGCACCTCTCGGCGCGCGCCTCGGTGGAGGAGATCGCACGCGCCAAGGAGGCCGGCGTAGAGGTCACCTGCGAGGCGAGCCCACACCACCTCACCCTCACGGATGAGGCCGTTCGCAGCCTCGACGCCCGCTTCAAGATGAACCCGCCACTCCGCACCGAGGACGACCGGCAGGCGCTGATCGACGGGCTTCGCGACGGCACGATCGACTGCGTCGCGACCGACCACGCGCCGCACGCGTCGGAGGAGAAGGAGGTCCCCTTCGAGGAGGCGGCCATGGGGGTGACCGGCCTGGAGACGGCCTTCGCCGCGCTCTACACCGACCTGGTGCTGCCCGGGATCATCCCCCTCGAGCTGCTGGTCGAGCGGATGACGTGCGGCGGCGAGCCATTCGGGATCGAGGCGCCGCGGCTCGAGGCCGGCGCGGTCGCCAATGTCGCCCTGATCGATCCCGAGCTCAGCTGGACCGTCGGCGAGGACGGCTACGAGAGCCGCTCCTACAACAACTGCTTCGGCGGCCGTGAGCTGACCGGGCGGGTGCTGATGACGGTCGCGGCCGGCCGCGTCGCCTTCCGACAGCGCAGCTTCGCCCTGGGAGTCGCTTCATGAACAAGCTCGAGCGGGATCGCACCGCGCTGGTCGTCGTCGACGTCCAGGAGGGCTTCCGGAAGGCGATCCCGGACTTCGAGCGCCTCGCCAAGGCGACCGCCACACTGGTCCGGGGTGCCGAGGCCATCGGCATCCCGGTCGTGGTCACCGAGCAGTACCCGAAGGGCCTGGGGGAGACCGCGCGCGAGGTGTCCGAGTACCTTCCGGAGGGCACCGCCCCGATCGAGAAAATCGTCTTCTCGGCTGCCGAGGCCGAGGGCTTTGACCTCGGCGGCCGCGACCAGGTGCTCGTCTGCGGGATCGAGACGCACGTCTGCGTCAACCAGACCGTCCTCGACCTGCTCGACGGCGGCACCGATGTCCAGGTGGCCGAGGACGCGGTCGGCTCGCGCACCGCGGAGAACAAGCGGGTCGGGCTCCACAAGATGGAGCGTGCGGGGGCGGTGGTCACCAGCGTCGAGGCGGCGCTCTTCGAGCTGCTCGGCAGGGCGGGCACCGACGAGTTCAAGGCCGTCCAGAAGCTGATCCTTGACTACGCCCCGAATCCGGGATCCCTGCCGAAGGCAAGGGAGAAGGTCACGTGAGCGGCTACGTCCTGCTCGAGGACGGCACGCGTTTCGATGGCGACCTGCTCGGCTCCGGCGACGCGATGACAGGGGAGGTCGTCTTCAACACCTCGATGACCGGCTACCAGGAGGCGGTCACGGATCCCAGCTACGCCGGCCAGATCATCACCTTCACCTATCCGCTGATCGGCAACTACGGCGTCTCCGGCGACGCGATGGAGTCCGAGCGCGCCCAGGCACGCGGCGTGATCATGCGCGAGGGGAAGAACGGTGAGGATGCCTCCACCGCCGAGGGCGGCTGGCTCGATTGGCTGCGCGACTGCGGCATCGCGGCGATCGGGGGGATCGACACCCGAGCCCTCGTGCGCCACATCCGCGACGGCGGCGCGATGCGCGGCGGGATCTTCCCGGCAGAACTGGCGGAGTCCGAGGCGCGCGAGCGTACCGCCGCCGAGCCCCCGATGGAGGGAGCGGACTTCGCGAAGCGAGTGACGCCGTCCGAGCCCATGGAGATAGAGGGAGAGGGACCCCACGTGGTCGGCATCGATACCGGGATCAAGCTCTCGATCATCCGCCAGCTGCGGGAGCGCGGCTGCCGGGTCACGCTGCTGCCCTGCGACACCTCGGCGGAGGACGTCCTGGCGCGCGACCCGGACCTCGTCTTCCTCGCCAACGGGCCCGGCGACCCCGGCGCCCTCGACTACGTGGTCGAGAACGTCCGTGGGGTGGTGGGGAAAAAGCCGGTGGTGGGGATCTGTCTCGGCCACCAGCTGCTCTGCCGGGCCGTTGGTCTGGAGACCTTCAAGCTTCCCTTCGGCCACCGTGGCGCCAATCACCCGGTCAAGGACCTGGAGACCGGCCGGATCGACATCACCTCCCAGAATCACGGGTTCGCGGTCCTCGGCCCCGGTGGCGACCGGACCATCGAAGGCGACGAGCCGGTTCTTTGGCAGACGGACTTCGGGGAGGCCGAGCTCTCCCACCTGAATCTCTACGACCGAACGGTGGAGGGCCTGGTGCTGAAGGACGTCCCGGGCTGCACGGTCCAGTACCACCCCGAGGCCGGCCCGGGACCGCACGACGCCCGCTATCTCTTCGACCGCTTCCTGGAGTTGGCGGCGTGACCCCAACCACCCCCGAGATCGAGATCCTGAACCGGAGCTGGGACGCGATCGAGCGCGGCGATCGCGATGAGTTCCGGGCGATCGCCCGGGAATTCGCCCACCCCCGGTGCGAGTGGACGCCGCTGCTCAGCGGAGTGGACGGAAGGACCTACCACGGCCCTGACGGGATGGTCGAGTTCTTCGAGGAGTGGCTCGAATCGTTCGTTCCCAGCTACGAGGACCGTCAGTTCGAGGAACTCGGGTCCGGCGTGATCCTGGCCCGTTGCCGAGTGCATCTCGAGAGCCGTGAGAGCGGTGTGAGCATCGACCGCGAGATCGCCGTGCTGATGGAGTGGCAGGACGGCCTGCTGCGCCGCGGCCGCGCCTTCGACACCCGCGCGGCCGCGCTCGAAGCTGCAGAAGAGCTGCGCGTTGCCTAGGCGCGCCGACATCCGGAAGATCCTCCTGATCGGCTCCGGGCCGATCGTGATCGGGCAGGCCGCCGAGTTCGACTACTCCGGAGTGCAGGCATGCAAGGTGCTGCTGGAGGAGGGCTACGAGGTCGTGCTCGTCAACTCGAACCCGGCGACGATCATGACCGACCCCGAGTTCGCGAACCGCACCTACATCGAGCCGCTGCTTCCCGGCCCGGTGGCGAAGGTGATCGAGCGCGAGCGGCCGGACGCCCTGCTGCCGACCCTCGGAGGACAGACGGCGCTCAATCTCGCCAAGGCGCTGCACGACGACGGCACGCTTCAGAAGTTCGGCGTGGAGCTGATCGGCGCCGATTACGACGCCATCCATCGCGCCGAGGATCGCGAAGCCTTCCGGACAACGATGGAGGAGGCCGGTCTCCGCGTGCCGTTCTCGATGATCGTCGAGTCGGTCCAGCAGGGAGAGCAGGCGCTGGCGTCGGGCGACCTGGCCCTGCCGATCATCGTCCGGCCCGCGTTCACACTCGGCGGCCACGGCGGGGGAGTGGCGAACGACGAGACGGAATTCGCGCAGGTCGTCTCCGAGGGGCTCGCGGCCAGCCCGATCAACCAGGTCCTGGTCGAAGAGTCGGTCCTCGGCTGGGGGGAGTTCGAGCTCGAGGTGATGCGCGACCACAACGACAACGTGGTGATCATCTGCTCGATCGAGAACGTCGACCCCATGGGCGTCCACACCGGCGACTCGGTGACGATCGCCCCGGCGCAGACACTTACGGACGCTCTCTACCAGGAGCTCCGCGACCAGGCGATCCGGGTGATCCGCGCCGTCGGGGTGGAGACCGGCGGCTCCAACGTGCAGTTCGCTGTCAACCCCGAGAACGGCGAGATCGTGGTGATCGAGATGAATCCGCGCGTCTCGCGCTCCTCCGCTCTCGCCTCGAAGGCGACCGGATTCCCGATCGCGAAGATGGCCGCGAAGCTCGCGGTGGGATACGCGCTCGAGGAGATCCCCAACGACATCACCCAGGCCACGCCGGCCTCGTTCGAGCCGACGATCGACTACGTCGTCACCAAGATTCCGCGCTTCGCCTTCGAGAAGTTCCCCGGCGCCGAGGGCCGCCTGTCCACCCCCATGAAATCGGTCGGCGAGTGCATGGCGATCGGCCGTACCTTCCGCGAGTCGTTCGCGAAGGCGATGCGCTCACGTGAACTGGACGAGGCGACGGACATCCCGGCGTCCACCGGGGAGCTGCTCGAGCGCCTCGCCACCCCGTCGTCCGACCGCTTCGACCTGATCCTCGACGGATTCGAGCGCGGGGTGGAGCTCGAACGGATCCAGGAGGCCACGATGATCGACCCCTGGTTTCTCCGGGAGCTCAGGGAGCTGGCGACGAAGGGTGATGGGACGGAGGGCCTGGAGCGCACCTACCGCGCGGTGGACACGTGCGCGGCGGAGTTCGAGGCGCGGACGCCCTACTTCTACAGCGCCCATGAGCGCCCCTCGATCGGCGGCTCAACCGGCGAGGTCGAGAGAGGCGAGCGGCCGTCGGTCGTCATCCTCGGCTCGGGCCCTAACCGGATCGGGCAGGGGATCGAGTTCGATTACTGCTGCGTCCACGCGGCGATGACCGCGCGGGATCTCGACCGGGACGCGGTGATGATCAACTGCAACCCGGAGACCGTCTCCACGGACTACGACACCTCCGACCGCCTCTACTTCGAGCCGCTCACCGAGGAGGACGTGCTCGCCGTCTGCGAGATCGAGCGGCCCGAGGGCGTCATCGTCCAGTTCGGCGGGCAGACGCCGCTGCGGCTGGCGAAATCGCTGGAGGAGGCGGGCGTCCCGCTGCTCGGCACGCCGGTGGATGCGATCGACCTTGCGGAGGATCG
>DASUPK010000129.1:0-9206 GCA_036276255.1 Solirubrobacterales bacterium
TGGTGGGGACCGCGAAGGTGGAGAAGGCAGTGCCGCGCTCCGGATCGAAGCGGTCGTGCGCCTTGACGAGGCCCACGCTCGCGACCTGCATCAGGTCGTCGAACGGCTCGGCGCCGCCGGCGTAGCGCGCGGCGAGACGCCGAGCGAGTGGCATGAACCGGTCGACAAGCTCCTCGCGAACGATCGGCGACCCCTCCTGGGCGTAGCGCTCCAGGAGTCGCCGCTCGCCGAGCAGCTGCTCCTCAGGCCCGGGAGAGGGAGTCGGGTTCATTTGGATGTCCGCCAAGGCAAGTTCGGTGACTAAATCGGCTCCTCGGCCCGTGGCTGCATCGCCCCTGGGGAGCCCGAGGTTTGGCCGCCCACCAAAGGTAGCTACCAGGATCGTGGTGCCGGGAAACCCTCTCTTTGGGCACGCGCGGCATTTGCGATACAAAGTTTAGGTACCTAGGGCAGGGGTAGTCTCGCCCTGAGTCGAGGCAGCGGGCGGGCGTTCGGAGACCCCCTACTCCGGCGCCCGCCCACATATTCACAGCCTCGCCTCCGCCGGGCTTCAGCCTCGGCGCAGGCGGGCGGATGGGGCGGCCGGTTTCCTTCTCCCCCTGGTCGTCCTACCCCGCCTACCCCTGATGCGGTCGCGACACGGCTTTCGCGATCAGATCGCGGCCACGAGCGGCCGCCGCCCACAAGTCGCTACGGGCTTCGCCCTTCGCTCCAGAAGGTGAGCGGCCTGGTGGCCGCTATAGAGTCGACTCATGGGCGACCTGGACACCCGGATGCTGATCGGCGGCGAGGCAGTCGCCGGCAACGGGTCGCCGCTCGAGGTCGAGAATCCGTACACCGAGGAGACGGTCGCCTCGGTCGGCACCGCCGACCCGGAGCAGCTCGACGCTGCCTTCGCGGCCGCCCGTGAGGCATCCCGCGAGTGGGCCCGGACGCCGGCGGTGGACCGTGGCGAGCTGCTCCGCGAGGCCGCCACGCGGCTTCGCGGCCGCGCCGGCGAGCTCGCCGAGGTGATGACCCTGGAGGGCGGCAAGCCCCTGGTCGAGAACTCCGACGAGGTCTCCTGGACGGCCGCCTGCTTCGACTACTACGCCGAGATCGGCCGCGATTCGGCGGGGCGCGTCATCCCCTCGATCGAGTCCAGCCAGCTGTCGCTGGTGGTGAAGGAGCCGCTCGGCGTGATCGGCTGCATCGTCCCCTGGAACTACCCGCTGCTGCTGCTCGCCTGGAAGATGGCCCCGGCGCTGGCGGCCGGGAACACGCTGGTCTGCAAGCCCTCCGAGCTCACCCCGCTCTCGACCCTGATGCTCGCGCCCTGCCTCGAACATCTCCCCGCGGGTGTCGTCAACCTGATCGCCGGAGGGCCCGAGATCGGCGCCGCGATCGCCTCCGAGCCGCGCGTGGACGGTGTCGCCTTCACCGGCTCGGTGGCGACCGGGAAGAAGGTCGCGCAGGCCTGCATCGACCGCGTGGCCCGCGTCAACCTCGAGATGGGCGGCAAGGACCCGTTCATCGTCTGCTCGGACGTCGCGGACCGGATCGACGTCGCCGCCAAGGGCGGGGCGTGGGCCGCGTTCCTGAACTCCGGTCAGGTCTGCACCAGCGCGGAGCGCTTCTACGTGATGGAGGACGTCTACGACGACTACCTGAACGCCTTCGTCGACTACACGAAGAGCCTCGTGATCGGCGACCCGATGCAGAGCGACACCGACATCGGCCCGATGATCTCTGACGCCCAGCGGGGGAAGGTCGCCGCGCAGGTCGAGGCCGCCGTCGGGTCCGGCGCGGAGGTCGTGATCGGCGGCGATTCCGCCGGCCAGGACCGTGGACACTTCTTCGCCCCCGCGGTGGTCACCGGGGCGCCGCCCGAGACCGATCTGCTGCGGGAGGAGACGTTCGGGCCGGTGGCCCCGCTGGTGCCGGTGAAGAGCCTCGACGAGGCGATCGATCTCGCCAACTCGACGCCCTTCGGGCTCGGCGCGAACATCTACACCGAGGACTTCAGGACGATCCTCCGCTGCATGCGGGAGGTGAAGGCGGGGACCGTCTGGTTCAACGATCCGCTCACCGACAACGACGCCGGCCCGTTCGGCGGGTTCAAGCAGTCCGGACTCGGTCGCGAGCTCGGGCGGGAGGGCCTCGAGGCCTTCCAGGAGACCAAGCACGTCCACATCGAGAGCGAGGTGGCTCCGAAGGAGTGGTGGTATCCGTACTCCCGCCACACCGGCGGTGAGCCGCCGCACGGGGCCTAGCGGCCACCAGGCCGCTCCACTTTGGAGCGGGGCGCGAAGCGGCTTAGGTGGGGCGGCCGCTCGTGGCCGTGCTCTTATGGCGAAGCCGTGGATACGATCGGTTGGTGGCCGACCAGACCCAAGCGCCCTATCTCGACGCGGTGGTCTCGTACGTCGCGCGGAACCCCGGTCGCTTCCACATCCCGGGGCACAAGGGACCGGGCGCCGACCCCGCCCTGATCGAAGCCTTCGGCGAGGCGGCCGTCCTCCACGACGTTCCGCCCAGCATCGAGGGAATCGACGTTGGGCCAGAGCCGACTCCTTTCCAGCTCGCTCAGCGCCTGGCGGCCGATGCCTGGGGGGCTCAGCGGAGCTGGTTTCTGGTCAATGGAGCTTCCGGCGGGAACCACGCGATCTGCATGGCCCTCGCCCATTCCAAGGGGAAGCTCAGAACAGGCCCACCGGACCGGGGCCCCGTGGTGATCCAGCGGAACGTGCACTCATCGATCATTGACGGGCTCGTCCTCTCGGGTCTGCGGCCAACGTTCGTCTCCCCTGAGATCGATACGGAGCTCGGCATCGCCCATTGCGTCACCCCCGAGTCCCTGACCGTCGCGCTCGATGCACAGCCCGACGCGGAGGCGGTGATCCTGGTCTCGCCGACCTACTTCGGCGCCGTGGCGCGAATCGCCGAGCTGGCAGAAGTGGCGCACGCACACAACATCCCCCTCGTCGTCGACGAGGCCTGGGGCTCCCACCTGTACTTCCACGAGGACCTGCCAGCCGGCGCGCTGCGAGGCAACGCCGATCTGGTGCTCTCCAGCACGCACAAGATCGTGGGGAGCCTGACGCAGTCGGCGATCCTCCATCTCGGTGACCGTGACCGCATCGATGAGGACATAGTCGATCGCTCTGTCACCCTGGTGGAGTCGACCAGCCCCAACGCGCTTCTGACCGCATCCCTCGACGCCGCCAGACGCTATGCCGTGACCAACGGGCATGAGCTCCTGGACGAGACCCTGCCCACCCTGGCACGGACGCGCGAGCGCGTGCGCGAGATCCCGGGCCTCGACGTCCTCGACGAGCGGCTCGTCGGGCGTACCAGCGTGGCCGCCTGGGATCCCCTGAGGCTGTCGATCGACGTCAGGGGGACTGGGGCGACCGGCCACCGCATCGCGCAGCTGATGCGTGAGCGCGACGACATCATCCTCGAGCTCTTCTCCGAGAACGTCATCGTCGCCGTCTTCGGGCTCGGCGAGACCAGTACGGCGCCCGCCGAGCGCCTCGTCGAGGGTCTCCAGCACGCTGTCGAGAGGATCGGCGCTGGTGACGTGGAGAAGCGGGGAGCCTTCGCGGAGCCTCCTCCCTGGGGGCCGCTCGAACTCGCGCCCAGGGACGCTTTCCTCGGCCCACAGGAGGTCGTCCCGTTCGCTCAGGCGGAGGGCCGCATCGCGGCCGAGTCGCTTGCCGCCTATCCGCCGGGTGTTCCCAACGTGCTCCCCGGCGAGCGGCTGACGGGGCCGACCATCGCGTACATCGCGGACTCGCTTGCCCACGGCGGACTCGTCCGGGGCGCCAGCGACCGGACCCTGGAGACGATCCGGGTGGTCGTCGAATGACTCCCGCCGAGGCCGTCTGGGGAGTCGACTCCGAGCACGGACGGCTGCTGGACGTGCTGGTCTGCCGGCCCGAGAGCTTCCGCTGGCGCGCCACCAGCGCCATCACCGAGGCGACCCTCGACGCCGGCCATCGCTTCGATGCGGAGTTGGCCGCCTTCCAGCACGCGGCCCTCGTCAGCGCCTACGAGGACGCCGGCGTCCGCTGCCACTTCCTGGAGCCGGACCCGGCGCTCCACTACCAGGTGTTCACCCGCGACTCGAGCACGATGGGCCCGAACGGGACCGTGGTCACGCAGCCGGCGCAATGGTGGCGGCGCGGCGAGTACGCGCCGGTGATCCGGTTCCACCAGGAGGGCGGCATCCCGATCCGGGGGATGATCACGGCGGGGTCGCTGGAGGGCGGCGACGTGATGATCGTCGAGCCCGGGTCCGTTCTGATCGGCGCCGGGGAGACCCGCACCCAGGAGCACGCGGCGAGGCAGCTGGCCGAGTGGTTCCGCGAGGACGGCTGGGAGGCCCGGGTCCAGCCCATCCCGGAGCGCTACGTCCACATCGACGTGCTCGTCGCGGTGCTGGGCGAGAAGCTCGCCGCCGTCTGCTCCGAGGTGCTGCCCGCGGCCGCGGTCGAGTGGCTGCGAGGCAAGGGCTTCGACCTGATCGAAGTGAGCGCCGAACAGGCCTTCACCCTGGGCGTCAACGCGATCTCGCTGGGCGACGAGCGGGTGATCTCCGGAACCGGCGCGGTGGAGCTGAACGCCGCCCTGCGCGACCGCGGCCTGGCGGTGATCGAGCTCGACCTATCGATGTTCACGCTCGGCGGGGGAGGTCCGCACTGCATGAGCCAGGCCCTGAGGAGGGAGCGGGTCGGGTGAGTCCGGCGATCGACGCCGAGCGCGTGATCGCCGACCTGCGGGAGCTTCAGCGGCGCACGGGCGACCGCGACGGAGCCCAGCGCCTCTGCTGGGGGGATGTCTGGCAGCAGGCTCGGGAGTTCTTCGGCGAGCTGCTGGGCGAGCTTGGCCTGGTGCCCGAGATCGACGAGGCCGGCAATGCCTGGGCCTACCTCCCCGGGCGGGAGGAGCCTGCGCTCGCGGTCGGCTCCCATCTCGACTCGGTCCCCGACGGAGGCTGGCTCGACGGCGCCCTCGGCGTGATGGGCGCGCTGGGCGTCATGCGCGCATGGGCCGGCTCGGACGAGCCGCCGCCGCGGACGATCGCGCTGGTGGACTGGGCCGACGAGGAGGGCGCCCGGTTCGGCCGCAGCCTGTTCGGCAGCTCCGCCGCGGCCGGCACGCTCGATCCGGCGGAGCTGGCCAATGCACGAGATGCCGACGGCCGCCGGGCGGCGGGCGTCCTGGCTGAGAACGGCGTTGACCTCGACCGGGTCCTGGAGTGCCGCTGCCGCCTCGAGCGGGTCGGCTCCTACCTCGAGCTGCACATCGAGCAGGGGCCGTTGCTGGAGGCCGAGGGCATCCGTGCCGCGGCGGTGAGCGGGTGTTCCGGAGTGGAGCGGGTCCGCTTCGTAGTCTCGGGCCAGGCCGCGCACGCGGGAACCACCCCGATGGACGTGCGGCGCGACCCCGGCCTGGTGGCCGCGGCGGCCGCGTTGCGCATCGAGGAGATCGCGCGGGCCGAGGGCGGCGTCGGCACCGTCGGCGCGATGGCCTTCGATCCGGGCATCCCGACCGCGGTGCCCGGAACGGTCTCCATGCTGGTAGATCTGCGGCACCGGGACGCGGCGGCGCTGGCGCGAATGCTCGAGACGGCCCGCGAGGCCATCCGTTCGGGCGCCGCGGAGCGGCGCTGCGAGGTCGCCGAGGAGCCGATCTGGCGGATCGAGCCCATCTCCTTCGACCCCGAGCTGGTCGAGCTCGCCCGGGAGGCGTGCGAGCAGGTCACGGGCACCGCGTACGAGCTGCCCAGCGGCGCGCTCCACGATGCTGCGTCCATGGCACCGCTGGTGCCGACCGCGATGATCTTCTCCCCCTCCGCCGGCGGCATCAGCCACGCGCGCGAGGAGGACACCGCCGAGTCGGACCTGTTCGCGGCGATCGAGGCGTTCGGCGCGCTGGCCAACCTGCGCACAACTGCAAGCTGACTCGCGTGTTGAAGGGGTGAGCGCCGCTAGCGTCGGCGTCACTCGTCCAAATGGCAGGAATCGCCTCACACCCGCATGCGCTCGCGCCTCGGCGCGCCCGCCGCGCGATCGTCGCGATCGCGACCGCCGCTCTGCTCGCGGCGCTGCTGATCGCCGCCCGCTCGGCAGCTCCGGACCCGGCCTCCGCGGCGAAGGCGTCCGCGGGCTGCCCGCCCCTTCCCTCGGGGCTCGCCCCGACCGGCCCCGGGCCGACCCGGTTCACGATGATGATCCGGATCAACACCCAGGGGAACGTCGACACCTACACCAAGCCCGACGGCGGGATGGGCAACCGGATCCGGCCCCAGGACATCTTCGTCCTCAACACGCGCTTCACCGGCAGCGGCAGCTTCCCGGCGCTGACTCCCCCGGTGGCGGCCAGCCTCGCGGCGAACCTGCGCGCCACGTTCCCCTGCAACCGGATCATCGCCCTCAACGGCCTGAGCTTCAACTCCACCTCCCCGGGCTATGCCTTCACCGGTGTCGACGACCCGAACGTCTATGCGCTGATGAGCGACTACGAGCGCGATGACTGGAACGACGGACGCTCCACTGCACCGGGGCGGCCGCTGTGGACCGACAACTTCACGAAGGCCTTTCCGCAGCTGCGCGGCTGGAACTTCGGCTTCACGACGACCCTGGCCGCCAACCCGGTCGGGGCCGGCAAGAAGACCGGTCTCGCCCCGCAGGACGTGGGCGGCTGGAACTACGGCCAAGTAGCCCAGAACCTCGACAAGCAGAACGTCCGGCTCGGCGCGCGGCATCTCGGTCCCCAGAGCGTTCAGACCCAGGACGCCTGCGCCGACGGCGCTGGCGCCGGCTTCGGCGCCCGGGCCAAGGCGCTGCGCCTCCAATACAACTTCAAGTTCATCTCCCGGAAGGTCCGGGTCAAGGGCAAGAACAAGAGGGTGAGGAAGACCATTCGCATTCCCCTCCACAAGAAGGCGAAGCCCGGCATGAGCAACCTGGGGATGGAGATCTCATTCACCGACAGTCCGGAGGCCTCGGCCAGCCAGGCGATCCTCAGCACCTCGGCGGCCCAGGCCGCCGCCTGCGTCGGCCCGGCCCTGAAGCAGGGCGGCGGCGCCTTCTTCTTCTTCGCCTCGGACGACTCGATGCGGCTGCTCTTCCAGCAGCCCCAGATCAACGCGCTGCGGCCGGTGCAGGCGACCAGCAGCGGCGGCAACACCGGCGGCGTCGGCGCACCGCACTAGCCCCACACGAAACGGGTTGCCGCTTACGCGGCACCCTCGCGTGACACCACCGTTTTCGCGCGGAGATCCGAAAGTGCCTCCTGCGCATCGTCCCAGTCGACCCGGTTCACCGTCATCGGGTCCGGATCGAACTTGCCCTCGCGGACCAGGTCGAGGACCTGGGGCATGATCGTGCGCACGTGCGGGCGCCCGGTGACGAAGGTGATGCCCTGAGTGAACATGTCCAGAAGGGGCAGCGGCGTGGGCTCGAGGTAGATCCCGATGCTGGTCGAGTAGCCGTCGCGGTCCGTCGAGCGCAGGACGCAGGCGATCCCGTCCGGGTCCGCGCTGGCGTCGACCGTGACCGGGTAAAAGCCCACCCGGTTCGGGAATTCCTCACCCAGGACGTTCGCCCCGAGCTTCGCCGCGAGCTCGCGGTCGCGGGAGTTGCCACCCACCACATCCACACGCTCCGCGCCCAGCGCCAGCGCGATCGCGATCGAGTAGAGCGCGATCGACCCGGCCCCCATCGCGATCAGGACCGGCGCGCCGGGTCGATCGGCCAGCGGCGGTGCGACGCACCGCCAGGCATCCGGGATGTTGTCCGAGAGGCTCGCGACCGTCGCGGCGCTGACGCCATCGGGAATCGGGACGAGCATCGCGTCCGGGTAGGGGACCTTGACCGAGTCGCTGGCGAAGCCGCCGTAGTCGTCCCCGATCGGGAGGCCGTAGGTGGAGAGCCGCGCCACCGAGTCGCAGTTGCCGGTCCTTCCGGCGCGACAGGCGTCGCACTCGCCGCACGAGATCTGGAAGGGGACGCTGACCAGATCCCCCGGCGCAATGGACTTCACCCCGTCGCCGACATCGGTCACCTCGGCGACGCACTCGTGTCCGAACGGGAACGGCTGCGCCGGGAACCGCCCCTGGACGAACGCGACGTCGATGTCGCAGGTCGCCAGCGCTACGGGGCGAACGATCGCCTCGCCGTCGCCCTCCAGCTTCGGGTCGGGCGCCTCACGCCACTCGAGCTTGCCCTTCTCGACGAACTGGAGTTGCCTCACGCGGGTACCTCCTCACCCGCCTTGGCCGCCGGCACCTTGTCCTTGCCCGAGCCCTGCTGCTCGCGCTCGGCCTTGGCTGCCTCGCGGAGCTGCTCGAAGCGGACGACCTGCCCACCGGCGCCCCAGTTCCCGTCCGGGACCTCGTGGATCAGCGTCCAGACCCGCACGCCGGCCTCCGGCCCCCAGCCGGTCGTCTCCAGGACGAGCTTCGTCACGTCCTCGACCAGCCCGGCCTTGCGCCGTTCGCTGAGCGCGCCGCTCGGGATCGTGATGTCGACGACCGCGTGGGGCTCGGCGGCTCCGTCCGGCGTCTGAATCGAGTCCGCGGGGAGGGCGTGCACGTGCGCCCACGTGATCGACCGGAAGAACTCCGTGTCAGGCGCTCCCTCCCAGTGGAGGAGCGTCGCCCCGAGGTCACGCGCCAGCTGCTGCTGGCCTTCCTCGGAGAGGGCGTCGGCGGGGATGGTCAGGTCGAGCTTCGGCATGGCGGCCTCCTCATCGGGTCCTGGGTTCAAAAGATGGACGCAAGACTATAGGGTTCGGTTTCCGAACGTAGCCTCGCTATGCTGGCCCGGATGCGCGCCGCGGAGCTAGCCGACGAAAGATGCTCGATCGCCAGGCCCGCCTCCCTCCTGGGAGACCGCTGGACCCTGGTGATCCTGCGCCAGTGCTTCAACGGCGTCAAGCGCTTCGAGGACTTCCAGTCCACCCTCGGCATCTCCCGCTCCCTGCTCTCCGAGCGCCTCGGCCGCCTGGTCGACGCCGGCGTCCTGCGGCGCGAGCCGTACAAGGACGCGGTCCGCACCCGGGACCGCTACCGCCTCACCGAGATGGGCCTCGACCTCTACCCCGTCCTGATGGCCCTGCGCGAGTGGGGCGACCGCTACATGGCGGAGGACGGGCCGCCGATCGAGATCCGCCACAGGGGCTGCGGCGGCGAGCCGAGCCTCGAGCTGCGCTGCTCC
>DASUPK010000130.1:0-4710 GCA_036276255.1 Solirubrobacterales bacterium
CATGTGCGGGCGCTACACGCTCACCGATCCCGATCCACGGCTGCTGCGCTTTCGGTTCGGTCTGAGCGAGCAGGCGAAGATCGATCAGGCGCCTCGGTACAACGTCGCGCCGACCGATCCGGTGCTCGCCGTCAGGCTGAATGGCGAGGGAGAGCGCGAGTCCGGTGTGCTGCGCTGGGGGCTGGTTCCGCACTTCGCCGATCCGGACTCGTTCGACCGGCTGCTGATCAACGCCCGGGGCGAGACCGTGGCGGAGGCGCCTTCGTTCCGGGACGCGTTCCCGACGCATCGATGCCTGATCGTCGCCGACGGCTTCTACGAGTGGCGGGCGGAGGACACGGGCAAGAAGCCGGTCTGGATCACGCGGCCGTCGAGGGAGCCGTTTGCCTTCGCCGGCGTCTGGGCCGAGGCTCGCCGGGTGGGCGGTTCCTCGGTGCACTCCTGCGCGATCGTCACCTGCGGGCCGAGCGAGGTGGTCGCTCCGATCCATGACCGCATGCCGGTGATCCTCGATCAGGCGAACGAGGCCGATTGGCTCGATCCGGGGACCGGGGAGGAGCAGCTCCAAGCCCTCCTCGCCCCCACGGACGACCTCCTCGTCACGGAGGTATCGGACGCCGTCAACGACGTCCGCCAGGACGGCCCGGCGCTGATCGAGCCGCCGCTCAGGCTTTTTTAGGGCGACGCGTCGCCGTCGTGCGACGCGTCGTGGCGCGGCTCTTGCTGGTGCCGGTCGTGCGGCGACCGCTGGCCCGGCGGCGGGGGGTGGTGGGGGCGCCGCCGCCGTCGTCGTCTGCGGGGGGCTCGACCGGCGGCAGCTCATCGCCGATAGGTCGTTCCTCCTCGACGTGCCATTCCTGGTTGAAGGCCACCATCGCGACCGCGATCAGGATCACCTGCACCGGCACCAGCACGAGGCAGAGCAATCCGAGCAGGTCATCTGGAAGGGCCGGGCCGCTGAGACCGGGCTTGGCCCGGTCGAACCATGCAGGTGCGGCAATGCCGGCGAAGATGGCGAGGATGATCGCCAGGGCCGAGATCACCGGAAGCGAGCCACGATTCCAGCGGGCCACGAGGAAGGCGAAGAGCACATAGAGCGCGACGTAGAGGAGGGCGAAGATCTTCCCGCCCTCCAGCCGCGACCAGCCACCGACGGTGATCACCAGCGCGAGTCCGGCTGAGAGGAGCAGCAGGAACACGACCAGGACCCGAGCGCTGTTTGACTCGGACTTCTCCCTGTTCGGTCGCCAGAGCTCGTATCCGGGACGGATCGACCCCGCTTCCATGGCGAGCAAGTCTATGGGCTCGGCTGGATGTCCGCCACACCCAATCGACCGGCGCGGCCATGCGGGCGGAGGGACTCGAACCCCCACGCTCTCTCGAGCACTGGCACCTAAAGCCAGCGTGTCTTCCAATTCCACCACGCCCGCGGGCACTCGATTCTAGTTTCGGAGTCATGGGGAATACGGATGCGCTCCGCGATGGGCCTCTGGAAGAATGGCCCTTCATCCGGGCATCACCCATGCATGGGGTGTGTGTCGAGTCGAAGAGGAGGTCGGGATGACCTGGCAGGCGGGCTGATCGAGTTGCTTCTGGCTGAGGACGATGGCCTTGGGGGACGCATGGCAGAGCGGAAGCCGATCTCGGTTTACCTGGTCGACGATGTTCCCGAGCTCCGAGAGCTCATCAAGCTCGGCATGGAGGACGACCCGGGCTTCGAGGTCGTCGGCGAGGCGGGCGACGGCCGCAGCGCGATCGAGGAAATCGCCGCAATCCCCCCGGCGGCCGTTCTGCTCGACCTCTCGATGCCCGACATGGACGCCTTCGAGGCGATCTCCGAGATCCGCAGGGGCGACCCGGACATCGCCATCATCGTCCTCTCGGGATTTTCGGCCGATCGCATGGGCCCGCGCTCGATCGAGCGCGGCGCCGACGACTACGTGGAGAAGGGGACCCCGATGCAGGACCTCCGCGACGCCACCCGCCTCGCCGTGTCCAAGCGTCGCGGCGAGCAGAGCGAGTAGCGCGCAAGCAAAGAGCGGGGCACCCAGGACTCGAACCTGGAATCGCCGACTTTGGAGGCCGGTGCCTTAGCCAGTTTGGCCAGTGCCCCTGGGCGGGGAATCGTAACCCGCGGGACTTGGACGGCTACGTCTTGGGCGCGGGCTTCTTCCCGGCGGGCGGCAGCTCGGTCCCTTGGCCCTTCTTCTTGCCCTTCGGCCGCAGCGCGCTCTTGGGTAGCGGCGCGGGGTCTGGTCCGAGCTCCACCCGGCAGGATGCGCCGACGCAGCTCGATAGGGGGATGAGCGCGTTGTAGAGCCACTTCCTGACCGGCCGGTAGCGGGGATTGAGAGCCAGGGAGTGGAGCTGGGCCGGGTCGCGCTTCATGTCGTAGAGCTCGGTCTGGCCGTTCGCGTAGACGGTGTACTCGTAGCGATCCGTTCGAATTGAGCGGTAGGCGGGGGCGTGGTTGGTCTGGTCCGCCGATTTGATGGCATCCGGCTCCTGCTCCAGGTTCGAGACACCCCGCTCCCCGGCGACATGCACCCGCGCCTCGCGAGCGCTCGCGCTGCTCGACTGCGCAGACGACTCCGTGCCCGTGCCACCCGGCCCCGTATCTCCCTCGAGCAGAATGGGTCGCGTTGACCGGCGGACGGGATTCTCGGCGTAGGGCAGCAGCGACCGACCGTCAACGGCGTCATTCTGCGAACCGGAGGCAATCTGGAGGATCGTCTGCGGGATGTCGCCGTTCCAGACCAGCTCATTGCTGACGCCGCCCGCCGGGATCCCGGGGCCGCGGATGATCAGGGGAACCCGGGATGCAGGGTCGTAGGGCAGGAACTTGCCGCTCGCGATCCGATGCTCGCCGCGGAAGATGCCGTTGTCCGAGGCGAAGATGATGTAGGTGTCGTCCAGGATCCCTCGGGTCTTGAGCGACTGGACGACCTCGCCGACGGACTGGTCCACCGAGATCAGCTGCTCCTCCTGCCGGCGGCGTTCGCGGGCAATCAGTGCGGTCTGCTTCTTGCTCAGCGGCTTCTTCGCCTGCCTTCGCAGCCACTTCGGTTTGTCCGACATGTCCTTCTCGTTGAAGCCGGGAAGCTTCGGCAGCGGGGTGCCGGCCAGCCTGTAGAGGTCCCTTGGCGCGGGGTCGAAGGGCCCGTGCGGAGAGTTGAACCACAGGTTGAGCCAGAACGGCTGCGCGGAGACGGCGGTGTCATCGATGAAGTTGACCGCCCGGTTGCTGAAGACATCGGTCTGATAGTCGCTGGGCTGGTCGCCGTAGAAGGTGGTGTGCGGCGTCGCACTCGGCCCGGTCTTCTCGATCAGCTGATAGTTGAAGTAGAGGGCGTCCTCGGAGACCTTCCCATACCACTCGGACCAGCCGTCGGGGACGGGCAGGATGCCGTCCGTGGGCGCGTAGCCGTTCAGGTACTTGCCGATGTGGACGTTGTAATAGCCATCGTCGTGCAGCCAGACGGCAAGATCGTTCGATTCGTGTGGGCGGAATTTCGGCCAGCCTCCGTTGGGGGGGAGGTTGCCGCGCACGCCGTGATTGTGCATGTACTGCCCGCTCATCATCGTCGCGCGCGAGGGGCAGCAGAGCGGGAAGGAGACGTAGGCCTCGTTGAAGCTGGTCCCCTGCGCCGCGAGCAGGGACTGCATGTTCGGCATCGCGGAGAGCTCGCTGGTGGTCATGTCGTCGGTGAGGATGAAGACGACGTTCTTCTGCGAAGGGGCGCCCTGTGCCTCATGGGCGAGCAGCGCACCGCCCGCGATCGCGAGCAGGGCGATCGCCGCGGCGAGCGGGGCCCGCGCGCGGGTAACCATCGTTCTTGGCCTGGGGAGCGGCATGAGTCGGAGGTTCAGCGGGCGGACCCTGCCTCTGGAACCGTCCCGCGAGGGCTGAGTTTCGCAAAGACCGCGGCGTGCGCGCTCCCGGATGCTCGGCAGGCGAACCTATAATCGGCGCTCGCGCGGGCGAGGTGTTAACGGTTGCACGTGAGCCTTCCAAGCTCGAGGAGCGGGTTCGAGTCCCGTCGCCCGCTTCGGTCTAGGATGCACTCCCCCCTCGGGGCGTGGCGCAGTCTGGTAGCGCATTCGGCTGGGGGCCGAAAGGTCGCTGGTTCAAATCCAGTCGCCCCGACTACTCCGAGACCGCGTCGCAACGCGATCTTCGGGATCCCCGGCACCGACGACACGTATTTCGGAGGGCTTGGGAGTACCACAGGTGGTACCGAAAGGGAGGCGAGATTGGACACGCCTGCGCTCGGGGCCGCCGCCACGGTTCCGGTGGCGATCGTCGCGCCGCCTGCTGGCGTAATCGCGGGTATCGCCGCCGCAGCGTTCCTGAACACCGTCTCCTTGCCTGACCGGGCACTGAGCCCGCATTGCTCCACCGAACGTCTGCTGTCCATGCAAAGCGGATCGCCGCTTCTCGTCCAACGCGCCTGCAACCGCGTCAAGTCGGTCGAATGTGCGAGACCGTCACACCGTGGCGCTTCGCCAGGCGTTCGGCAATCAATGACCGGTGACAGGCCTCGGGGTCAAGCTCGACGCAGAGCAGCGCCGTGACGCCGTCTTCCGACAATGATTCTGCGACTGGCATCAGATCGAGGTGATCGAGTATCTCCTCGCGGTAGCGCCGAACGTATTCCGGAGCGAGCTCCGAGCGGGAGCGCTTACCTACTCCGAGGCGGTCATCCTCGC
>DASUPK010000131.1:0-2739 GCA_036276255.1 Solirubrobacterales bacterium
CGTGGTCCCCTACGCGGACAACGTCCGCGTCAGCGGCACCCACGTCGGGCTCGCCTTCAACGCCCAGGCCTACGGGGCCATCGCGCGAGCGCTGGCGGAACCCGAGCGCTCGGCACCGAAGATCACCCAGAATGCATGACGCTCGCTCACCCGGTCATGACTCACCCTCGGTGCGACAACAAAGGAGGTCGCAATGGCTCTGTCGGATGAGTTGAGCAAGCTCACAGTCCGCGCGCAGGAAGCGGATGAGCGCGCGGGTGCCGCAACAGAGACGGCCAAGTCAGAACTTGAGGCGAACCGCGATTTCGTCCGAGCGAGGGGCGAGGAGCAAACCGAGGATCGGCGCGCAGTCACCGAAAAGGGACAGGAGCAGATTTCCGATGCTTGGAAGGAGATGCAGATCAGCTGGAATCACGCCACCGCGGCCCTCCGAGAGGACGTCGAGAGCAGGAAGGCGGAGCACGATCTGCGCAAAGCGCAGGGACGAGCCGACAGGGCGGAGGACGATGCCCGGTTCGCAATCAACTTCGCTTACTCAGCGATCGCGGAGGCCGAGTACTCCGTGCTCGACGCCGCCCTGGCGCGGATGGAGGCGGACGAGCAATCGAAGGAAGGCGACAAGGAGGCGGGCGGGCGCGTCTGAGCAGATCGGGCGGCCCGCCAAGGGGTCGCCCGCCGTTCCCTCCAGGTCATCAGGAGCATGAATGGACACCACACTCTCGGAGGAGGCGCCCGTCGATTTCGTGGGCCGGAATCGGGATTCAGAGCATGAACTGAGCTTTGAGCGCGGCCTTCCGCTGACCCAGGAGGCCGTCGCCTTCGCCCGCGAGCGCCATGCGGGCCAGACCAGGGACGGCGATCGCGCCCCGTTTTTGATCCATCCGCTCGAGACGGCATTTTTCCTTGAGCGCTCCCGCTATCCCGACCACGTGGTTGCAGCGGCTGTCCTTCACGACGTGCTCGAAAAGACGGACACCGACCGTGGTGAGCTCCAGGATCGATTCGGGTCCGAGGTGACCGAATTGGTTGCGGCCGTCAGCGACGATCCGTCGATCTCAGACGATGATGCTCGTCGGGACGAGCTTCGGGAGCGAGTCCGCCTGGCTGGCGGCTACCCGGCCGCGATCTACGCAGCGGACAAGATCTCCAAAGCGAGGGAATTGCGAGCGCTGATTGCCGGCGGCCTCGCGAGCAACGAAGCAGAGAGCAAGCGCCGTCACTACACGAAGTGCCTGGCGATGCTGGAGGAGACCATTCCGGGTAGCCGGGTTGTGGAGTCGCTCCGATTCGAGCTGGAGGCGCTCGAAGAGCTCCCGCCGACACCGGAGGGGACCAGCTAGGTCGTCCGCGACCCGTTCAACGGACCATTTCGTCGACGCCCTCTGCCAGGATGAGCCGCGCGGCCGCCTCCACCAGCGCGAGGTGCGAGAAGGCCTGCGGGAAGTTCCCTAGGTGCCTGCCGGTCTCGACGTCGAACTCTTCCGCATACAGCCCAAGTGGAGATGCGGCCTTCACGAGGCGCTCCATCAGCTCTCTCGCCCGGCGCGTCTGGCCCACGATCGCCAGCGCCGATACCAGCCAGAAGGAGCAGATCACGAAGCTCCCCTCCTTGCCCGACAGTCCGTCGTCGGTCTGGTCGGTCCGGTATCGCTGCACGAATCCCTGCTCACTCAGTTCGTCTGCGACCGCGAGCACGGTGGCACGCAGCGTTGGGTCGTCGCCCGGCAGGAACCCGAAGATCGCCGCCAGGAGGCTCGAAGCATCGAGTGCGTCGGTTTCGTAGTGCTGGCGCAGGACCCCGCGCTCGTCGACCCCGTGCTCGAGGATGTCCGACTTGATCTCCGAGCCCGTCTGAGTCCAGCTGTCGGCGAGCGCCGCTTCTCCGCGTATGTTCGCGAGTTCGGCTGCGCGGTCGAGCGCGACCCAGCACATTAGCTTTGACGAGACGTAGTGCCGCGGCTTGCCGCGAGCCTCCCAGATTCCCTGGTCGGGTAGACGCCACACCGCTTTCGCGCACTCAGCCTGGGCCTGCACGAGCGGCCACAGGCGCCGCGGAATCCGCCGGCTGCGGACGCTGTGCAGCAGGACCGAGTCGAGTGCGGCCCCGTAGACGTCGTTCTGCCGCTGGTCGAAGGCCCCGTTGCCGATGCGGACAGGGCGTGCGCCGGCGTAGCCGGACAGGTCCTCGCGCACCGATTCCGTCAGATCCCGGCGACCGTCGATCCCGTACATGATCTGCAGTCCGCCATCGTCGTTGCGGTCGAGGTCGGCGATGAACTGCATGAACTCGTCCGCCTCCCAATCGAGCAGCAGATAGTGCAACGCCCGGAGAAGGAAGGTGGAGTCGCGGATCCACGTGTAGCGGTAGTCCCAGTTTCGCTCGCCGCCGGGTGTCTCCGGCAGCGAGGTGGTGAGTGCCGCGACCGTCGCTCCCGTCGGCATGTACGTGAGGCCCTTGATCGTCAGCGCCGACCGCTGGATCATCGGGCCAAGGTCGTGGTCTGGAATCGCCGCGCGAGCGAGCCAGTCGCGCCAGAAGCGCGTCGTCGCCGCGAGCTGATCGGCGGCCTCATCGCCGCTGGTCGGGACAAGTGCTTCATCGCTCCAGGCCAGTGCGCAATAGACGGTCTCGCCGGCGCGCAGGACGTGGCGGGCTCGAGCCCGCCCCTCCTCGATGCCGAGGAGCATGTCGGTCTGCAGCCGGAGTGCCTGCTCGGCCCCGGTCGCATCGGCTCGATG
>DASUPK010000132.1:0-19255 GCA_036276255.1 Solirubrobacterales bacterium
GTGACCAGATCGAGGTTCGGGTTGGCCGGCGCGGTCGGCCCGCAGGTCGGGTTGGTCGACTGGAGGTCGGCGGGTGAGGTGCCGTCGGGCAGGGAGTTCCCCGAGAAGCAGTTGATGGGGTTCCCGTCGGTGAACGTGACCTGGCCGATGTCTCCGTTGGTCGCGTTGCCGAAGAACCCGTTCCCCTTGAACGTGTTGTTCTTCGCCGCATTGCCCCAGTCGTCGTACAGGCACCCGAACGGCCCGCCCGTATCAACGCCGCCCTCGCAGTGTGCGACTGGTGGAGGGGTATCCGTGTCGGGGAAAGGAATCATGAGGAGGCCCCAGGACCCGTTGTGGACGAACTTGTTCTTCGTCACGGTGTCGTTGCGGCCGCCTGCGATCGACATCCCGGTCCCAACCGGCCCAGCGCCGGCCGCCCCGACCCGCGGCACGTCCGGGTTGTTGTTGTCGTGGACGTAGTTCTTCATGAAGACCCAGCATGAGCTCGTGTGCGTGATCGAGCTGGTGGCGTTCCCGGGGCAGGCGCCGTTCTGCGGCGAGGGGGCGTCGTCGTTGTTCTGGCTGTTCGTGTCGAAGCCGTCCTGGTTGTTGTCGAACTCCGAGTTCTTGACCACCAGCCAGCCACCCGAGTTGGTACCCGAGTACCCGAGGGCGCTGTACTCCGACCAGGCGTGGTCGAGCACCTGGTTGCAGAACTGCTGGCAGGCCCCGATGTAGTAGCCCGAGTCGCTGAAGTTGCTGGCGTAGGTCTGGAACAGCTTGCCGCTGCCGCTCGAGTTGCTGGTGAAAATCCCGTACCCGGCCGCAGTCGAGTCGCCGCCGTAGTAGGTCGAGGTGGCGCTCAGGTAGGAGCCCTTGAACGGGCCCATGCCGATCTGCCCGGAGCCGTCGCCGCCGTTCCACCAGATCTCGTTGCCCTGGCCGCTGCTCCCCGCGAGGAAGTTGCAGACGGTGAGGTTGTCGATCCGGGTGTGGTTCGCCTTGAAGACAACGATGCCGTTGCGGCCCTGAGGCGTGCCGTCAGTGCCGTTGACGCCGAAGTCCTGGGCCGCCGCATCGGAACCGCAGTGCTTGCCCTTGTGCGGACGGGTCCCGTCGACGATCACCTTCTTGCGGCTCATCCCGCGGAGGTGGAGCCCCTTCTTGGTGATCAGCACCCCGGCGGGCGGAGGTCCGTCCTCGCTTGCCGGTCCGGTGAGGCGGTCGTAGCGCTCGTGGTAGTCGCCCGGACCGACGAGGATCCAGTCACCGGGCGTGGCCTTGTTGACGGCGGCCTGGATCGACTTGAACTTGCCCTTGACGCCCTTGTAGGTGCCGACCCGCAGGACGCGAGGCCCCCGCTTCTGTACAGCGCCCGAAGCCGGCGTCGAGGAGATCCCGGTGCCCAGGATCGGCAGCAGGACGAAGAGCGCGGGAAGAAGACGCGGTGCTCGGCGTTCCGCCATTGTCAGTTCCCTTTCATCCTCGTGTCGGTCTCGCGGACCACGATCCAGACGCCAGCTTGGCCCCACGGGCACCCTACTACTACCAATTCAGGGGTGCCACTGCGGTTACTCCTCCGGCGGTGCCGTCAGCAGTACCCGGCAGGGGGCCCGCTTCAGCACGTACTCGGTCACCTCGCCGATCTCCTCCGGCCGCGCTCCGCCGATGCCCCCGAGCACCCCGCCTCCCCTGATCCTCGTCGGCGGCTCGCCGCCCATGACGATCACCTCGACGGCCTTGTCCCGGGCCTCCTCGATGATTCCCGACCCGATCGAGCGCGCCGGAACCAGCTTCGTGGTGACCTCGACGTTCTCGTATTCATCCCCCACCTCACGAGCCCGGTCGAGCGCCTTGTCGGCCCCCTCGCGGATCTGCTTAGGCAGGGGCGAGTCGAGGGGGACGGTGAGCGGGAGCTCCGCGACGTAGACGATCTCGAGACGGGGCGGACGCTTCCCCTTCTCCACCTCGGCGTCGGCGAGGCGGCCGGCCGTGCTGACGATGTCATCGTCGAGCCGTGTGCCGAAGACCGGGACGAGGATCGTCGAGAACTCGACCTCGGTCTGCTGCTTCTTGAGGGACGCCTCCGGAACCTGGACCCGCCTCGTCAGCGGCGTGCCCTCCACGTAGCGCCGGTAGATCACGTAGAAGACGAGCCCGAACAGCATCCAGCCGCCGCCGACGTAGACGGCTGTGCGGTGCAACAGGAAGACACTTATCCAGGCCAGGCCGCTGATCAGGGCGCCCGCGATCGCGGGCAGGGGCAGCTCGTGGGATCCGATTCGGACGTTCCACGGCACCCTGTAGGGGCGCTCCAGATCCGGCTCGACGACCCGTAATCGGACGATCGAGATCTGGGCGATCGTCACCGCGAGCAGCGCGCCGAACGCGTAGACGCGCGCCAGGAAGCGGATGTCGCCGGGTATCGCCAGCGCGAGCGCCAGCAGGGCGGCGATGATGATCGCGACGTAGGGCGTGGAGTAGTTCCTCTCGAGCTTGCCTGCCCAGCTCGGGATCTGGCGGTTGGTCGCCAGGACGTAGACGTGCCTCGAGAGGCCCAGCATCGCCGTGTTCGCCGCCCAGAAGAGGACGGGCACGGCGACCAGCATCACCGCCCACTTCATGACGTCGGCCAGCCAGCCGGGATGGTAATTGGCGACCACGCCCAGGATCGGCTCCTCGATGTACTTGCCCGCGAGCGCGGTCTCCGGGCCGTGCGGACCCGACACGACGGGGACCGCCATCAGGGCCACGGCCGCGATGCCCGCGTAGATCAGGGGGATCGCGATCGCGCCCACCCCCAGCACCCGCTTCAGGTCCGCCGGCTCGAATTCGAGGTCCGGCGCCAGGTCGCTCGCCGCCTCGATGCCGGCGTAGGCGATCGTCGCGATCACCAGCGAGTAGACGATGTCCTTGACGCTCGGCGAGGTGAACAGATCGAGCTGATCGGTGAGACGGTCGGGATGGAACACGACGATCAGCCCGACGACGATCACGAGCACCTGCAGCCCGAGCTCGGCCAGCGCCAGCACCACGAGCCGGAACTGCCGGTTTCGCCCGGTGACGTCGGCGATGTTGAGGATGGCGGCGAGGCCGATGACGACGACCGCCACTGCAAGCTCGACGTCTCCGCCGCCGAACCTGCCCGAGATCGGAGTCAGGTAGTGAGAGACCGTGATCGCCGCCGCCGCGATCACGATCAGGTAGTCGATCAGGATCGCCCACCCAGCGATGAAGCTGATCAGCTCGTTGAAGGCGTGCCGGGCGAAGGTTGCCGACCCGCCCCGCTCCCGCAGCATCGCTCCGCCCTCCACGTAGGAGAGCGAGGTGAGGGCGAACATCAGCCCCGCCGCCAGGAAGATCAGGGGAGTCAGCCCCAGGCCCCGATCGGCGACGACGCCGATCGAGAAGTAGATCGAGAACCCGACGGCCGCGGACGCCGCCGAATACAGGAATGGGACCCCGAGCCACCGCTTCGCCCTCATCTCCCCAGCTCCCTCATCCGCGCATCGACAGGTACAGCCTTCCCGAGCCGAGGGCGATGAAGAGCAGTCCGAACAGGAACCCGACGGCGAGCGGACCCCCACCCCGCGCCAGCGTCAGCACCAGCATGACGAGGCCGAACCCGATGATGACCACCGAGAAGGTGCGGACCGCGAGCTGGTAGCCCTCGTCAGGCGAGGGACGCCGACGCTGATTCACGTCCCCATTAAACGGGTTGCTTCGGTGGGCGCGCGATCAGCCGGGCAGGCCGCCGATGATCGGGATGATCAGGATGGCCACGATGTTCGCCACCTTGATCATCGGGTTGATGGCCGGACCGGCCGTATCCTTGTAGGGATCGCCCACCGTGTCACCGGTGACCGCGGCCGCATGGGCCTCGGAGCCCTTGCCGCCGAACTCCCCATCCTCGATCAGCTTCTTCGCGTTGTCCCAAGCCCCGCCACCGGCCGTCATCGAGATCGCCATGAAGATACCGACGACGATCACGCCGATCAGCAGGCCTCCCAGCGCCTGGTAGGAGATCAGGCCGACGATCAGCGTCACCACGATCGGGATCAGCGAGGGCACGATCATCTCCCTCTGAGCGGCCGCCGTGACGAGGCTCACGCACTGACCGTAGTCCGGCTTGTCCTCGCCCGTCATGATCCCGGGCTTCTCGCGGAACTGACGGCGGACCTCCTCAACCACCTGGCCTCCGGCGCGGCCCACGGCCTCGATAGCCATAGACGCGAACAGGTAGACCATGATCCCGCCGATCAACAGGCCGATCAGCACAGGAGGATCGGAGATCTGGAAGCTCAGCGCGTGGCCACCCGCCTGCGTCCGGAGCTCATGCGTGAAGGCGTCGAAGAGAACCAGGGCGGCGAGCGCGGCCGACCCGATCGCATACCCCTTGGTGACGGCCTTGGTCGTGTTCCCGACCGCATCGAGCGGGTCGGTGACGTCGCGAACTTCCTGAGGCAGGTCAGCCATCTCCGCGATGCCGCCCGCGTTGTCGGTGATCGGGCCGAACGCGTCCAGGGCGACGATCAGCCCGGTCAGCGAGAGCTGCGCCATCACCGCGACGCCGATGCCGTAGATGCCGGCGGTGCCACCCCCTGCGAGCTTCCAGGAGCCGAGAATCGCGAAGGCGATCACCAGCACGGGCAGGGCCGTCGACTGGAGGCCCTGCGCGAGTCCCTGGATGATGTTGGTCGCGTGACCGGTCTCCGAGGCCTTCGAGATTGTCCGCACCGGCCGGAAGCGGGTCGACGTGTAGTAGTCGGTGAGTACGAAGAGCAGCGCAGTGACGCCGACGCCGATCAGGCCGCAGAGCCAGAGGTCGGTGACGCTCGTGTTGCCGAGCGCGCCGCTGCTCAGCGGGTCCTCCATCAACCACTTGGTGATCGGGTAGAAGGCCGCCGCCGAGAGCACCGCCGAGACGACCAGCCCTCGATACAGCGCGGCCTCGACGTTCCCGGTCCGCGTGCGCACCGAGAGAGCACCGATGATCGACGCGATGATCGCCACGGCGCCGATCGCGAGCGGATAGATGGTCACCTCGCGGGTGTAGCCGGTGAAGGTGATGACGCCGAGGAGCATCACGGCCACGGCAGTGACCGCGTAGGTCTCGAAGAGGTCGGCGGCCATACCAGCGCAGTCGCCGACGTTGTCGCCGACGTTGTCCGCGATCACGGCGGGGTTGCGCGGGTCATCCTCGGGGATGCCAACCTCGATCTTCCCGACCAGGTCCGCGCCAACATCGGCGGCCTTGGTGAAGATGCCGCCGCCGAGTCGCGCGAAGACCGAGATCAGCGAGCCACCGAAGCCGAGCCCGACGAGCGCGTCGATGCAGTCCTTGTCGCTCAGGTCGGTGAAGGTCAACAGGGCGCCGAAGTAACCGGCGACGCCCAGCAGCGCGAGCCCGACCACCAGGAGCCCCGTCACGGAGCCACCCTTGAAGGCGATGTCGAGCGCCGGTGGAATGCCGCCGCGGGCCGCCTCGGCGACCCTGGCGTTGGCGCGAACCGAGAGGTTCATGCCGATGAACCCGGCGGAGCCGGAGAGCACGCCCCCGACGACGAACCCGACCGCCGTCTCCCAGTTCTGCAGCGGGATCAGCAGGATCGCAACGACCACGCCGACCCCGGCGATGATCGTGTACTGGCGCTTCAGGTAGGCGCTGGCGCCCTCCTGAATGGCGCCGGAGATCTCCTGCATCCGCTCGTTACCGGGCGATTTGGCGAGCAAGCGCTGGGTGACCAGCAGTCCGTACACAACCGCCGCGGCCGCGCAACCGAGCGCGACGACGATTCCGTAATCGGTCCAGAACTTAGTCAAGGGGATGGCTCCTGCGTCGGGTTCGAAGAAATGGCGCTCGTAAAAAGCGGCGCGGCAGTGTACTTGTTACGCCGGGTGCCCGGCTTAGCCCGGGGTCCAGAGGCCCGAGTCGCCCTTTGGAGGCTCGGGGCCGGGACTCTCGCCCTCGCCCCCATCGCCCTCCTCCGACGCCGGTCCCTCTCCGGCGTGCGTGGCGTAGAGAACCTGAAGCTCCGAGATCGCCTGGCGGAGCTGCACCTGGGCCTCGGGCGGGACCAGGTCCACGAGCGTCCGGGCGGCGTCGATTCCGACCTTGGCCTGGTCCAGATCGCGCTCATCGTCCTTCGCGATCCGCCGCGCCGAGAGATTGAGGATGCTGACCACGCTCTGCAGCACGACGTCCTCGACCCGGACCTTGCGGATCTCCTCCTCGAGCTGGGCGCGGACCTCCTCGTCACTCAGCTGCCCGGGCTGCTGCTCGGCCGGCTTCTGCTCTTCGCTCTGCTGCTCTTCATCTGCCACTGACGGCTCCCTCCGGTGCGTAGGTCTTGCGGGTCTCCTCGACGGCGCGGCGATAGATCTCCTCGATTGGGGCACCCTCGGCGAAGCCAGCATAGGCCCGCTGGGCGCCGTTCCGCTCCAAGAGGTCGACCGGGAGCCCGAGCGTCTGCCGGGCCGGCTCCGTCCACTCGACCAGATCCTCGAGGATGGCTCGGGTCGGGACCAAGCCGCCCTCGCGGAAGTCGATCATCTCGCCGTCCATCCCGAAGCGGATCGCCCGCCATAGGTTCTCCTCGATCTCACGCTGCGCGACGCCGAGACGGCCGCAGAAGCCGGCACCGCTCTCGGGCGTGACCCCGGCGTCGAGATCCGATGCGGTCTGCGCCACGCAGGCGGCGATCAGCGCGACGAGGTTGAGCGACTCGTCGCCCCGCGTCTGCGCGTCGCAGATCCGGACCTCGACGGTGCCGAACGAATGGTGCGGGCGCACGCTCCACCAGAGCTGCGTCGCCTCCACGATCGAGTCCGTGTCCTCGAGCAGCTGGACGAAATCCGCATAGGTCGCCCAGTCGCCGAACGGCTCGTGGACGCCGCAGCGAGGGAAGGTGCGGGTGAAGATCTCGGTTCTGACCGAGTGCAGGCCCGTGTCGCGATGGTCGAGGAACGGCGAGTTCGCCGAGAGGGCGAGGAGCGGCGGCAGGAGCTCCCGCATCCGGTCCGAGACGACGACCGCACGGTCGGGCCCCTGGATGCCGACGTGGACGTGGAGGCTCCAGGTGTTGTTCCGCTGTGCGACCCAGCGCAGGTCCCCCTCCAGCCGCCGGTAGTGCTCCGTCTGGATGATGTGCTGGTCGAGGTAGTTGGCCCACGGGTGGGTCCCCATCGCGGCCAACGCCAGGCCCATCTCATCGGCGATCGCAAAGAGGCGTGCCCGCCTCGCCCGCTGGCGCTCGGCGGCGTCGGCGAAGGTCTCGCCGCGGCCCGACCGGATCTCGATCTCGGTGTCGATCAGCTCGCCCTTGACGGCATGCGTCAACTCCGGATCCCGCAGGCAGGCCTCCTGCATCTCCTCGAAGCGGTGCTCGAGGTCGAGGACGGCCGGATCGAGGATCGCGAATTCCTCCTCGATCCCGACCGTGAAGTCGGTCGAGGCCTCGAAGGTCTCGCGGACCGCGTCGAGGTCCAGCCCGTCGTGGTTTGGCTCGGGATCGGTTGTCACGGGCGGGCCGCCTAGGTCAAATAGAAGTAGAGGGCGTAGAGCAGGTCGACTGCCGGGCTCGATGTGTGCACCGTGACGTCCGGTGGCACCTGGAGCAGGCGCTCGGAGTAATTGAAGATGATCTTGACGCCGGCCTTGACCAGCCTGTCCGCGACCTCCTGAGCTGCGTCGGACGGGACGGCGAGCACGCCGACGACCACCTGCTCTCCCTCGACCACGGCGTCAATGTCGGCGAACGAGCGGACCTCGAGGCCGCCCACCCGCCGGCCGATCACCGTGGGATCGACGTCGAACATCGCCACGATCCGGAAGCCGTGATCGGCGAAGATGTCCGAGCTCGCGATCGCCTGTCCGAGATGGCCGGCGCCGAACAGCGCGATGTTGTGCTGGCCGGCGGTCCGGAGGATCTTGCGGATCTCCGAGACCAGCGAGTCGACTTTGTAGCCCACCCCCCGCTTGCCGAACTTGCCGAAGCCGGACAGGTCACGCCGGATCTGGGTCGAGTTGATGTGGGTGTAGTCCGAGAGCTCCTGCGAGGAGATCGTGTCCTTGCCCATCTTCCGCGCCTGCGTCAGCACCTGGAGATAGCGCGATAGCCGCGCGGCGACCCCGAGCGAGAGACGATCCCCGTCCGTGAGCTCCGAGGGCTGCTGGTCTGCGGCCTCGGCCGCGACGTCCTCGATCATGCGGACAAGGTATCGAGCCGCGCGCGCACGCCGTCGGCGTCGAGGAACAGCTCCGAGACGACCTCCCCGCCGATCTCGATCACGGGGATGCGCTCCAGGTATCGGCGGAGCAATCCCTCTTCCGACTCGATGTCCACCTCCACCAGCTCGAACGAGAGGCCCGCGAGGAGCTCCTCGAGCCCCTTGCGCGCCTCGTCGCAGAGGTGGCAGTCAGGCCGCCCGTACAGAACTACGGTCGGTGGCGAAGGCATCGAAGCCGAGGTAGTCGGGGTAGGCGATCGGATCCGTGAAGCGGGCGGCGGAGCCGATCATCGCCGCGTTGTCCGTGCAGAGGGAGATCGGGACCAGCTTCAGGCGGAGGCCGATCTCGTCGCAGAGCCCTCGTGTGCGGTCGCGGAGCTCGGCGTTCGCGGCGACGCCACCCCCCAGGGCGATCGCGGGCCACTCGCCCGCGCGGACCGCTCGCCGGAGCTTCGTCACCAGCTGGTCGGTGATCGCCCGCTGGAAGGAGGCGGACAGATCCGCGCGCTGAGCCTCGGTGTCCTCCGGTCCCAGGTCGCGGACCCGGTAGACGAGAGAGGTCTTCAGCCCGCTGAAGCTGAAGTCGAGCCCCCGCTCGCTCATGGCCACCGGGAAGTCGAAGGCCTTGGGGTCGCCGTCCTCCGCCGCCCGCTGGATCGCCGGCCCGCCCGGATAGCCGAGGCCCAGGAGCCGGGCTCCCTTGTCGAAGGCCTCCCCCGCGGCATCGTCGACGGTCGAGCCGAGGATTTCGAAGGAGCGCTGCTCGCGAACACCGGCGAGCAGCGTGTGGCCGCCGCTCGCGATCAGACAGAGGAACGGCGGCTCGAGCGGGTCCGGCTCCAGGAAGTTGGCCGCGACGTGCCCATGCAGATGGTCGACCGGGATCAGCGGCTTCCGGTGCGCGGCCGCCATCCCCTTCGCGGAGCTCAGCCCGACGAGCAGCGCTCCGATCAGTCCCGGCCCCTGGGTGACCGCGATCGCGTCGGCGTCGGCCAGCGTCGCGCCGGCCTCGTCCAGGGCGGCTGCGACCACGGCGTTGACGAGCTCGAGGTGGTGCCGCGAGGCGACCTCCGGCACCACACCTCCGTAACGCTCGTGGAACTCGGCCTGGGAGGAGACGACGTTGGAAAGGATCCGCGGGCCGTCGACGACGGCGGCGCAGGTGTCGTCGCAGGACGTCTCCAGGGCGAGAAGCGGGCTCAAGCGACCGAGGCGCCCTCGGCCGCCTCGAGCCACATGATCAGTGCGTCCTCTCCGTTGTCGTGGTAGTAGCGCCGGCGACGCCCAGCTGAGCGGAAGCCGAAGCGGCGGTACATCTCGATGGCGGGCGCGTTCGAGACGCGGACCTCGAGCGTGAACCGGGAGCCCGCGCCCGCCTCCTCGAAGAGGCGTTCGATCAGGTCCGTGGCGACGCCGCGCCGGCGACGCTCCGGACGGACGGCGACGTTCATCAGGTGCCAGACGTCGTCGTACCGCGCGCAGACGAGGTAACCGACCAGGCCCTCGGAGTCCTCGGCCGCGAGGCAGATCCCCGACGGCTTCGAGAGCTCCAGTACGAACATGGCGAGCGACCAGGGCGTCGGGAACGAGCGACGCTCGATCGAGATGACCGAGGGCAGGTCGCCGTAGCCCAGCCGGCGCAGCCTCAACCCGTCCCGCTCATCCTCCGGGGACTCTGCGATTTCGCTGAAGCCATCTCTTCGCATCGGGCGGTCTCAGATACAGGGGTTGGATCTGGTCCGGCGTCGCCTCGGTTGCCGCCTCCCCGACCGCGCAAACGTGCCTTGCGGCGACTCGGTGGATCGGGTCCTCTGGCGGGGGAACCGTGGCGCCGGCGGCCACCAGCTCTGCGGCGAATCGTAGCGCCCCGTCTCCGGCCGCCAGCGGGGGTGCATCGAGGCGCTCGACCCGCCCGGCCAGCTCGCCGGGCGGGGCCACGAAGGGAGCCCACAGCTCCACCCCGTCGCTCTGAAACAGGGCGGCGAACGCCTCGCCTCGCCGCGCGTCGATCACCGGGAGCGCGGGCTGTCCGGAGCCGCCACCCGAGATTCCGCGCGCCAGTGCGGCCAGCGAGCCGACCGGCGCGATCGGGATCTCGCGGGCCTGGGCCAACGCCCGAGCGGTGGAGATCCCGATCCGCAGGCCCGTGAACGATCCCGGGCCAACGCCGACCGCGATCCGCTCGATCCGCGCCCAGCCGCCCGCCTGCTCGACGCTTCGCTCGATCTCGCCGAGGAGCACCTGGGAGTGGCGCGGCCGGCCGTCCGGCCCCGGGTCGACCCGGGCCTCGCGGACGACCTCGCCGCCGGCCGTCACTCCGACCACCGCGTCCGCCGTGGCGCTGTCGACGCCGAGCAGGACCATCAATAGAGTGCGCCCGGAGTATCGGCGTCCGTCGAACTCAGGAGAAGGAGAGACATCCTCATGGCAGAGCAGTCCAGCAGGTCCACACGACACCCGGCGACGATAGCCGCGGTACTCGGCATCGCCGTCTTCGGCGTCGGCGCGGGCGTCGCGGTCGCTGGCTGCGGCAGCGATACCAACAAGAACGTGAACAGCGTCATCGACAGCGTCCAGTCCCAGGCGAGCAGCGTTTCGAGCAGCGTTTCGAGTCAGATCTCAACCGCCGTCCAGAACGCCAATCAGCAGGCCGAGAGCGTCCAGAGCCAGGTCCAGAGCGTCCAGAACCAGGTTCAGCAGAAGCAGAATCAGAACCAGAACGGCGGCAGCGGCGGCCAGTACGGCTACTAGGAGATCTCGATCTCCCGCCGGTCGTCGCCGGCGTGCCGGATCGCCACTCGCAGGGTGACCCGCTCGAGCCAGGGCTCGGCCGCACCGGGCCACTCGATGAACGCCACCGCCTGCGGCGTCAGGTAGTCGTCAAGTAGGGCCGGGTCCTCCTGGCCGAGGTCCGCGAGCCTGTAGAGGTCGAGATGCGAGACCGGCACGCGGCCGCTGTAGGTCCGCCCGATCGTGAAGGTCGGGGAGGTGACCGCCTCGGTCACCCCCAGCGTGCGTGCGGCGCCGCGGATCAGCGTCGTCTTGCCCGCGCCGAGATCGCCGCTGACGAGGACGACGTCGCCCGGACGAAGGTCCGCGGCGAGCCGCTCGCCGACGGTCTCGGTCTCGGCCGCAGTACGGGTTACTTGAGTCACCCGGCCGAGCCTACCCATGGCCACCAACGTGTCGTAGGTTTGTGGCGCGATGAACTGGCTCTTCGGCGGCTATCCCGACCCCTGGAAGACGATCCTGCGCGTCTCTTTCGTGCTGTTCTGGGTGGTGTTCTCCATGAACTTCTGGGGACCAATCTCCAGCACCGTCGTCCTCGTCGTCACCCTCTCGATCATCGTCTTTCAGGTTGCGGTCACCCGCTACCTGCGCGCAAGACAGCGAGGCGGGACCGCAGGTTGAGGGTCCTGCCGGCCTATCGGCCGAACAGGCCCATCTGGTCCGGTTCCGGTTCGCGAACGACCAGCGGCTCGGGCTCGGGGAGCGGCGCGGCCAGCAGGTCCGGGATCTGCTCGAAGTCCTCGCGGAGCTGCTCGGCGACCCGCGGAGTGCGCAGGCCCGCGGCCGGGTGGAAGAGCGGCAGGAGGAACAGATGTCGCCCTCCAATCAAGTGCTCCTGGGGCGTTCCCCGGACCTTGGTGATCCCGGTCGGGTTGGCGGTGAGCAGCTTGGTGGCGAAGTTGCCGAGCGTGCAGATGGCGCGCGGCTGGATCAGCTCGACCTGCTTTTCGAGATAGGGCCGGCACGAGCCGATCTCCTCGGGCTGCGGATCCCGGTTGCCGGGCGGACGGCACTTGAGGACGTTGGCGATGAAGACGTCCTCCCGCTTCAGCCCGATCCCCTCGAGCAGCTCGGTCAGGAAGCCGCCCGCTCGCCCAACGAACGGCAGGCCCTGGCGATCCTCCTCGGCGCCGGGGGCCTCGCCGACGAACATCAGGTCCGCGTCGGCGTTGCCGGCCCCGAAGACGACGCGGTTGCGCGTCTCGGACAGCGGGCAGCGCTCGCAGACCGAGGCCTCGTTGTAGACCTCGACCAGCGCCCGGCGGCGGGACTCGGCGCCGCTCACGAGCCTCCTCCCCCTCCTCGCCGGGCGGCCGCTCGCTTCTCGGCGGCACGCTGTTGCTTGAAACGCTCCTTCGCGCCACCGCGATTCGTTCCCCGCTTGTCCTCCAGCCGGCGGCGCTGGTTCGGGGTCATCTGGCGCTGCAGCGGCGCGTAGGAGGTCGATAGCAGGCGCTCCACCTCCGCCGCTCCGCACTCGGGACAGCTCACATCGGCGGCGTCGAGGCCCACGTGCGAGCCGACCAGCTCCTCGAAGTGATGACCACAGGATCGACAGGCGAACTCGTAGATCGGCACCGGGTTGATGGTAGTTCGGGTTCCCGACCGTCCGGGTCCCCTCGGGGGCCGCAAATACCGTCGATTCGGCGGATCCTGAACTGGCTGGCTGGCCAGGAATGCTCTCTATACTTTGCCGCGGGCCGTGACTCGATTCAGCGCGGACCCAATCGAACTTCACGCACCGACACCTCGTCCATCAAAGAAAGCCGTCTGGTATCTCCGATGCGGGAACTGGAACGGGATGACCTCCCCCCCATGAACGCGACCAAATTGGTCGTCGTGGGCCGTGGCCGCGTGGGCGGCTCGCTCTCCGGCGCGGCTCGGGCCGCCGGGATCGAGGTCGACCTCATCGGCCGAGACGCGCCGATCGCTGGGGCGGGCGCGATCCTGCTCTGCGTCCCGGACGACGCCATCGCCGAGACCTGCGCCCGCGTCGCGGCGACGGCCCCGGCGCTCGTCGGCCACGTCAGCGGCGCCAGCACCCTCGACGTGCTGGCGACGGCGCGAGAGCGCGGCGCGTCAACCTTCTCCCTGCATCCGCTGCAGACGTTCGCCGACGGCGAGACCACCGTTGCGGGCACGCCGGCAGCGATCGCGGGCTTCGATGAGACCGCCCTCGCCTTCGCCCGCTCCCTCGCTGAGGCGCTCGGGATGCGCGCGTTCGAGGTTCCCGAGGAGAGCCGTGCCGCCTACCACGCGGCCGCGGCGATCGCCTCGAATCTCCTGGTCGCACTGGAGGAGTCCGCCGCCGAGCTGCTCGAGCGGATCGGCGTGGACGAGGCACGGGACCTGCTCGCCCCCCTGGTCCTGCGGACCGCGGCGAACTGGGCCGAGCGAGGGCCCGCCGCCCTCACCGGGCCGATCGCACGTGGCGACCGCGCCACGGTGCAACGCCATCGCGTCGCCCTCGCCGAGACCGCACCGGAGCTCGTCCGGCTCTACGACGCCCTGGCGATGCGCGCGGAGGCGATCGCATGGGAATCCCACGGAGTGTCCTCATGAAGATCGTCCGCACCAGGGCCGAGCTGCGAGAGGCGCTCGACGAGCCACGGCGGCAGGGCAAGCGGATCGGGCTCGTCCCGACCATGGGCTACTTCCATGGCGGTCATTTGTCATTGATGCGGGGGGCCCGCGAGGACTGCGACGTGGTCGTCGTCAGCCTGTTCGTCAATCCGACCCAGTTCGGCCCCGGCGAGGACCTGGAGGCATACCCACGCGATGAGGACCGGGACGCCGAGCTCGCGGAGCTGGAGGGGGTCGATCTGCTCTGGATGCCGGACGCCGACGAGATTTACCCGGATGGATTCGCGACCACGGTCGAGGTGGGGAACGAGCTCACGGGCGTGCTCGAGGGCGATCCCCGCCATCGAGGTCCGTCCCACTTCCGCGGCATCACCACTGTCGTCGCCAAGCTGTTCAACTCCGTGCAGCCCGACATCGCCTACTTCGGCCGCAAGGACGCCCAGCAGGCCCTGGTGATCGAGCGGATGGCCCGTGACCTGGACTTCCCCATCGAGATCGCCGTGCAGCCGACCGTCCGCGGGGAGGACGGCCTGGCGCTGAGCTCCCGCAACGCCTACCTGACGGCGGAGCAGCGCCAGCAGGCGACCGCGATCTCCCGTGCCCTGCGAGCCGCCGAGCAGATGGCCCGTGGCGGCGAGACCTCCGCCCACGCGCTGGTGGAGGCGGCGAGGAACGAACTTCGCAACTCCGGAATCGAGCCGGAGTACGTGGAGGCGCGCCACGCGGAGGACCTCTCCCCCGTGGCCGAGCTGAACGGGCGGCCCGTGCTGGTGGCGGTCGCGGCCCGGGTGGGCAGGGCCCGCCTCATCGACAACGTCTTGATCACTCCGAACAGGGAGGCCTGATGCAGCGTCAGAGGCTCAAGTCGAAGATCCATCGCGCGACGGTCACTGACTGTGAGGTCGACTACGTCGGCAGCATCACCCTCGATCCGGTGCTCATGGGGCAGGCGGATCTGCTGGTCAATGAGCAGGTGCACGTCTGGGACATCGACACCGTGCTGCTCAACGAGGAAAATTCGGACAAGGGAGCGCGACTGTGAGCACACAACCCCTCAGCAATCCATCCGGGTCCGATCGACCGAAGATGACGCTGCCACGCCTCACCGAGATGAAGCAGGCGCGCGAGCCGATCGTGATGATCACGGCCTACGACTTTCCCTCCGCCCAGATCGTCGACGAGGCCGGCGTCGACATCGTCCTGGTCGGTGACACCGCGGCGATGGTCGTGCTCGGCCACAACGCCACCACTCCGGTGGGCATGGACGAGATGCTGATGATGGCGAGCGCCGTCCGGCGCGGACTCGAGCACCCGCTGCTGATCGGCGACATGCCCTTCGGCTCCTACGAGCGTTCCAACGAGCAGGCGATCGAGAACGCCCAGCGCTTCGTCAAGGAGTCCGGCTGCGACGCGGTCAAGCTCGAGCGCGGTGGGGCCTCGGTCGACCGGGCGCGGGCCATCGTCCGCTCCGGCATTCCGGTGATGGGGCACGTCGGGCTGACACCGCAGACCGCGACGGCACTCGGCGGTTTCAAGGCCCAGGGCAAGACCGCCGAGGCGGCGGCGAAGCTGTGCGAGGAGGCTCTGGCGCTGCAGTCGGTCGGCTGCTTCGCGATCGTCTTCGAGGCGATTCCCTCTGCGGTCACCGAGGCGCTGATGCCGAAGCTGGAGATCCCCGTGGTCGGGATCGGCGCGGGACCTTCGACCGACGGACAGGTTCTGGTCCTGCACGACCTGCTCGGCGTCTACGACGGCCACCAGCCGAAGTTCGTCAAGCGCTTCGCGGAGGTCCGCAAGGAGTCGCTGAAGGGCGTGCGCGCCTACACCGAGGAGGTCCGCGCCCGGACATTCCCGGACGAGGAGCAGCACACCTACTCGATCCCCCAGGAGGAGCTGGAGGAGTTCGCGCGCTACCTGGAACAGGAAGCGCTGGTGGGCACCGATACCCCCTGGGACTGGTAGGACGACGCCCGGTTACGGGCGCGGCGGGGGGCCCGGAGCTGGCGGGGGGCCGGGAGCCTTCGTTGAGGCGTTCGGAAACTCGCGTGCCGTCTGGCGGCGCAGGGTCTCGACACCCAGCACCGCCATCCCAGCGAGAACCAGGATTATCAGCACCTGGCCGACGTTGTTGACCGTGGGAAGGAACGTCAGCCAGATCAGGAAGATGAAGGCCAGGACCGCATAGACGACAACCGGCTGCTCGCGCAGGTATGGCGCGAGGAAGCGCCGCACGGCAACCTCATGGCGGCCGGGCCCTGCGAGGAGCCCCCCACCGATAAAGGCCAGCCCGATCACGAGCACGAACAGGGCCCGCTCCCGCAGCCCGGCGGAGACGATGTTCCAGACGGCGGTGATGGCAGGTTTGACCGCGTCGGATCTCGCCACCGAGTCGGTGACCGCGTTGCCGAGCAGGCGCCTGGTCAGAAGGATGATCAGCGCGGCCCCCAGGATCCCGCCCCCAACTGCCATCAGCGTCTCGCGGCGCCACCCCTTGGCGAGATAGATGGCCGCCAGGTACAGCACGAGTGCCAGCAGTGGCAGCACAAAGCCGAGGTTGCGCAGCGCGCTCACGAGGTCCTGAAGCCCGCTCAGCTGGCTGGACTTCATCACGACGAGCTCGCCTGGATGCTGGATCGCCTGGCGGTTGAGCAGGCTGGTGATGCGCGTCTGGAGTGAGGCGAGTGTGGGTTGGAGTTTGAGGATGTTCGCCTGGCTCGGATCCTTGAGCACCACGGCGGCCTGTCGCTGCACTGTGGCCAGCCGCTTGTCGAGCTTGGCCAGACGGCCCTGAAGGTCGGACAACCGGCCCTGGAGTTGGGCCGGGGCATTCGGCTGGATGCCCGCGATCTTCTGCTCGAGGCTCGCGACGGTCACATGGAGCTGGGCGGCATCCGTTTCGAGAGCCGTGAGGGTCTGTTGCGCCTGCGGGGTGAGCGTGCCCGACTGCGCCTGAGAAAGGGTCGTTCGCGTCGTCTGTAACTGGGTCTGGGCCGCGGTCAGGCTCTTCTTCAGGTCCGTCGAGTACTGCTGAATGAAACCCTGGATCTGGGAGATTGCCGAGGGGTCCACGCCCAGCCGAGTGGCGAGGTCGGCGACGAAGCTCCCGTATTCGATCGTGACAACGCCACCTTGGGTCGAGACGAACTGGGCCTTGTTCTCGATCAGGCTGACGAACCGCTGCTGTGCCCCACCGATCGCGGTGGCGACGAGTTGCTGAACTTGAGGCGAGGCGAGCGCCGTCTCCGCGACGTTCGTGGCGAGTTGTCTCGTCGCCGCCGTGACCGGAACGGCAAGCGGCTGGACGGAGCTGGGCAGCTTCTGCTGGATCTGGGCCTGGACGTCGACGTTGGCGTACAGCTGATCGACGGCGAAGATGCTGAGCTGCTTCTGGACGTCCTTGTTCTGGAGGATCTGCTCCGTGTTGTTGGAGAACTGGTTCGAGTCGAGGACCGCGGTCTGGACCCAGTTCGCGATCATCGAAACGAGCAACACGATCGACGCGAACACCACCAGGGCCCAAACCAGGGCACGGTGACGATGCACCGGTCCTCCCGCGGTGCCACCCTCTTGATTGCCACCTGCTCGCTTGGGTGCGGGCGTCGCGGCAGGTTGCGTCGAACCTTCCATCCGGCGCCGATTCTGTCACAGGACCGGACCATGCCATCGCCCGAAAGGGGTGATATCGCGTCCGCTAGCTTGCGAGCATGGGCGTGCATACGGGCGAGCTCGGGTTCTCGACCAGGGGCGACTCCGACATCATCGACATCACTGGCGAGGTCCAGTCGGTCGTGTCCTCCGGGCCGATCCACGACGGCCTGGTCACGGCCTTCGTCCGAGGCTCAACCGCGGCGATCACGACGATGGAATTCGAGCCCGGCGGCGTCGCCGACCTGCGGGACCTGGTGGAGCGGCTGATCCCAGCCGAGGGGGACTACGAGCACAACCGGCTCAACCACGACACCAACTCCCACGCCCACCAGCGGGCGTCGCTGATCGGCGCTTCGGATCAGGTGCCGGTGGTTGGGGGACGCCTCGCGCTCGGGACCTGGCAGCAGCTGGTCCTGATCGACTTCGACGATCGCCCGCGGGAGCGCACCGTGGTCGTCCAGGTCGTCGCCTGATGCGCTGCGTTCCTACGCCTTGGCAGGCCGACCTGACCTTGACACCAGCCATCGCTGCGCGGCCAGCGTGGCGGTCCCCGAGAACAGGAGGAGGGTGACGTTGACCGCCAGCACTGCGGCGGCGCCCCAGTTGACACCGACCTCGCCGAGGCCGAGCGAGACCCCGAACAGGGCCGATGCGGGAATGGTGGTGACCGAAATGGCGACCCCGACTGCGGCCGCTGCTCGGGTCTCGAAGGAGAGCATGGCGGCGACGCCCGCCGCCAGCGCCACGAGCACGGTCGCGTAGTCGACGTGAGCGAGGCCGTGAAGGGAGCCGTCGTGGATTTGGAAGCTCGAGCTCAGGATGCCCGCGGCCTGGAGACTCCAGGCGAGCGCGGCGGCCACCCCCCAGGTGAGGGCGATGCCAAGCAAGAGGGTCACGGTGGCGCGCCAGGCCAGTCGAACCCGGCCCGCGACCAACCCGACGCAGGCCGCGCAGATGGGCAGGATGTCGGGGCTGACCGCCATCGCGCCGACGACCAGAATCGGGTTGTCCGTGATCACCCCGATCGCCCCGAGGACTCCGGCGACCGCCATCAGCGCCAGATAGCGGCCGAGCGGCCGGGAGTGCGTCCTGGCCTCCCCCATCACCTCGATCCAGGCGAACTCTTCACTCCGTGAGTGCCTTCCGTGGGGCGGATTCGGCGCGACCACATCCTGCCGGGTGAGCAAGTAATCCGCATCGGAGATCTCCCACTCGAGAATCAGCTGCATCACCCGGTCGGCCACGGACGGCATCACGTCCGCCGCGAGCACCATGCCGGTTCCCGTCCGCTCGGGACTGAGCGAGACGATCCGGTGGACCCCGCCGGTCTCCTCGAGCGCCTGGGTGACGACGTCGGCACGGTGGTCCTCGATCGCGAGCCGGAGTCGGAGCACGCGCCGAGTCTAGGAAGGAGCCGGGACGGCTCTATTGCCTGAACTCGATCTCCCTGATCACCTTGGCGGGCGCGCCTGCCGCGATCACGCCGGCCGGCAGGTCCTTGGTGACGACCGAGTTGGCGCCGATCACGCAGCGCTCTCCGATCTCGACGCCGCCGGTGACGACGCACCCCATGCCGAACCAGCAATTCGACCCGATCCGCACGGGCCCCTGCGGCTCGAACCCCTGCCAGGTGACCGGTTTGGTCGGGTCGTCGAAGCGGTGGTCCGAGTCACCGACGAAGCAGTTGTTCGCGAACATGACGTGGTCCCCGATCTCGATCAGCTCCAGTGCGGCGAGCATCGTGTTCTTGTTTAGGAAGCAGCCTTCGCCGATGGTGATCCGCGCCTCGCCGGAGAGCGTCAGCCAGCAGCCCGGCTCGAGCAGCGTCCCGTCGCCGATCCGCAGATGGCCGGAGTCGAGCGCCTCGAGCACCTCGCCCTCGACCGGATAGCGGATGAAGAAGCCTCCCTCGGCTGCGTGCCGGTCGATCCGCCGGCGCCGGCGCCGGCGATTGTTGCGCTCATACCAGCGTCGCTTGACTCGCCAGGTGCGCCATTGCTGCCAGGAGGCCACGGCTGGAGCT
>DASUPK010000133.1:0-5335 GCA_036276255.1 Solirubrobacterales bacterium
GCCCGCGGTGACGGGCAACCTCGGCATCCCCGGCGGCGGCTTCGGCCCGCGCCACGGCGCGGGGACCCACTTCACGAGCATCGCGGCCGATGATCGGCGGCCCCCTGGGCGCTACGTGCCGAATCAGATGTCGCGCATCTCCGACGCGCTGGTCGACGGCACCGTGCGCGTCCTGGTGCTCGCCGGCACGGACATGACGTCCTCGTTCGCGAACGCCGGTCGCGTGGCCGAGGGCCTCGCCCGGCTCGACCTCGTCGTCAGCTTCGACCTGTTCATGAACGACACCGCGCGCCGGTACGCGCACATCGTGCTCCCGGGAACCGCATGGGTGGAGGAGCTCGGGGCGAAGGCCACCAACACCCACGTGTATCTCATGCCGAAGGCCGTGGAGCCGGCAGGCGAGTGTCGCTCGTCGATGTGGATGCTGCGTGAGCTCGCCCGGCGGATGGACGTGCCGGATTTCTTCCCGTGGAGCGACGACGCGGGCCCGCTGGACGCGATCCTCGATCATCCGAGGGCCGGCCACGCGACGGTGGCGTCCCTCATCGCGGAAGGGGGGCAGCGGGCGCTCAACATCTCGCACGTCGGCCATTCGGATCTCACGTTTCCGACGCCCTCCGGCAAGGTCGAGCTCTACTCGGAACGCGCGGTGGCGCTCGGCCTGCCGGCGCTGCCGACGTACGAGCCGCTCCCGACCTCGGGGTATCCGCTGCAGTTCCGTCAGGGCCGCACGCTCACGCACTTCCACGCCTTCTACGATCATGGGCGCGCGCTGCCCTCTCTGGCCGCTGCCGATCCGGAGCCCCTGCTCTGGATGTCGCCGCACGATGCGACCGCGCGCGGGATCGACGACCGCGCGCCGATCCGGATGTGGAACGAGCGGGGCGAGATGCGGGCGCGCGCGCACGTGACGGAGCGGATCCCTGCGGGCACGGTGTGGATGCGCGACGGGTGGGAAGGGCTGAACGTCCTGACGTCCAGCGCGCCGGTGTTGCCGGATGCCGCGGTCGACATCTTCGGCTTCTCGGCCGGCCAGGCAACGTTCGACGCGTCGATCGACGTCGCGCCCGTGACCGAGAACGTTGGCTAGGCGAGCGGCGGGCCGGGCAGCGCGGGACCGCGACCGGAGGAGGGAAGCCGACCGTGAGTGACGAGATCAAGCCGTTTCGCATCGACGTATCCGATGCGGTGCTGGACGATCTGCGATTCCGCCTGCGACATACCCGGTGGCCGGAAGCCGAGGTGGTGGACGACTGGAGCCAGGGCGTCCCGCTGGCCTGGCTCCAGGACATCTGCCGCTACTGGGCCGAGGCCTACGACTGGCGGGCACGCGAGGCCGCGCTGAATCGCTTCGACCAGTTCGTCACCACCCTCGACGGGCTCGACGTGCACTTCATTCACGCCCGTTCGCCGCACCCCGAGGCGTTGCCGCTGATCATGACGCACGGGTGGCCGGGGTCGATCGTGGAATTCCACAAGGTGATCGAACCCCTGAGCAACCCCACCGCCTTCGGGGGCAATGCCGCCGACGCGTTCGACGTCGTGTGCCCGTCGCTACCCGGCTACGGGTTCTCGGGAAGACCGCGCAGCACGGGCTGGGGCGTCGATCGCATCGCCGAAGCGTGGATCGCGCTCATGGCCCGCCTCGGTTACGACCGCTACGGCGCCCAGGGTGGTGACTGGGGCTCCGCGGTGACCACCTCCATCGGCGGGCTCGATCCCCAGCACTGTGCCGGCATCCACATCACCCTGGCGATGGGCGGCGCACCCAAGATCGAGGGGGAACCGACGCCCGCGGAGCAGCGGGCGCTCGATGGCGCGAAGTACTACCGAGACTGGGATTCCGGGTATTCCAAAGAGCAGGCGACCCGGCCCCAGACGGTTGGCTACGGCCTGACCGATTCGCCGGCGGGCCAGGCGGCGTGGATCCTCGAGAAGTTCTGGGCGTGGACCGATTGCGCCGGCCATCCCGAGAACATCCTGAGCCGCGACGAGCTGCTCGACAACGTGATGCTGTACTGGGTGACGGCCTCGGCGACGTCGTCTGCTCGGTTGTACTGGGAGAGCTTCGGCCGGCGTGGCAAGGGCCTCCCGGTGAACATACCGACCGGCGTGGCGGTGTTCCCCAAGGAAATCGTCACCCCCGTTCGCTCGTGGATGGAACGTCGGTTCACGAACATCAC
The DNA here is from genome assembly GCA_036276255.1 of Solirubrobacterales bacterium. GTDB lineage: Bacteria > Actinomycetota > Thermoleophilia > Solirubrobacterales > 70-9 > DASUPK01. Next base: position 2,184 of record DASUPK010000133.1, read on the forward strand.
CCATTGGACCGAGATGGCCAAGGGCGGGCACTTTGCCGCATTCGAGCAACCGGAGCTGTTCGTCCAGGACGTGCGGGCGTACTTCCGCACGCTGCGCTGATCACGGCCGCGACCCAACGCAGCACCACGCTCGCCGATCTTGGACGCGGATCGAGGAGGATTTCGATGGCTGAGGGCGGACTTTCGCGACGGCGGCTCATGGGAATCGCGGCGGGCACCGGGCTTGCCGCCTGGGCAGCGCCCTATCGCCTGGCCGGCGCGCAGACACCCGCAGGCGAGAGCCCGAAGTACGGAGGCGTCCTGACCCAGGATACCTTTGCCGATCCGCCGCACTTCGACCTGCACCAGTCCGAGACCATCACCGCGCTCCTGCCCCTGGCGCCCTGCTACAGCCGCCTGATTCAACCCGACCCCTTCGACGTCGACAAGCTCATCCCCGATCTGGCCGAGCGCTGGGACATCAGCAAGGACGGAAAGGTCTACACCTTTCATCTGCGCCGTGGCGTCAAGTTCCACCACGGCAAGCCGCTGGCCGCCGAGGACGTAAAGGCCAGCTGGGATCGGATCATCAGCCCACCGAAGGGCGTCTTCAGCGTGCGCAAGCTGATCTTCGAGGCCATCGGCGGGATCGAGGCTCCCGACGCTCAGACCGTGCGCTTCGTCCTGAAGCGACCGAACTGGTCCCTCCTCACCAACATGGCGCACGGCTGGAACGTCATCTTTCCCAAGGACATCCTCGACGCCAAGGGCGACATGAAGCGTGACGTCGTCGGCACCGGCCCCTTCAAGTTCAAGCAGTACGTGCGTGGTGTGAGCCTCGAGGTGGAGCGCAATCCCGACTACCACGTGAAGGGCCGGCCCTATCTGGACGGGGTCAAGACCTTCTTCATCCCCGACGCGAACACGGCCGTGAACGCCTACATTGCGGGGCAGCTCTTGCTGCACGAGGTCAACGTGGAGTCCCAGGCCGATCAAGCGCGGCAGCAGCTCGGCTCCCGGGGCGTGGTGGTCAAGACGCCCCAGATGAGCGCCCTGACCATGGAGTTGAATTCCGGGCGCAAGCCGTGGGGCGATCCTCGCGTTCGGCAAGCGGCGAGCATGGCCATCGACCGGAAGGAGGCCATGCAGGTCATGACCGACGGCGCGGGCGAGGTCGGCGGCATGATGCTGCCCACGGGGCGGTGGGCGCTCCCGCTGGCGGAGCTCCGGAAGCTCCCGGGCTATTCGACCGACAAGGCCGCGGAGCGAGCCCAGGCCAAGAAGCTCCTGGCCGAGGCCGGCTTCCCGAACGGGCTCAAGGTGGCCATGACGGTGCGGAGGGGCCAGCAGTTCGAGAGCGCCGCCATCTTGTTGAAGGACCACCTCTCGCAGGTCGGCATCGAGGCCAACATCGAGGTCCTGGAGACGGCGGCCTACCTCGATCGAATGGCCCGCCGCGACTTCGAGATCAGCGGCGGGAGCTTCTCCACGGCCGTGGACGATCCCGATGCCATCCTGGGCCAGAACTACCTGTGCAACGCCGGCCGCAACTACGGAAACATGTGCGTCCCCGAGGTGGAGAAGCTCTTCCTCGAGCAGTCACAGATCCGGGACTACAAGGCGAGGCTGCAGGTCGTCAACCAGATGGAGCGCGCGGCTCTGGGTACCGTCATGAAAGCCGTCCTGGGATTCAGAGTGACGTGGTTCTTGTATTCGAGCGCGGTGCGCAACTACCGGCCGCAGTACACGCGCTACCTCGCCGAGACGCGCGAGCAGGTGTGGCTGGCGCGCTCGTAGGTCAGGCGCCGAGCGTCTTCGTGTTCCGGTACGTCCTGCGGCGCCTCGTCGCCACCTTGCCCGTTCTGGTGGTGGTGTCCGTCATCGTATTCGTCATCATGCGCGTTGCCCCGGGCAACGTCGCCCAGATGCTCCTGAGCGGCGACGCGGGGGGAGGGGCCAGCGCCCAGGAGGCCCAGGAGCTCAACCGGCAGCTGGGCCTCGATCGGCCCTATCCCGTGCAGTACGTCACCTTCCTGGGCGGTCTCCTGCGCCTCGACCCCGGCACGTCCCTGTGGACCAAGGAGCCGATCCTGCGTGAGCTATGGCAGCGCCTGCCCGTCACGCTCGAGCTGACGCTCCTCGCGGTGATCATCTCGTGGACCATCGCCTTGCCGACGGGAGTGCTGTCGGCCATGTACCAGGACACCTGGGTCGACTACGCGTTCCGGATCTTCACCGTGGCCGGCCTGGCCGTCCCGGCCTTCTGGGCGGGTACGCTCCTCATGCTGCTGCTCGTCAAGCAGTTCCACTGGATGCCGCCGCTCGGCTACGTGAGCCCGTTCGTGAACCCGCGCCTGAACCTCCAGCAGTTCATCGGGCCGGCGGTCATCATCGGCTTCGCCACCGCCGCCATCCTGAGCCGGATCACCCGCTCGGCCGTCCTCGAGGTGCTGCGCGAGGACTACGTGCGCACCGCCCGGGCCAAGGGCTTGAGCGGGCTCGTCGTGGTCGGCCGGCACGTCCTCAAGAACGCGCTGGCCCCGGTGGTCACACTCTCCGCGGTACAGATGGGCAACCTGCTCGGCGGGGCCGTGGTCAGCGAGACGATCTTCACGCTGCCGGGGGTGGGCCGGTTCCTCGTCGACGCCATCCTTCACCGCGACTACCCGGTGGTGCAGACCATCGTGATCCTGTTCGCGGCCGTGGTCGTGATGCTCAATCTGTTGACCGACGTTCTCTACTCCTGGTTCGACCCCAGGACGCGGCAGACGTGAGCCGACGAGCCGGCGCGACCGACGCGCCCCCGCGCCCGCGCCCGCCGTCGTCGTTCGTATGGGACTTCGCGCGGCGCAAGCCCATGGGGGTGCTGGGGGCCGTGATCGTCTGCTTCCTCCTCCTGACCGCCGTGTTCGCCGATCGCATCACAGTGCACAAGCCCGAACAGGTCCGAGCGGCCCAGCGATTCCGGCCTCCGAGCGAGGTGCACTGGTTCGGCACGGATGATTTCGGTCGCGACGTGTTCAGCCGAGTGGCGCACGGAGCGCGCATCTCGCTTCGCATCGGCATCACCGCCGTCCTGCTCGGCACCACCGCCGGCGCCCTGATCGGGCTGGTCTCGGGCTACCTCGGCGGCCGGACGGACCTGATGGTCCAGCGGGTCATGGACGGGCTCA
>DASUPK010000134.1:0-17768 GCA_036276255.1 Solirubrobacterales bacterium
GCGGCCCTGCGCTCGGGCGGCAGCTCTCCCGCCGCGCCCCCGACGATCTCCGCTCCCAGCGCCAGGTGGCCGATCAGGCGTCCCTCCTCGGTGGTCCCGAACTCCGCTCCATAGCTGAACTCGCGTGTCTTGCCCACGTCGTGGAGCAGTGCCGCCGCCATCAGCAGGTCCGAGTCGAGCCGCGGGTGAAGCTGGCAGACCTCGCCGACGAGCGTGCTGACCGCCACGGTGTGCTCGACCAGGCCGCCGACGTAGGCGTGATGTCCCGCCCGCGTGCAGGGCGCGCGGCGAAACTCCGCGGCGACGGGCTCGGTGAACAGGACCCGCTCGACCACCCGCCGGAGTGGCTCGTCGTGGACCTCACGCGTCAGATGCTCGAGGAACCCCTCCAGCTCCTCGGCGTCCCGGTACGCGGCCGGCAGGAAATCGGAGGGATCTAGCTCGCCGTCCGCCACCGGCTGGATGTCCTCCACCTCGGCGACCAGCTCCCCGCGGAAGCGCTCCACCTTGCCGGCGACCTGGATCGCGTCCCCGCGCTCGAAGCGGCCGGCGAGCCGATCGACCTCCCGGAAGACGCGCGCCGGGATGGATCCGGTGCGATCGCGCAGCTCCAGCGACAGATAGATCGACCCGTTCCGGGCCGAGAGCCGGTCCTTGCGGGCGCAGGCGTAGATGCCGCGGAAGCGCTGCCCGGGGCGAAGCTCGGCGATCCGCGGGGCTTGGGTTGCGGCTTCCATCGTTCTGAGTTTCCAAGCTCATCCGGACACCAGAGGCACGAACCGGGTTGCCCGCGTCCCCCGAGTCGCTAGTCTCGGCCGATGGATGCGCTCGCCTGGGAGGCCGAGCCTCCGCAGCTTCGATCCCCGGTTCTCGTTTGTGCTTTCGCGGGCTGGAACGATGCGGCGGGCTCGGCTACGACAGCACTGACGACTGCCGCCGAGTCCCTGGACGCCGAGGTGCTCGCGCAGATCGATCCCGAGGAGTTCTTCGATTTCCAGGCCAACCGGCCGACGATCCGCCTCACCGAGGGCCAGAGCCGGGAGATCGAGTGGCCGGGCAACGTGCTGCTCGCCGCGACTCCCAGCGGTGCCGAGCGCGACCTGGTCCTGCTTGCCGGCACGGAGCCGAATCTCCGCTGGCGGACCTTCGCCGACGGGATTGCCGATGCGGCCGAGATGCTGGGTGTGGAGATGGTGGTCACCCTCGGCGCCCTGATCGCCGACGTCGCCCACACCCTGCCCGTGCCCATCACGGGGCTCGCCTCGGACGAGGAGCTGGTGGAGCGCCTCGACCTCGCGCGCTCCAACTACGAGGGGCCGACCGGGGTCGTCGGCGTGCTGCACGATGCCTGCCGCCGTCGTGGGATCCCGTCGGCGAGCCTCTGGGCGGCCGTTCCGCACTACGTCGCCGCGGTCCCGAACCCGAAGGCCGCCCTCGCGCTGCTGCGGAGGCTCGAGGGCCTGGTGGGAGTGGCGGTGGAGGCCTCCGGCCTCGAGCAGGAATCCGACTCGTACGAGAGCCAGGTCAGCCGCGCCGTCGCCGCGAACCCGGAGATCGAGGAGCTCGTCCAGCGCCTGGAGGCCGAGCAGGTGGATCGCCTCGACATCGAGGAGGACGTGCCTTCCGGTGAGTCCCTTGCCCGGGACTTCGAGCGCTACCTGCGCCAGCAGGGCGGCAGCCCGGAAGCCTGAGCTAACCGAGCAGCCGCTCGATCAGCCGGCGAAGCTCCGGCTGCAGCTCCTTGGCTGCGGCGGCCGGGTCCTCATCGCGAGCCAGGACCCGTTCTCCGAGCCCATCCAGGGTGGCAACGACGATGCTCGCGTCCGCCCGCGGGTCGCTCGACCCCAGCTCCCGGAGCGCAGCGGCGATCGCACCCTGCTCGGCGTTGCACCAGCTCTGGGCAGCGTCGCGGAGGTCGGGACGTCGCCCCGCCTCCAGCCAGAGCTCGTACTCGGCGATGTAGGCGACGCGATCCTCGGCCGCCGCAACCAGCTCGGAGATCAGACGGTCGGCGAGCTCCTTCCCCGAGCCCACCGAGCGAAGCTCCTCGCCCAGCCGGGCGTAGCGCTCGACCTCCTGAGCCGCCACCTGCTCGAGCGCCTGCCCGAGCAGGTCGTCGCGCGAGTCGAAGTAGTAGGTCGTGGACCCGAGGGGGACGCCGGCCTCCTCCGCGACGGCGCGATGCGTAACCGCGTTACGTCCCTCCCGCCCGATGACGCGGAGGGTGGCGTCCAAAATCTGCTCACGCCGCCCACGGGTCGCCTGTTCCGCCGTCGCCATCTTCATTTCAGGCTAGCTTGCGCCGGAGAGATTGAGCCCAACGACTCCGCCTATGACCAGCATGATGCTCGCCAGCTTCAGGGCGTTGACCGACTCGCCCAGCGCCGCCATGCCGATGATCGCGATGGCAGCAGTTCCGACGCCCGCCCAGACCGCGTAGGCCAAGCTGATCTCGAGACTCTTGAGCGCGAGCGCCGTGAGCCAGAGCGAGAGCATGTAGGTGACGATCACGAGGATCGACGGTGCGGGGTTGGTGAACCCGTCCGTGTAGCGCAGGAAGACGGTCCCGACCACCTCGGACGCGATTGCCGCTGAGAGATAGATCCAAGCCAACATAGTTGTACAAATGTACCAGAAATATGTACATATGTACGTGAGCTACCTCACGCTTCGGAGGCCGGGCAGATCAGCCTGAAATCGCACCAGGAGCAGATCTCCGGCGAGGGCCGTGGCTCGAAGTCCTGCCCGAGGATCCCCTCGCCGACCTCCAGCACGACGCCCTCGACCCGCTCGAGGTCGTCGGGAGACCCGCCCACGGCCACCTTCTCGTCGGCCAGCACGTACCAGTAGCTGCCGGCCGCACCCTCCAGGCGCCAGGCCTCCCGCGCGGCAAGTCGATAGATCGCGAGCTGCACGTCGGACTCGAGCTCGCGGACGGGCTTCGGATCCCCGGTCTTGTAGTCGATCAGCTCATAGCCGCCGCTCGGCAGCTGGTCCACCCGGTCGACCCTGCCGCGCAGATGGTGCGGCCCTATTCGGAAATCGAACTTCCTCTCGACCCAGCGCGGATGCGAGCCGCTCGCCACCTCCCGGGCGTGGTAGCGGTGCAGAGCGTCGATCGCCTTTTCGCGGAACTGGAGCTCGTCGTCGGACTCACCGAAGCCGGAGCGGCGCCAGGCGGCGGCGAACAGCGCCATCAGGTGCTCCAGGGTCCCCGCTTCAGCTTCTCCCTCAGCGGCGGTCTGGTGGCCGTGGAACCGCTCCAGGACCTGGTGGATGACGATCCCGAAGCGCTGGTTGATCGTGGTCTCCTGGGGGATGCCGAAGACGCGCGCGAACTTGTACTTGAGCGGACAGGTCCGGTAGAGGGTGATGTCGGTGGCAGAGAGCGCGAGCCCCTCGCCCCGCCGCGGGAGAAAGGCCTCGAGCGAGGGCTCGTCGCGTTGCTCGATCAGCTCCCGGCGGCGCTTGGCCGCGCCCTCCTCGTCGAGCAGGTAGGCATCGAGCCCGGAGTCGTGGAGCGCGCTCCGCTGCTCCGGCGAGATCGCGTGGTCGAGCAGGTCGTTGATCGCCGCCAGGGCATCTGCGGCGGGCTCCTCGCTCGATCCCTGGATCAGCCCCGCCAGTTTGACCAGCTCCAGGAAGCGGGCGACCGCCCGGGTGACGTCCACGTAGGTGTCGAGGCGAGGCTCGCGGAGCTTGCCTCCAGCTCGCCAGGCCTCCTCGAGGACCTCGTCCTGGATCATCCGATAGGTGGCCTGCAGGCCCTCGGCCGGGCCGAACAGCTCCTCGCCATGCTCCTGCTCCGTCGCGTCCAGCACCGCCCGCGCGTCCTCGTAGAACGGCGAGGGGCGTGCGTCGCCCCCCTCCGTCGACGCCGGCCTCGAGAGGACGAGCTCGTCGCGGGCTCGCGTCATCGCGACGTAGAGCAGGCGCCTCTGCTCGTCCTCGTGGGAGGGCTCGCCGGCGCCGACCCCGGTGGGCAGGACCGGCGGACCTGGCGGCGCCACACCCGGAACGGCCCCGGCGTGGAGCCCCACCACGTACACGCGTGAGAACTCGAGCCCCTTGGCTCGCTCCAGGGACATGACCCGGACGGCGTCCGCCGTCGGCTCGCTGGGCTCGTCCAGCGGCGGGACCCCGGCCTCGGAGACCGCGACCAGGTAGCGGACGAAGTCGCGGTTGGAGCCGGTCGGCTCGCGGCGTGTCCAGGCCGCCGCCAACTCGCCCAGCCGCGAGAGGTTGCGCAGCCGCTCGGCCGCTTCGGGATGAGCGGCGAACAGCCGGTGCCGGCGAAAGCCGATCCGCTCGATCAGCCGGCGCACGAAGACGTCCGCTCGCATCTCGCCCATGGCGCGTGCGGCGGCGCGGTGAAGCTGGAGGAACTCCCGGATCCGGTCGCGTGCCTCCGGCGGGATCTGCGGGCTCTCCAGCGAAGCCTCGAGCGCCGAGACCATGTCGAGCTTCCGCCGCCGGGCGATCGTGGTGCAGCGTGCGAGATCGACCGACCGCAGCTCGACGGGCGGACGGCTGAGCGCCCGGACGGCAGCAGCCGCGTCGGTCGGATCGGCGAGCAACCGCAGCCAGGCGATCACGTCGCGCACCTCGGGCCGCTGGAAGAAGGCGCCCGGGCCGGTGACCCGGTAGGGGACGCGCCTCTCCTCGAGCGCCGCGGCGATCGCGCGCGCCCTGCCGCCTCCGCGGGGGACGGCCACGCAGACGTGCTCCATCTTCACGTCGCCGGCCGCGAGCGCGGCCTCGATGTCGCGCGCCACGGCCTGGGCCTCGGCTCGCTCGTTGATCCCGGACCAGAAGCGCACCCGCGTCGGCGGGCCCGCCGCGCGCCGGGCGACCGCGGCGCCTTCACGCGAGGGTGTCACGCGAGGGTGCTCCGTAAGGCGCAACCCGTTTGATGATGGCGCAACCCGATTCATGGCGGGAGCGACCACCGCATGCGCCGCGTCGATCAGGTCTCCGCCGTAGCGCCAGCTCGGCTCGAGGGTCAACTCGGCCGGCGAGAAGGCCTCGCGCGCCCAGGCCGAGGCCGCCCCGCACGGCGCAATGCCCTGCTCGTCGTCGCACGAGATCACGGTCGTCTCCGCCCCTCGGGCGAGGGCCTCGATCAGCGCGCGCTCAGCCGGGCAGGCGTCCTCCGCCTCGTCCACCAGCAGGTCCGGAAAGCGCTCCGAGACGGCCTCGGCGAGCGCCGGCCGCTCGTGCAGCAGCCGGGTCAGCTCGATCACCGCGTCCACCTCGTCCATCGCGCCGGCGGCTCGCAGCATCGAGTCGTGCATCTCGTAGAGCTCCGCGAACTCACGCTCCCTGGCGGCCGAATCCCGTTCGGCGACGGAGCCGCCCGCCTGCTCGTCGGACCAGCGCCGGAACCGCTCGGCCGTCACCCCCGCGGACTTCAGCGCGTCGATCCGGTCGACGATGCGCGCGAGCAGGCCCGCCGGATTTCCGCGGATCTCATGTCTGCGCAGGGGCAGCTCGTCGATCCGGTCGAGCAGCATGGCCAGCCGCTCTGCCGGGCTCAGGGACTCGAAGAAGGGGTCGATCTCGGCCTCGGTGGCGTGCTCGCGCAGGATCCGGGCGGCCGCGACCGGATGCGTGTGGACGACGAGCTCCTCGTAGGAAGTCTCGATCGTCTCCTCGGCGCGGACCCGGATCCGGTTGGCCGCGGCGGCCGAGCGCGAGAGCGCGAGGGGACGGCGCCCCTGGCTGACCAGGCGGCTCAGGCGTCGGGCCAGTGCCTCGGTCCTCCCGGACCCCGCGGCGCCCAGGACCAGCAGAGCGCCCTGCCCGTGGGCGGCCACGGCCTCCTGCTGCTCCGTCGGGACGGGCTCCCCTCGATCGTGCTCCTGCGCCATCGATTTCAGGCTAACCCACGCATCCGCCACTCCCGGCGCCCTTCCCGTTGGGCGCGCGGAAACCATCGCTAACCTGGCCCGCGTGGCCGGTCCGAGCGCTGATCAGTGGATTGCCGCCTGCCGCCGGGCCGTCGAGGTGCAGAAGCGGGTCTTCGCCGAGCACAGGGGGATCGAGGCTCGCACCAAGTACGACGGGGTCGGCGAGGGCGGCGACAACACGCTCGTCATCGACCGGCTCTGCGAGGACGCGATCTTCGACGAGCTCGACGCCCTGCACCGGGAGGGCCATGAGTTCACGGCCGTCTCGGAGGAGCGGGGCTCCGTCGCCTTCGGGAACGGCGCCTCGGACCTGCAGGTGGTGATCGATCCGATCGACGGCTCTCTCAACGCTCGCCGGACGATTCCGCTTCACAGCGTCAGCATCGCGGTGGCCGAGGGCGGGTCGATGGAGGACGTGACCTTCGGCTACGTCTACGAGTTCGGCGCGGGCGAGGAGTTCATCGCGACGCCTGACGGTGGCGCGCAGCTGGACGGCCAGCGGATCAAGGCCCCGCCCGGGGACGGGCTGGAACTGGTCGCCCTCGAGGCGTCCAAGCCCGAGCGGGTCGTGAAGGCCGCCGAGGTCCTGCGGGACCGCGCCTATCGGCTCCGATCTCCGGGATCGATCGCAGTCGACCTCGCCTACGTGGCCTGCGGGCGCTTCGACGGCATGATCACCACCCGCAGCTGCCGCTCCGTCGATGCGGCCGCGGGACAGCTCATCGCGAGGGCCGCCGGCGCGACGGTGGACTTCGGTGGGGAGGCCCTCGACGAGACCCCGCTCGACCTCGCCGCCCGCTACGACCTCGCCGCCGCACGGACGGACAACGACCTGGCCGTGCTCCGGGAGGCCCAGGAGGCGGTCTATGCCTGACGGCCTCGTCGACTGGAGCATGGCCGAGCGCGTTGCCCGCGCGCTCTCCGGCGGTGGCCCGCGCTGGGACGGAAGCGAGGAGGAGCTTCGCGTGGAGTCCGATCGGGCCGCCGAGCTGGTCCGCCGCTACACCGGGCTGAAGCCGAAAGGCGGAGTCCCGCCGGCCGAGCTGGTCGATCGGGCGGAATGGGCCGACGCGAACCTGGAGACCTTCCGCGACCTTGCGGTGCGCGTCGAGGCCCACATGGAGGACCGCATGAAGGACTCGAACGGGAAGGGCAGCGGCCTGCAGCGAACGATCGTCGGCGCCGCCACCGGCGCCGAGATCGGGCTGGCGGTCGGCTACCTCTCCCAGCGGGTGATCGGCCAGTACGACGTCGCGCTGATCGGACCCGCGCGGGCGCCTCGGCTGCTCTTCGTGGGCCCCAACCTTTCCGCCGCTCGTGCCCGGCTCGACGTCGACCGTGACCTCTTCCTGCGCTGGATCGCCCTTCACGAGACCACCCACGCGGTTCATTTCTCCGCGGTCCCCTGGCTCCGCGAGCACATCGGCGGGATCGCGGAGGAGCTCTTCGAGAAAGCGGTGATCGAGGTGAAGCCCGGGGAGCTGCTGGCGAAGCTGGCCCGGACGAACCCCCGGGAGCTTGTTCGCTCCGCGACCAATGGGGAGCTGGCGACGCTGCTGTGGCCCGAGCCGCAGCGCCGCCTGGTCGAGAGGCTGACGGCGACGATGACCCTGGTGGAGGGCTATGCCGAGCACGTCATGGACGCCGTCGGCGACCAGCTCGACCCCGGCTACACGGACCTTCGCCGGGCCCTCGACCGGGATCGGGAGCGGCGGGGCCTGCTCGACTCGATCGCCTCCAAGGTGCTCGGTCTCGACATGAAGCTCGCGCAGTACCGGCGTGGCAAGGCCTTCGCCGACGAGGTGGTCCGCTCACACGGGATCCGGACCCTCAACCGCGCCTGGAGCGAGCCCGAGGCCCTGCCCAGGCCGGACGAGCTGGATAGCCCGGGCGAATGGGTCGAGCGTGTGGGCGTGGCCCGGGGGCGTCGGTTCCTGGCTTTGTTTCGCTGAGCTGCTTTCCGGCCAAACGGTGTAACCGGCCCTCCCAGGGGGGTTAAGAACGTGTGTTCGCCAAAACGTGTGTTCGGTGCTAAGCTCCGAACATCCTTAGAACTAATAAGACCTGGAAAGCAAGCCGAAGGGACTGAGATCCGAGATGGCCAGCAAGACCAAGAAGACCGAAGAGAAGAAGACCGAAGAGAAGAAGACCGAAGTCACCACCGACGTGCGCAAGCCGTCCGAGCAGGCACTGCAGGCCGTCGACGTCGCCGTCGGCGCTGTCCCCACGGTGGCCGAGAACGCTCGCACCACCGCCGAGACCTGGACCAACGCCGAGACCCGCTCGCAGGAGATCGAGACGTTGCAGAAGCGCGTCCAGAACCTGCGCGACCCCAAGGCCCGGACCACCGAGCTCGAGTCGCTCCGCGACCGTCTCGGTTCGGAGCTTGAGAAGGCCGAGGCCAAGGGCGGCGACGTCCGGCGTCAGGTCACCGATCAGCTGGTCGGGCAGGCCCGGAAGGCGCGCGAGCGCGTCGAGCCGGTCTATCGCGACCGGGTCGAGCCCGTCGTCAAAGAGCGCGTGGAGCCCATTTACCGGGACCGCGTCGAGCCGGCGGTGAAGAAGGTGCGCGAGCGCATCTAGTCGCTTAGCCCGGGCCCCCCTCGAGAGGTGGCGTGCCCGGAGAAGCCTGCCGGCACTAGACGCGACCGCGATTTTTGTGGCGGCCGCTGATGTCGGCGGGAAGCAGCAACCTCTCCTCCCTCGAAAACCGGGCCCCAGTGGCCCGGTTTTCACGTTCCGGGGTCGGGGCCGCGGTCTGGCCCCGCCTACAATGGGCGACCGTGCCGACCAAGGACCAGATCACCGAGAAGCTGACCCAGGTAATCGACCCGGAGCTGCGGCGTTCCATCGTCGAGCTCGGGATGGTGCGCTCCATCGACATCCACGACGACGGGCGCGTCGATGTCGTCGTCTCGCTGACCACGCCGGGCTGCCCGATCCGCTCGCACTTCCAGAACGCGGTGGTGCAGCACGTCTCCGAGCTGGAGGGCGTCAACACCGTCGCCGTGGGGTTCGACGTCCTCTCCGAGGGTGAGAAGTCCGACCTGCAGCAGAAGCTCGGGCGTCCGAAGCTCCCCGAGGGCGCGCTGGCCCAGGTGAAGAACGTGATCTGCGTCGCCTCGGGAAAGGGAGGCGTCGGCAAGTCGACGATGACGGCCAACCTCGCTGCCGCCCTCCATAGTGAGGGGCACGTGGCGGGTGCCCTCGACTGCGACGTCTACGGGTATTCCATCCCGCGGATGCTGGGCATCAACCAGAAGCCCGATGTGTCGCCGGAGCGCAAGATCATCCCGCCGGTGTCGCCCTCCGGGCCCACCGTCATGTCGATCGGCTTCTTCGTCGAGGAGAACGCGGCGGTCGTCTGGCGCGGCCCCATGCTCCACAAGGCGATTCAGCAGTTCCTCGAGGACGTGGCGTGGGGTGAGCTCGACTACCTGCTGCTCGACCTGCCGCCTGGCACCGGAGACGTCTCGATGACCCTCGCCCAGCTGCTCCCACAGGCCAGGATCGCGATCGTCACCACGCCTCAGCCGGCCGCGCAGAGCGTCGCACGCCGCGCAGCCGAGATGGCCGCGAAGGTCGATCTCGAGGTGCTCGGCGTGATCGAGAACATGTCCGCCTTCACCGGTCCCGACGGCGAGCGGGTTGCGATCTTCGGGGAGGGTGGCGGCGAACAGCTCGCGGAGGAGCTCGATGTGCCGCTGCTCGCGAAGGTCCCCCTCTCGACCGAGCTCCGCGAGCACGCTGACGAGGGCAAGCCCCTGGTCATTGATGACCCGGATGCCCCGGCCTCCCAGATGATTCGCGAGGCTGCTCGCGGCATCGTTGCGGCGACTCCAGTCGAGCTTCCCCTGCTCCAGGGCGCGGAGGCAGCACCCGCAGGCGCGCCGAACGGCGGCGGGATCAGCGGCACCGAGCTGCCGATGGTCCAGTAGGGCGAATGCCGCTCCGCTGGCGGGCGACCGCCGCGGCTCTCATCTGCGCCCTTCATCTCGCGGCCTTCGTCCCGACGATCGGGGACTGGTCCTCGGTTCTGGTCAACGACTTCGCACCGCAGGCGCAGGCGATCAAGGGCGGCGACCTTCCCTACCGGGACCAGGACATCGAGTACCCGCCCCTCTCGGTCCCCGTCCTGATCGCCTCGATCTATCTCGGCGACAGCACCCAGGACTTCGTCGACGGCTTCATGTGGGAGATGCTGGCCTTCGACCTGGGGATCATCGTGCTGATCGCGCTGGCGCTGCCGGGGGACGCGAAGCGCGTCCTCTCGGCGCTCGGGATCTACACGGTGGGCGTGGTGATCCTCTCGGGCGTCGTCCTGGACAGCTCGCTGATCGACACCGGGCCGCTTGCGCTCTCCAGGTTCGATCTCGTGCCCGCCTTCTTCGTGCTGGCGGCGGTCCTCGCCCGTGACCGCGGCCGCTCAGCGACGTGGTCGGGGTTGCTGTCCATCGGAGTCGCGATCAAGGCGTTCCCCCTGTTCCTCTATCCGGCACTGCTGCGGGGCGAGCGGAACCCCAGGAGGGTCGCGATCGCCGGCGCGATCCCGTTGCTGCTCTGTGCGGCCGCCGTCCTCGTGATGGGCGACGAGTTCGGATCGGCGATCACCTACCACACGCAGCGAGCCCTCCAGGTGGAGAGCCTCGCGGCCACCCCCTTCGAGGTTGCTCACGTCCTCGGGTCGTCCGGGATCTCCTCGGTGGTGGGGCACGGCGGATTCGAGATCCGCTCCTCCGGCGCGACCGCCGCGCGCTGGATCTCGGTCGTCGTGGGCGCGGCCGGCTACCTGTGGCTCGTCTTGGCGGGCTGGCGCTCCAGGGCCTCCAATCTCGCGCTGGTCACGGCGCTCCTCACGGTCCTGGTCGTCTTCGCGCCGGTCCTGTCGCCTCAGTTCCTGCTCTGGATCCTGCCGGTCTCCGCGTGCGCCTACGGGCTCGGCAGGGAGAACCTCGTCCTGCTCGCGACGATCCTGCTTACCCAGATCGTGCTTCAGAACTACGACGGAGTGGATTCGCTGGCGAGCGGCTTCGTCTGGCCGGTTGCGGCCAGGAACGCGCTGCTGCTGGCCTACCTGTGCCTGGTCGCCGCGCCGATCCTGCGGGAGGAACGCGGGCCGGCCCGGGCACCGAGCACGGGAGCCTACGCCGCGGCTAGCTAGTGGTGGTAGCCGAACTGGGCGACCCAGATGTGCGCGCCGCTGTTGCCCTCGAACTGGCCGGTGACCAGCGCCATTCCGACGTTCCGGTAGCGCGGGCTGAGCAGGTTGCTTCGATGCTCGGGGGAATTGAGCCAGAGGTCCATGGTTGCCCGGGGAGAGGTGTCGGCTCCGTAGGTGAGCGCCAGGTTCTCTCCGGCGCCGTAGGTGCCGCGGAAGAAGCCCACTCTCGCCTCCCAGTAGAAGGCGTTGCGCCCACAGGCGTAGTGGCTGAATTGATGGCAACGCCTGATGTCGCGTGCCTTATGAGCTGAGGAGGCGCGCAGCTCCTTCGAGACGTGCAGGCCCGAGAGGTGCTCGTTTTGCCGGGCCCAGCGGTGCAGGCAGATCATGGTCTGCTCCTGGGTGGCGACCGGAAGCGAGGCATCCGTCTGTCCGGGACACGCGGATTCCGGCGCGAGCAGGTTCGCGTACGGGTCGGAGGCGCTCGCCGCCGCGGGAATCGCGAGCGCGAGGATCGCGATGGCCGCCAGGAGTGAGTTTCGTATCCACTGCCTCATCCCTCACTGAATCGGCGGGGACGGTCAGATACCCAATTATTTGGATGGTTCTAGCCAGATGTTGAGAAACTGAGTACCCGGTCAGCAAAGTCGGACGGCTTCGCCCTCAGATCGCGGCCACGAGCGGCCGCCCCTCACAAGTACAGCGGCCTGGTGGCCGCTATGCCTTGCTCTTGTAGTAATCCAGGTTGATCTGCGTGTACTTGGACCACTCCTCGGGGAGCTGGTCCTCGGCGAAGCACGCATCGACGGGGCAGGCCTCGACGCACGCGTCGCAGTCGATGCACTCGTCCGGGTCGATGTAGAGCTGCGGCTGGTCGTCGTAGTCGGCCTCGTCCGGAGTCGGGTGGATGCAGTCGACGGGGCAGACCTCTACGCAGGAGTTGTCCTTCTCGCCGATGCACGGCTCTGCGATGACGTATGCCACAGGCGTCTATTCCTTTCCCAAGTCTCGGTTGCGATGCGGCGCCCATCGGGCGCCGCGGGACGAAGCATTCTAGGCAAGGCGACGCCACGGCGGGTGCCTGCCGGGCCCGGCTACAGTCCGCCTCGTGATTCTCCTCACGGGAGCAACCGGCGTCGTCGGCGGAGAGCTCCTGCCGGAGCTGCTCGACGCCGGCCATCGGGTGCGCGTGCTCGTCCGCGATCCCAGAAAGCTCGGGGAACACCGGGTCGACGTCCAGATCACGCTCGGCGACCTCCGCGATCCGCTCTCGATTCGCCACGCGATGCGCGGCGTCGAGACCGTGATTCACCTGGCGGCGACGATTCGCGATCAGCCGGGAGGCACGATCGAGGAGCTCAATGGGCTGGCGACGGTCCGCCTGCTGAGGCTCGCCGAGCGCGCCGGAGTGAAGCAATTCCTCTTCTTCTCGGCGATGGGCGCCACCACATTCCAACGGACCCGGTTCTTCCGGTCCAAGGCGATCGCGGAGCGGGCCGTCAGGGAGTCCCCGCTCGACGCCACGGTCTTCGCGCCATCGATCGTCTACCGGCCGGGGGATCCCTGGATCACGCTGCTCCAGCGCCTGGCGCTGCTGCCGGCGGTCCCGGTGTCCGGATCGGGTCACGCGCGCTACCAGCCGATCTGGGCGCGCGACGTGGCCCGGTGCGTCGCCGCCTCGCTGAACGGCGGGGCGCCGAGCGATGCGAACGGCCGCTATGAGCTCGCCGGCCCCGAGGTCCTCTCCTATGACGACATCGTCGAGCGCGTGCTGGAGGCCACCGGCCGGAATCGGCCGCTGGTCCACGTGCCGATCCCCTTCGTCCGCGGAGGGCTGCGGGTGCTCGAGCTGCTGGCCGGTCCGTCGGTGTTCGCCACCTGGGAGGAGGCGGAGCTGATGGAGGTGCCGATGACGAGCGAGCGCGGAACGGCCGACGCGGAGCGGCTCGGCATCGAGCCGAGGCCGATGAGCACGGTGCTCGGTACCCAGGGCTAGCCGGACAAAAGCAAGAGGCCCGGCTGATGCCGGGCCTCTTGAAAAGAACACTCGCCTGTTAGGCAGAGCGTAGTCGCTACATCATCCCGCCCATGTCGGGCATGCCTCCACCCGGCATCGCGCCCGCGCCATCCTTCTCAGGCGCCTCGGCCACGATGGCCTCGGTGGTGAGGATGTTCTTCGCGATCGACGCGGCGTTCTGAAGCGCCGAGCGTGTGACCATCGTCGGGTCGATGACGCCGGCGGCGATCAGGTCTCCGTACTCGCCATTGGATGCGTTCAGGCCCTCGCCCGGCTTCAGGCCGCGGACCTTCTCGACAACCACGCTGGCCTCGAAGCCCGAGTTCTCGGCGATCTGCCGAATCGGTGCCTCGAGCGAGCGCTGGATGATCGAAGCGCCAGTCCGCTCGTCGTCGTCCTTGTAGGAGTCGAGGGAGATCGCGTCCTGGGCGTTCAGCAGCGCGACGCCGCCGCCCGGGACGATGCCCTCCTCGAGCGCCGCACGAGTCGCCTGCAAAGCGTCCTCGACGCGGTGCTTCTTCTCCTTCATCTCGGTCTCGGTCGCCGCTCCGACCTTGACGACCGCGACGCCGCCGGCCAGCTTGGCCAGCCGCTCCTGCAGCTTCTCGCGGTCGAAGTCGGAGTCGGTGTTCTCGACCTCGGACTTGATCTGCTTGATGCGGCCCTTGATCTGCTCGGAGTCGCCGGCGCCGTCGATGATCGTGGTGTTGTCCTTGCCGACCACGACGCGACGCGCCTTGCCGAGCTGGTCGAGCTGGGTGTTCTCCAGCTTCAGGCCCATCTCCTCGGTGATCACCTCGCCGCCGGTGAGGATGCCGATGTCCTCGAGCATCCGCTTGCGGCGGTCACCGAACCCGGGCGCCTTGACGGCCACGCCGGTGAATGTGCCGCGGAGCTTGTTCACCACCAGGGTCGCGAGGGTCTCGCCCTCGACGTCCTCGGCGATGATCAGCAGCGACTTGCCGCCCTGCATCACCTGCTCCAGGACCGGCAGGATGTCGCGCACCGAGCCGATCTTCTGGTTGGCGATCAGGATGTAGGCGTCGTCGAGGACGGCCTCCATGCGGTCCTGGTCGGTGACCATGTAGGGCGAGATGTAGCCCTTGTCGAACTGCATGCCCTCGGTGAACTCCAGCTCCATGCCGAAGGTCTGACCCTCCTCGACGTTCACCACGCCGTCCTTGCCCACCTTGTCGATGGCGTCGGCGATGATGTTGCCGATCTCGTCGTCGGCGGCCGAGATGGCCGCGACTCGGGCGATCTGCTCCTTGCCCGCGATGTCCTTCGACTGCTTCTCGCGGAGGTCGTCGACCACCTCATTGACGGCCTTCTCGATGCCGCTGCGCAGCCCGAGCGGATTCGCTCCGGCCGCAACGTTCTTGAGGCCATGACGGACGATCGTCTGCGCCAGCAGCGTCGCCGTGGTGGTTCCGTCGCCGGCCACGTCATTGGTGGCCGTGGCCACCTCACGCACCAGCTGCGCACCCTGGTTCTGGAAGACGTCCTCGACCTCGATCTCGCGGGCGATGGTGACGCCGTCATTGGTGATGGTGGGTGCTCCGAACTTCTTGTCGAGGACGACGTAACGACCCTTCGGACCGAGCGTCACCTTGACCGCATTGGCCACGGCGTCGACTCCATCCTGCAGCGCGCCACGCGCATCCTCGTCGTACAAAAGCTCCTTGTGAGCCATATGTGTGCTTACTCCTTCCTAAGTCCTGGGACTAGCCGACCTTCGCGAGCACGTCCGACTCGCGCAGGACGAGCAGCTCGTCTCCGTCGACAGTGATCTCGGTGCCCCCGTACTTGGAGTAGAGGACCTCGTCGCCCTCGCCCACGTCGAGCGGGCGGCGGCTGCCGTCCTCCTGGATCGCACCGTCGCCGACAGCGAGCACCTTGCCCTTCTGCGGCTTTTCCTTCGCTGTATCGGGGAGGACGATCCCGCTTGCGGTCGTCTCCTCCTCTTCGACTGCCTGAACGATCAGGCGGTCGCCTAGCGGCTTCAACTTCATCGGCATTCCTCCTAGCGGGAATTTTCGTTTTGGCACTCTCAATAGGAGAGTGCCAGCCAGCATCCCGATTGTAGCCAGAGGCCGGTCTCGGCCGGTTACTGGCTAGTCAACGGCCAGCAGCCGGGCGCCGAGCAGCCCGGCGAGCCCGCGGCCGCCGTTGCGCATAACGTAGTCGTGGTTGACCGCGAAGACCGGCCGCGCGACCGGTGTCAACAGGTTCATCCAGGCCCGGGTGGTGCGCACGTTCCACTCATATAGGGCGGCCGTCACCCCGTCCCGCTCGAACAGGCGCCAGCGGCCGATGCCGGCGAGCTCGCCCTCGGCGTTGCCCTCCAGCAGGTAGGGCTTCTCGACCTTGGTGGTCCGCACGAAGAACTCGAGCCTGTAGGGCAGCTTCGACTTCCAGACGTAACGTCCGTATCGCCCGACGCCCGATTCGTCGCCCTCCTCGAGCGCGTCGGCTTCGAGGACGCCGTGCCACCACTCGGGCCAGCGCTCGGACTCGTAGATGGCGTCCCAGACCCGCTCCCGCGGGGCCTCGAGCAGCCAGGTTGTCAGGAAGCGGTATTCAGCCACGCGGAATCAGTTTCGGGACGGCGTCTCGCCATTGCCGAACTGAGTGCTTGGCCTTTCGACGATCTGCGAGAAGCGGATCACCGTGACGGTGTCGTCCTCGCCGACGGGGCGCGTGTAGATCTTCTCGAGGAAGTCCACGGTCTCCTCGCGCCGCCGGAACTCCGGGTTGTCGTGCTCGATGTCGCGGGGCGAGAGCTCGGCGACCTTCTTCACCTCGACGTCATCGATGACGGCAGCGAAGATCTTCTCCCGGGCCTGATGGCGGTAGCCGATCGTGATCCAGACGACCTGCCCCCGCTTGTACTTGCGGGATTTGTCGCCCAGCCGAATCGTCGCCGTCTTCCGGCCGCTGCGCAGCTGGTCGACGAAGACGGGCGAGTAGAAGTTGAGAACGTAGAGGGCGGAGTTCACCCGGCGAGCCTACCCATCATCAATTCCGGGCGGGTTGAAGCCCTCGACGCCGATCAGGGGGACGAAACGGCACGGCCCGATCGTCTCCTGGCGCAGCTCACCGTCCTCGCGGATGAAGGCGACCAGCAGGTCGGCCGGGCCGGTTGCGATCGGGACAACCAGCCGGCCCTCCGGCGCGAGCTCCGCGATCAGGCTGTGCGGCGCCTCGGGGGTGGCGGCATGGATGGCGATGGCCTCGTACGGCGCCTCGTCGGGATGCCCCCTGCTGCCGTCACCGACGATCACTTCGGCGTTGTCGACCCCAAGCTCCGCGAGCTTGCGGCGCGCGGCCTCGCCTAGCTCCGGCACCCGCTCGACGCTGATCACGCGCCGGGCCAGCCTCGCCAGCACGGCCGCCGAATACCCAGAGCCTGTCCCGATCTCGAGTGCCACCTCGTCGCCCTGCAGATGGAGCGCCTGGCAGATCGCCGCCACCACCCAGGGTTGGGAGATGGTCTGCTCGTGGCCGATGGGGAGGGCCGAGTCGTTGTAGGCGCTGTCGCGGACCTGCTCCGGCACGAAGTGCTCGCGCGGCACGGCCGCCATCGCGGCGAGCACGCGCTCGTCGCTGATTCCGCGATGGCGCAGCTGACGCTCCACCATTCGGGCTCGTTGCTCTGTGTAAGACGGCTTCGCCATAAGACCGCGGCGACAAGCGGCCGCCCAGCATAAGTCGGGCGGCCTGGTCGCCGCTAGAAAATGTAGGCGTCGAGCCGCTCCGGCTCGATCACCGTCACGCGCCCCCGTCCCACCTGAACGACGCCGGCCCGTTCGAGTGTGGCGAGGAAACGGCTGACGCTCTCGCGCGACGTGCCCGCCATCTGAGCGAGGTCCGACTGCCGCAGCCGGATCGTGACGCCGTCCCTGACCAGGGGCGTGACGGCCTCCTCTGCGAGCAGCTGGGTGAGCACGCCCGCGACCCGGCTCGGCACGGTCTGGAAGGACTGGCGGGCGATGCGCTCATTCGCCTCCCGAAGGCGGCGCGTGAGCGCCACGATCAGCTTCTCCGCCATCTCGGGGTGCTGGCGGATCAGCGTGCGCATGTCGATCGCCGGCAGCGCGAGCAACTCCGTGTTTTCGGCGGCCTCCACGCTGGCGGAGCGGCGCTCGCCGTCGAGCATCGCGAGCTCTCCGAAGATCGCCCCCGGGCCGAGCGTCGCCAGGGTGATCGCCCTCCCATCGGAGTGCTGGCGTATCACCCGGCAGCTCCCCTGGCTGACGATGTAGCAGGCATCACCCGGGTCACCCTCGTGAAAGACGCGGGTGTCGGCCGGGAAGCTGCGCGGAATCGCGACCTGGGCCACCCGATCGAGCTCGTCGGATGAGAGCTCCGAGAAGAGCGGCACACGTCCGAGGAGCTCGACGATGCCTTGTCTCGCGCCGTTCTCCATCCCACGGGGATTATCCCCGCTCAGCGCGCCGAACGAAACTCGCGACGCTCAGCTGCTGGCAGGCGGCTGACAGCCAGGACACCAATAGGTCGTCCGGGCCGCCTCGCCCTGAGCCTGGGAGAGAATGCGGGTCCCGCAGCGAGGGCACGGCCTGCCGGCGCGTCGGTAGACCTGGTTCGGCTGGCGCCCGGTCTCGACCGCCTCCAGCATCAGGTCGCGAGTGGCGTCGAGGACGTCGATGAGCTGATCGTC
>DASUPK010000135.1:0-5600 GCA_036276255.1 Solirubrobacterales bacterium
TGGATGTGCAACCAGCTCGGGATCGCCGAGGATCCGCCAGGGCTGAGCGGGCTGGCCCGCGAGGCGGAGAGCTCGGCCGGCGCTCGCGTGCTCCCCGGCCTGGCCGGCATCGGCGCTCCCTGGTGGCGCCCGAATGCCCGCGCGGTGATCTCCGGCATCTACGGCGGCACGACGCGCGAGAACGTTGCCCGCGCCGCGCTGGAGGGGATCGCCTGGCGCGTGGCGGACGTCGTCGCGGCGATCAAGGAGACCTCGCCGGTGGAGACCCTGCGCGTCGACGGCGGCCTGACCAACGAGCCGCTCCTGCTGCAACTCCAGGCCGACATGATCGGCGCGCCGGTCGAGGCGGCCGGGGCAGACGCGACGGTGCTCGGCGCTGCCGCGCTGGCGGGGGTGGGCGCGGGCGTGATTGGCTCGCTCACCGACCTGCCGGAGATGCTGCCCGCGGACCGCAGCGTGGATCCGCAGCAGAACGAGGAATGGCGCACCGCGGAGCACGAGCGCTGGCGCGAATTCGTGCGTGCAACCGAGGCGCTGGACCCACATTAGCGGGGCCCTCCCTACCTAAACTGGAATTGAGATGAACCGAATGCGTTCGCGGCCCGACTTCGGCCGCATCGCCGCTGCGACTCTGGAGACCCTGGCCTGGGTGGGACTGGCCACCGCTCTGGTCGCGCTGCTCGACTCCGTCGCCACCCCAGCCGGGTTGGGCAGCCTGTACCTGATCGCAGTGCTCGCCGTCGCCATTCGGCGCGGCCAGGTTGCCGCCCTGGCGGCGGCGATCGTCGGTGTCCTGGTCCTGAACTACTTCTTCATCAAGCCGCTCCACCAGCTGACGATCGCCGACTCGGACAACGTCGTTGCGCTCGGCGTGCTGCTGCTGGCCGCCCTGGTCGTCGGGAGGCTGGCCGGTCAGTCCCGCCAGCGGGCGGCCGAGGCGGAGCTCCGCGCGGAGCAGGCCGCGGCTCGCGAGCGCGAGGCAGTGATGCTCGCCGATGCGGCGACGGCCCTACTTGGCGGAACGGATGACCTGGTGGCCGCGATCTCCGCGGGGCTCGAAACGGCCGGCCGCGGCGAGCTGCGGCTCGGGGCCAGCGCTGCACCCCACGCAAAGGACGCCGAGATCAGCTTGCGCCTGCCAACCGAAGCCCGCTCGGTGTGGCTCTACGCCTCTGGCTCAGCGACCTGGACCGAGGAGGATCTAAACCGGATCGCCACGCCGCTTGCGCGGCTGATCGACGTCGCCGCAGAGCGCGAGACCGCCGCCGCCCGCAGCGCGGAGGCCGAGGCGACGCGACAGGCGGATGCGGCGAAGACCGTCATTCTTCACGCCGTCTCTCACGACCTCCGCTCGCCGCTGACCGCGGTCCGCACCGCGGCCGCCGGCCTGCGGGAGGAGGGGACGACACCGGAGGACCGGGTTGCCCTGATCGACGCGATCGAGGAGGAGTCGGACCGCCTGACCAGGCTGATCGGCAACCTGCTCGACCTCTCCCGGATCGAGGCTGGTGCGGTTCATCCACGCACCGACTGGTGCGACCTGCTCGACGTGATCTCAAGCACGGTTTCCCACATCCGCGACCCACTTTCGCCCGGTCGAATCCAGATCGAGCTCGATGGGGAGCTGCCTCTTGTTCGCGCCGACGCCTCTCAGCTCGAGCGAGTGTTCTCCAACCTGATCGAGAACGGGCTGCGCTTCTCCCCGCTCGATCAGCCGGTGCGGATCAGTGGCGGCGTGGGGGCGGGAAAGGTGACCGTCCGGGTCGTCGATCGTGGCCCGGGGGTACCCGCCTCCCAGCGCGCAGCGATCTTCGAGCCCTTCCAGAGCGGGGGCGACGATCGGCGGGATGGCGTCGGCCTGGGATTGGCGATCTCAAGGGGGTTCACCGAAGCGAATGGGGGGGAGCTTCGCCTCCAGGCCGACTCCGCCGATGGCACGGCCTTCGCGGTGTCCTTCCCACTCGTCGAGCAGCCGGCGACTGTCGCATGAGCCCCGGCGAGTCGCGGGTACTCGTCGTCGACGACGAGCCCCAGATAGTCAGGGGGCTCAGGGTGATCCTCACCAACGCCGGTTACCGGGTCGAGGAGGCCACCACCAAGAAGGAGGCACTCGACTCCGTCTCGGTCAGGCCGCCTGACGCGATCGTGCTCGACCTGGTCCTTCCCGACGGCGACGGCATCGAGGTGTGCGAGGACATCAGGCGCTGGAGCCAGGTCCCGATCGTGGTGCTGTCGGCGGTCGGGGACGAGCGCCAGAAGGTCCGCGCGCTCGACGCCGGCGCGGACGACTACGTCACCAAGCCCTTCGGCAGCGAGGAGCTGCTGGCCCGGATGCGGGCCGTGCTCCGGCGCCGCAGCGAGGAGGGCGACGCGGCCGTGCGGGTGGGCGACCTCGAGATCGACCTCGCCGACCGCGCGGTGCGGCGCAATGGCGAGCAGCTCCACCTGACGCCGATCGAGTTCGACCTGCTCAGCAAGCTCGCCGAGCACCCGGGGCGACTCGTCACCCACCGCCAGCTTCTCCATGAGGTCTGGGGGCCGGGATACGAGGACGAGACGCACTACCTGCGGGTGCATTTCGCCCACGTCCGGGCCAAAATTGAGCCGGATCCCTCCAACCCGCGCTATGTGATCACCGAGCCTGGAATCGGCTACCGCCTCCAGGTCGAGCAGTAGACGGCGATTCAGCCGTCCCGCCCCAGAAAGCACTCGACCCGCGCTAAACACGGGTCGAGTGGGCGGCTTGCGCGCCGCGCCCTATTGGGCGTGGGCGGCCGCGCGGCTTTTGATCCGGCGGCGGTGTTCGTGGCCGCCGCACATGTATGTCAGTCGCGCGTGGCGATGTCCTCCTCGATCGTCTTCACTGGGCCCTTGTAGCTCTTGTTCGCGCCCAGCACCCATGCCAGGCCGGTCCCGAGCAGGACCAATCCGACCACGAGCGGGGTGTAGTTGAAGAAGCTCCAGTCGAAATCGGACTTCCAGGGAACTCCGAGGCTGGAGAACGGCAGGCAGAGGTCGATGAACATGAACACGACGAAGACCACCGCCACCGCGTTGATCCACTTGTACTTCTGCCCGAGGGTCCAGGAGCGCGCCTGGAACGAGTCGCCGGCGCGCCAGCGCAGATACACCGGCGTCACATAGGCGATGTAGAGCCCGACGGTGCCGATCGCGGTAACCGCGAAGAATGCGACCGGAGGCACGAACTTGTCCGAGGCGAACAACGCGGGCAGCACGATCACCAGTGCAAGCAGGCTGCTCATGAGCACTGCATTGGCCGGGACGCCCTTGTCGCTCACTCGGCTCCAGATACCGTGGCCGGGCACGGCGCGGTCACGCGAAAACGCGTAGAACGTCCGCGAGCTGCTCGTCACGCAGGCCATCCCGCAGAAGAACTGCCCGACGCACGCGATCAGGATGATCGCCTCAGCCCAGCCCTTGTCCATGGCGGCCGACGTGAAGACTGCGATCGAGGTGCCGAAGCCCTCGTTGACCGCGTCCACGTTGGTCGCGGCGAACAGGATCGCCAGCAGCACGAACCATCCGATCACCGCCGAGAGTGCGACGGACTGCCAGACGCCCTTCGCAGCGGCCTCCTCCGCGCCCTTTGTCTCCTCGGCCACGTGGGCCGAGGCGTCATAGCCGGTGATCGTGTACATCGTCAACAGGAAGCCCACCGGTAGGACGAGGAACCAGTAGGTGCCGCCGCCGGTGGATCCGCCGGCGAAGCCGGAGTTGTTGATCTTCTCCGTGAAGACGAACTTCGCGCTCTGATGATGATCGGGCACGATGATCAGGATTCCGATGATGATGATGACGCCGACCACGTGCCAGAACACGGAGATGCCGTTGAACAGCGCCAGCAGGCGGTGGGAGAAGATGTTGATCAACGCGTGCAGGGCGAGAATGACCACAAACAGGGCGAAGATCTCCTTGACGATGTGCACGTCGTCGGCGAAGTTGATGAACCCGAGATCCAAGCTCCACAGACCGAACAACTGGGTGAGGAAGAACGACAGGATGTAGTCCACCGAGGCGACGATTCCGATCAAGCCCAGGACGTTGAACCAGCCGGTGAACCAAGACCACCCCGGTCCGCCGAGGCTGTTGGCCCACCAGTACGGGCCACCCGCTGTCGGGTACGCGGATGCGAGCTCGGCCATGCTCACGGCGACCGTGAGGATGATCAGCGCGATCACCGGCCAGCCGATCGAGATAGCGATCGGGCCGCCGTTGTTCCACGCGACATAGAACGTCGTGAAGCACCCGGCCAGGACCGAGATGATCGAGAACGAGATCGCGAAGTTCGTGAACCTCGTCCAGCCGCGCTCCAAATCCTGCGAGTAACCGAGTTCCGCTAGGCGTTTCTCATCAGCGGTCGGATCGCTAGTGCCCTCTGGTGCCATACCTTCTCCTCCTCCTCTTCCTTGGTGGGAAGTCCCGGCTTCTCCCTTCGGACCCACAAATGCGATAGAAGGGTTACCGGTGAGCTTTTCGGACCCTATGTTGCATCCGGGGAGATATCAAGCGTGACGGACGAGCTAATACGGATCGTCCAGACTTTGACGCCCGATTTGGGCGAACCGGAGGGCGAGCCACGGCCGCTGGAGGGGGGGATAACAAATCGTAATTATTTGGTAACCCTGGGCGGTAGCCGCTACGTGATCCGGGTCCCAGGCAAGGACACGTCACTGCTCGGCATCGACAGATCGGCGGAGCGGGAGGCGAACGAGAATGCTGCGGCGATCGGCGTCGCTCCCCGGGTGGTGGCGCAACTCGACGATCCGCCCTGCCTGGTCACCGAGTTCATCACGTGCACGGAGATGACCGCGGAGGACCTGCGTGAGCCCGACACGATGAAGACGGTGATGGGCTTGCTGCGCTCCGTGCACGACTCGGGGGCGGAGCTGCCGACGAGCTTCGATTCCTTTCGGGTGGTTGAGGAGTACAGGGAGACCGCGGAGGGGCGCGGGGGCGAGATACCGGACGCCTATGAGGAGGCCCACGACCGCGCCGCCGAAATCGAGGCCGCGCTGTCCGGACCAGAGCATGTGCCGGTGCCCTGCCACAACGACCTGCTCGCGGGGAACTTCCTCCGGGGCACCGAGCAGATCTGGGTCGTCGACTGGGAGTACGCCGGCATGGGCGACCGGTACTTCGACCTCGCCAACTTCGCGATCAACAATGAGCTGGAAACCTCGCAGCACCCCGAGCTGCTCGCCGACTACTTCTCCGAGGAGGCCGGCGCGAGAAGGATTGCGACGCTTCGGCTGATGATGTTCATGTCCGACTTCCGCGAGGCGATGTGGGGCGTCGTCCAGACCGTTGCGTCCGATCTCGACTTCGACTTCAAGGACTACGCGACCACGCACTTTGAGCGCATGCAGGAGACCGCGTCGAACCCGAGGTTCGCCCAGTGGCTCGAGGAGGCCAGGGATTAATGCGAGGGTGCTCGAGGCAAAGCCGAGAGCAACCCGTTTGATGATGGCCCGCCGAGTTGAGCTGCCGGACTCCGCCCGCTGCGTGGTCATCGGCGGCGGCGTCGGCGGGACATCGATCGCCTACCACCTGGCGCAGCTCGGCTGGGACGACGTCGTCCT
>DASUPK010000136.1:0-3419 GCA_036276255.1 Solirubrobacterales bacterium
CCCTCCCTCGCCAGGTAGCTCTCGAGCAGATGCGCTGCGGCGAGCGAGTCGCGATCGGCCCGGGCCCCCTCGCGGGCGCTTTGGTCGGCCATCCGCGTGGTCAGGCGCTCGTCGTAGGTCTCCACGGGGACGTCCAGCAGCTCGGCCAGCTCGGTGGCGAACGCACGGCTGATGCGGGCCTGCTCGCCCTCCTCGCCCCCGAGCGTGGTCGGCAGGCCGACGATCACGCGCTCCGCCCCCTCGCTCGTGGCGAGCTCCGCGATCGCCGCAGGGTCGGGCGGCTCGACGGGGTCGAGCGGCCGCGCCAGGGTCCCGGTGGGGTCCGAAATCGCACAGCCGCAGCGGGCGATGCCGTAGTCGAGGGCGAGCACCCGCAAGAAGCTAGATGATCGATTCCGAATCCGCGTGCGCCCGGGGACGTGCCCGGCCGAGCAGATCAAGGACGCTGGGCGAAGCCTTTGGTGGTGCCAAAGGCGAGCCCGAGGACGCAGAAACGCGACGCGGCGGGCGCGTCATCCGGGTGTGCGGGGATTTGGGATCGGTCATCTAACGAGTAGCCGTCGTCATCGGCTCCGTCTCGCCGGGCAGCCGGTCGCTGGCCGACTCGGGGCTGTCCGGAGCGACCTCCGCGGCCTTGATCTGCCTCGCATCGACGTTCTGCGGGTGGTGGCAGGCCGCCGCCTGCCCGGAGCCGTAGTCGGCCAGGGGCGGCTCATCCTCCGAGCAGATCTCGCTCGCCCAGGGGCAGCGGGTGTGGAACCGGCACGCCGAGGGCGGGTCGACGGGGCTCGGCACGTCGCCCTCCAGCACCATCGGCTTGCGCTCGGCGTTCGCCTTCGGGTCCGGGATCGGGACGGACGAGAGCAGCGCGACCGAGTACGGGTGAATCGGGCGGTCGTACAGGACCTCCGCCGGCGAGCGCTCGACGATCTTCCCCAGGTACATGACCGCGATCTGGTCGGAGACGTGCCGGACGACGCCGAGGTCGTGCGCCACGAAGATGTACGAGAGATTGAACTCGTCCTGGAGGTCCTCGAGCAGGTTGATGATCTGCGCCTGGATCGAGACGTCGAGGGCCGAGACGGGCTCATCGGCGATGATCAGCTTGGGCCGCAGCGCGAGCGCCCGGGCGATGCCGATCCGCTGGCGCTGGCCGCCGGAGAACTCATGCGGGTAGCGGTTGTAGTGCTCGGGCTGAAGGCCCACCCTGTCCATCAGCTGCTGGACCTCGCGACGGAGCTGGGTGCCGGAGGCGAGACCGTGCAGCTGGAGCGGGTCGCCGATGATCTGCCCCACCCGCTTGTGAGGGTTGAGCGAGGCATACGGGTCCTGGAAGATCATCTGGATTTCCCGCCTGACCGGCTCCATCTTCTTGCGCGAGAGGCCGACGATCTCCTTGCCTCGGTACTTCACGGAACCGGCGGTGGGGTCAAGCAGCTGGATGATCGTCCGGCAGAGAGTCGACTTGCCGCAGCCCGACTCGCCGACCAGCCCGAGAGTCTCGCCCTCGTGCAGGGTGAGGCTGACGTCGTCGACGGCCTTGACGTTCGCGACCGTCCGGTCGAAGAAGATCCCCGACTTGATCGGGAAGTATTTGACGAGATGCTCGACCTCGAGGATCGGATCGCCCTTGGCCATCAGGCGACCACCTCTGGAGCCTCGAGCCCGATGCGGCCGTCGACCTCGCGCAGCTTCTGCTTCTCCTTGGGATCGAGCCAACAGCGATCGGCGTGGTCCTTGGCCTTCGGCAGGCGCACCTCCAACGCGGGCAGCTCGGAACACTTCTCGAACCGGTGCGGACAGCGTGGCGCGAAGCGGCAGCCCGGCGGCGGCGCCAGCAGCGACGGCGGCTGCCCGCCGATCTGCGGCAGGCGATCTGGCCGGTCCTGGTCGAGGCGTGCGATCGAGCCGAGCAGGCCCCAGGTGTAGGGATGCTGGGGGTCGTAGAAGATCTCGTCGAGCGAGCCCTGCTCCACGACCTGGCCGGCATACATGACCAGCACGCGGTCGGCGATCTCGGCCACCACCCCGAGGTCGTGGGTGATCAGGATCACCGAGAGCCCGTGCTCCTGGTTCAGGTCCTGGAGCAGCTCGATGATCTGTGCCTGGATCGTCACGTCGAGTGCGGTCGAAGGCTCGTCCGCGATCAGGACCGCCGGCTCGAGCGCGAGCGCCATCGCGATCATCGCCCGCTGGCGCATACCCCCGGAGAACTCGAAGGGATAGTGGTCCGCGCGGCGTTCCGCGTCGGGGATGCCGACGGACCGCAGCGCCTCGACGGCCTTCTTCTTCGCCTCGGCCTTGTCGATCTCCCTGTGCGCCTGAATCGCCTCGATGATCTGGTCGCCGATCTTGTAGACCGGGTTGAACGAGGACATCGGATCCTGGAAGACCATCGCGATGCGGTCGCCGCGGATTGCCTCGAGCTCATCGTTGCTGGCGGTCGTGAGCTCCTTGCCCTGGTAGCGCACCGAGCCCGAGATCCGCGCGTTCGGTCCCCGCGTCAGCCCGAGGATCGTCATCGCGGTGACGGACTTGCCACAGCCGGACTCGCCGACGATGCTCAGGACCTCGCCGGATTCCAATGAGAAGGAGACGCCGTCGACGGCGTGCACGGTCCCCTCGTCGGTCCCGAAGTCGACCTTCAGATCCTCGATCTCGAGCAGTGGTCCTGCCATCCGCTGAACCTAGCCGCTCAGCCTGATCCGCGGGTCGAGGAACGCATAGAGGATGTCCACCATGGCGCTCAGGACCACGACGAAGAAGGCGCCGAACATCGTGATCACGAGCACCGGGGGGACATCCAGTTGCTGAATCGAGTTGGCGGCGTACTGCCCGACCCCCTGGAGGTTGAAGACCGTCTCGGTCAGGATCGCGCCGCCGCCGATCACGGCGGCGAAGTCGAGGCCGAACAGCGAGACCACCGGGATCAGCGAGTTGCGGAGCACGTGGTGGATCAGGATCCGGCGCTCGCTCAGGCCCTTCGCCCGCGCCGTCCGCACGTAGTCCTCGTTGATCGTGTCGAGGATGTTCGACCTCAGAACCCTCGAGTAGAAGCCGATGAAGAGCACCGACAGCACGAACCAGGGCAGGAGCAGATGCGTGAACCACCCCCACGGGTCCTGGGTGAACTTCACGTAGCCGCCGGCCGGGAAGATCTGGACCTTGTAGGCGAGTAACCAGAGGACGAGCGCGCCGAGCAGGAAGACGGGCATCGACACCCCGATCAGCGCGAGCACGGTGAGGCTCGTATCGGTGAACTTGCCGGCCTTCACCGCGCTGATCACGCCGAAGAGGATTCCGAAGCCCAACCAGATGATCCCGGCGCCGATCGCGAGGGAGAGGGTGGCCGGCAGGTCACGCTTGATCTCATCCTCGACGTTGATCTGCTGCTGGTAGGAGACGATCGACCCGTCGAA
>DASUPK010000137.1:0-4061 GCA_036276255.1 Solirubrobacterales bacterium
GATCAGGACCACCATCGGGTGCTTGGGGATCGAGTCCCCGGTCGCGTCGAAGGTCCTGGTGTCCTGGGTGCGCCCGTTGGTCGAGACGATCACACCGTTCGGGACGAAGATGCTCGAGACCAACACCGCCTCGGTGAGCAGGCCACCGCCGTTGCCGCGCAGATCCAGCACCAGTCCCTGGGCGCCCTGCTGGTAGAGGCGCTCCACCTCCTTGCGGAGCTCAGCGTGGGCGCCCGGGAAGAACCCGGCCAGGCGAACGTAGCCGACCTTCTTGCCGCCCACGGTCTCAATGCGCCCGGTGACCTGCGGGATATCGACCTCCCGGCGAGTCACGGTGACATCACGTGAGCTCCCGTCGCGACTCGCGATCGTGAGCGTCACCTTCGTCCCGGCCGGCCCGCGGATCTCGCTGGTGACAGCGTTGGCGTCCCTGCCCGCGATCGAGTGGCCATTGACGCCGGTGATCATGTCCCCCGGCTCGATTCCCGCGTCGCGGGCAGGCGTGTGCTTGTAGACGGTCGCGACGCGGAGGCCACGCGGCACCTCATTGACCGCGATGCCCACGCCGGAGAGGCTCGATCCCTGCTTGAAGCGGTCGTACTCGCTCTTCGTGAAGTAGTGCGAGAAGCGGTCGTGGTAGCGCTGCTTGATGTGGGCGATTATCGAGGCGATCGAGGCGTTCTCGAGGTCCTTGTCGTCGACCGTGTGGAAGTAGTCGTCGTGAATGACGTCGATCGCCTGAGAGGTCCCGTCCTGGCTCTGGTTGCCGAAGACGTCATTGACGCCGTTGCGGATCGCATCGACCTGGCCGCCGGCAACGATGCCCACGACGAAGGCGACCGCGACGAGCGCCGCGACGATGAGTTTGCGGCTCAAATCCGGAGGAAGCGACGCAGCGTCAGGCCGCTGCCCATCGCTGAAACGCCCATGGCCACGCACAGCAGGACGAGCGCGAGGTTGGCGAAGCCGATCGTATGCCCCGAGTTGATCAGGTTGAAGTTGTTGGCCAGCGGATCCACGATCACCTGCTTACCGACGAAGAGGAAGCCTATTGCGATCGCGGCTCCGACCAGGCCGCAGAAGAGGCCCTCCACCATGAACGGCCAGCGGATGAACCAGTTGGTCGCACCGACGAGACGCATCACCTCGACCTCGCGCCGACGAGCGTAAATGGAGAGGCGGATCGTGTTGGCGACCAGCAGGAGCGAGGCGATCAACAGGAGCCCCGAGACGACGGCAAGGACCCAGCGGATCGCGGTGGTGGCGCCGCTGATCTTGCTGGCGTCGTCGCGCGAGTCGCCGATGTCCGAGATCAGGGGGCTGATCGGAGTCGGCTGACCGTTCGCCCCGGGTGGGGTGATCGCGCCTCGCACGCTTGCCAGGTTGGAGAGATCGTCCGGCGTCACGTTGAAGGAGGCGGGCAGCGGGTTGTGCGAACCTGGCAGCTGGGCGGTGATGTCCCCGCGGTTCTCCGCCTTGAGCCTGTCGCTGAGGATGCTCAGGGCCTGGTTCTTGTCGACGAACTGGACCTGCTTGACGTGCGGGATGGCCTCGAGCTTGGACTGCAGCGCCTGGATCTGATCGCCCGGCGCCTGCTGTCCATTGACGTCGCTGAGGAAGACCCGCAGGCCGACCTGGTCGCGGACCTGGTTGGTCTTGCCGTTGGTGGTCTGGAGGACCGGGATCAGGACGCCGAGCAGCAACACGGTGATGCAGACCGTGACGATCGACGCCAGGCCGGGAGCGGCGCTGCGCCGCAGCGCCCGAATACCTTCACCGATGAAGAAGAAGACTCGCCCCATGGGTGCCGCCTAGTAGCTCGGCCTCTCGTCATCGACGCCCATCTCGTCCCGGAGCCGCGCGGCGAACTCGCGGGTCGACTCATCGTCGGCGGTATAGGTGCCCGCCGCCTGGTCGCGGACCACGTGGCCGTCCTGGAGCGCGATGACCCGGCGGCGCATCTTGTCCACCATCTCGCGGTCGTGGGTGACGACCACGACCGTCGTGCCCGTGCGGTTGATCCGGTAGAGCACCTGCATGATCCCGATCGAGGTGTTGGGATCCAGGTTCCCCGTCGGCTCGTCGGCCAGCAGCAGCGGCGGATGGTTGACGAACGCGCGGGCGACCGAGAGGCGCTGCTGCTCGCCGCCGGAGAGCTGGTCCGGGAAGTTCTTGACCTTGTCGGCCAGGCCGACGAGGCGAAGCGCGTCGGGCACCTTGCGGCGGATCTCCGAGCGCGACGCGCCGATCACCTGCAGCGCATAGGCGACGTTGTCGTAGACGTTCCGGCTCGGCAGCAGCTTGTAGTCCTGGAAGACGGTGCCGATCCGGCGACGCAGCTGCGGGACCTTCTTGTCCGGCAGCGAGCTGATGTCACGGCCCGCGATCAGCACCTCGCCCTCCGTCGGCTGAAGCTCCCGGATCAGGGTCTTGATCAGCGTGGTCTTGCCGCAGCCGGTGGGGCCGACGAGAAAGACGAACTCGCCGCGATCCACCCGCAGGCTGACGTGCTCCAGGCCGACGTGGCCACCCGGATAGACCTTGGTGACCTTGCGCATCTCGACGATCGGCGGCCGGGCCCGCTGTTCCGTGAGGTGCTCCGGACGGCGCGCCGGCTTCGTCGGGCGCGCGCGAAGCAATTCTGAAGTCTGTCGTCTTGCCATCGGAGAGTGGGTGCAGCGAGTCAGTCTGCGAGTCGCCCCGCCGAGCCGCCCACCGCGAGGCACAGAGTAGGGATCGAGCTAAAGCGGATCGCAAGTTCTCGTTCGCCTACAACACCCGTGCACCCGGTTAGTCGCGCCGGGCAAGCGGCAGCGAGCGGTCAGCCAATCCTGACCTGGTCGCATATCGAATCCCTTGCCAACGGCCCACGTCGCCCCTGTGCGACCTGTTCCTGCGCAATGTGCGGGAAAACGCGGTCCCTGTGGTCGGTCGCATCTACCCGGTACTGCTAATTGTGTGCTACCGGGAGTAGAATACGCGCCGGTTATCGGAGGAGTGAATCGACGCCGCAGGCGTCGGCCGCGACTCAACGAAGGATGCTCGGAGGCACGCACTGCAGGGGCAGGGCCGGGCCTTCTCGGCAAGCACAGGATGAGCAAGACCGAGGAGGGCTTTGTGACGTTCCCTATTCGCGGGCAACTTCAAAGACTTGACGACTCCCTGCCCCATGGGAGCTGCGCACCATCAGGGGATGGCGCGTTGAGGCGAGCGGGTGGAGCGGTCTAGCGGGGCCGCTCCACCCCTCTCATCGGGGTGGAGCAGGGCGCCCTGTCGTTCCTGATCGAGCGGCGGGAATGAGCGCCTCTGTGATCTCACTGAGCGAACTCGATCTGAGCACGATCCCGCGGGAGCGCCCGCGCTCGAGGCCCTGACGGGGCAGCGAGCTCCTAGCCTGCGCCGGTGTCGCCGTCGCGATCAATCTGCGGGGGCATCTCCCTGTGCCCATCCGCACTGAGGTCAGCCTCCGCTTCCCCCTCGAGCGGCTCCAGCACGAACAGCTCGACGGCCAGGTCGGGGTCGACATGGATGGAGCTCATGTACGCGATCACCTTGCGACCGGTCGCCTCCTCGACGACGCTGCGGAACTCGGCCTCCATCGCCTGCTGGAAGCTGCGCCGCATCTGGTACACGGGCTCGACCTGACCGGTGTCGAGCAGGGTGCGCTCGACTCTGGTGAACCCGCCCCGGAGGATCGAGACGACCGTGTCGTCGACCTGATGGGTCTTCGCCTTCGTCGGTCCCTTCCCGTAGAAGCGGGAGTGAAGCTGGACGAGGCCGGTCGAGATCTGCGCGAGGGTCTCACCCTTGGCAGGCCGAGGCACTGAATCTTGCGGGGAAACGGCAAACCTCCAGGCAAATCGGTTGCCGCCCCTCTTCGGTCAGACGAGTTAGCGCGAAGGGAAGAGTTGCGGGAAGACCCAACGAGCGCGAGGCATCCTGGGGGTCTGGTGAGGGCAACGCCACGCCGCCTCGTTCGAGGCTACTCCCATTGGCCCCGCGATATGCGGATATGGGTAACGTTCGGTGTCGCATGCTCGGCGGCGTGCCGAGTGTGTGAC
>DASUPK010000138.1:0-4568 GCA_036276255.1 Solirubrobacterales bacterium
CCATTCGGACCTTCAAGAGGCGCCAAGAAGGCGCCAGAAACTCGAAGGCCTCGGTATCGGGGTGATCTCGCCGGTGATGGCGGCGGGGAAAGCGAGGGACGGCGTCGAGGGCTCATTGAGAGCGGCGAGCTGCTCGGGCGCGAGCGTGATCTCGAGCGAGGCGAGATTGGACCGCAGCTGCTCGATGGTGCGGGGTCCGATGAGCGTGGAGGTGACCGCGGGACGGCTGCCGACGCAGGCGAGCGCGACCTCCGCCGAGCTGATGCCGACCTTGGCCGCGACGCGGGCCACTCGCATATATCCGCCGCGAGGTCAGGCGCCTGAGCCCGAACGGAGCGGTCGAAGCGGATCGGCTTCATCCGGTCTGGGTGATGCAACCGACCATGCGGGATGGTCGACTGCAGCTTGCCGGCAACGCTGCCACGACCAGCGCTTGGTGTCGGACAGCAACGACCGAGGAGACGATGTCATCTGGTGGGCCTTCGGAGGGCTTTTCGCCTTCTTGTATCTCGTTCTGATCTTCACGATGGGGCTGATGACGCTGAGAAAGGGTCACTGGGTTGATGTTCGTCCTCGGGTTCTTCCTCCCCTGTTCTGGATCATCGGCTCTCTGATGTCGCCGAGGAGCGGCGTCGCGCAGCCGGGCTAGACGCCCACCCGCTGAGACTGCCGACGGCATGCGCAGACATCCGTTCATCTACGAGATCAACACCTGGGTCTGGCTCGATGCGCTGAGCCGACGCGAGGGAGCCTTGGTCACGCTCGCCGGCGTCCCCGAGCGCGAGTGGGACGCAGTGGCGGAGCTCGGGTTCGACGCGGTCTGGCTGATGGGCGTCTGGGAGCGCAGCCCGGCTGGAATCGCTGTCGCGCTCGAGAATGAGGGACTGCTCGAGAGCTTCCGGCGCGCGCTGCCCGACTTCGTGACCGAGGACGTGGTGGGCTCGCCGTACTGCATCCGCGACTACCGGGTCGATGCGCACCTGGGCGGGCCGGAGGGACTGGCCGCGGCGCGCGCAGCGCTGGCGGAGCGCGGAGTCGGCCTGATCCTCGACTTCGTGCCGAACCACGTCGCCCCCGACCATCCGTGGACGGACGCGCATCCGGAGTACTTCGTCCGCGGCGGCGACGACGACCTCGAGCGCGATCCGGGATCGTTCGTGCGCGTCGGCGGCCGCGTCCTGGCGAACGGTCGCGATCCGTACTTCCCGGCCTGGCCGGACGTCGTCCAGCTGAACGCCTTCTCGCCTGAGCTGCGGGCCGCGGTCGTGGAGACGCTCGGCTCGATCGCCGCACAGTGCGACGGCGTCCGTTGCGACATGGCGATGCTGATGATGAACGACATCTTCGAGCGGACCTGGGGCGACCGCGCCGGGCCGCGACCGGCCGACGACTACTGGCCGAGCGTGATCCCGGCCGTCAGGAACCTCCATCCCGGGTTCGTCTTCGCGGCCGAGGCCTATTGGGACCTCGAATGGGCGCTCCAGCAACAGGGCTTCGACTACTGCTACGACAAGCGGCTCTACGACCGCCTTGCTGCCGATCAGGCGGGGGCCGTGTACGGGCACCTCACGGCCGAGCTGGCCTACCAGCAGCGACTCGTTCGCTTTATCGAGAACCACGACGAGCCTCGTGCGGCGGCGACCTTCTCGCGCGCGCAGGCGCGGGCCGCCG
Source organism: Solirubrobacterales bacterium (assembly GCA_036276255.1). GTDB lineage: Bacteria > Actinomycetota > Thermoleophilia > Solirubrobacterales > 70-9 > DASUPK01. The sequence goes on from DASUPK010000138.1 coordinate 1,672, forward strand.
CCGTGACGACGCTGAGCCAGACCGGGGCGCGGCTCGTCCACGAGGGCCAGCTCGAGGGCCGGACCGTGCACCTGCCGGTCTTCCTGGCACGCCGGCCGGACGAGCCGGCCGACCCCGACCTGAGGGCGTTCTACGAGCTGCTGCTGGCAGCGCTCGGCGACGACGTCTTCCGTGACGGCGAGTGGCAGCTCGGCGGGCGCAGCGGCTGGGACGGCAACGACACTTGGGAGAACCTCGCCGCCTGGGGCTGGCGCGGCGAGTCCCGCAAGCTCGTGGTCGTCAACCTGAGCGGTGGTTCCGCGTCAGGCCACGTCTCGCTGCCCTGGGACGAGCTGCGCGGGCGGGCTTGGCAGCTCGACGACGCAGCCGGAGGCGAGCGCTACCAGCGCAGCGGCGACGACCTCCGCGACGGCCTCTACGTCGCCCTCGAGCCATGGGCGTGGCACCTCTTCAACCTGACGCCACTCGAGGCGGATCCACGTGACTGACGACCCGGCCGCTGTGAGCCGTGTCCTGACTCCCGAGCGTTCGGTCGCTGCGGCGCGGCGCCTGATCGTTCCGCTCGCGCTCGCCCAGTTCATCTGCAGCTTCGCGGGCTCGAACATGAACGTGATGATCACGGACATCAGCGATGACCTGGACACGACCGTCAAGGGCGTCCAGACCGTGATCACGTTGTTCCTGTTGATCATGGCCATCCTCATGATCCCGTGCAGCAAGCTGACCGACCGTTGGGGCCGCAAGCGGTGCTTCATGTGGGGCCTGATGCTGTACGGCGCCGGCACCCTGATCAGCGCGGTCTCGCCGAACCTCGGGGTGTTGATCCTCGGCAACTCGGTGCTCGAGGGCGTTGGCACTGCGCTGCTGATCCCGCCGGTCTACATCCTCGCGACGCTCTGGTTCACCGAGCTCACCTCGCGCGCCTGGGCCTTCGGTGTGATCAGCGGGCTGGGAGGGATCGGCGCAGCCGCTGGGCCCCTGATCGGAGGCGTGATCACCACGGGCATCAGCTGGCGCGCCGCCTTCGTCTTCCAGGCCATCGTCGTCGGGACGATCGTCCTGCTGAGCCGCCGCCTAGAGGATCCGCTCGCTCCCGACCCGACCCGCCCATTCGACGCCGTCGGCGCGATCCTGTCGGGGGCCGGCATGTTCTGCATCGTGTTCGGGATCCTTCAGGCCGGCAGCGACAATGGCCTGCTGGCGATCTTCCTCGTGATCGGCGCGCTCTTCCTGCTGGCGTTCTTCTTCTTCATCCGCTCCCGGGAGCGTGCGGGGAAGGAGGCGCTGCTCTCGACCGGCCTGTTCAAGAACCGGACGTGCAACTTGGCGCTCGTCACGCAGAACATCCAGTGGCTGATCCTCCTGGGCTCGTCGTTCGTCGTCTCCGTCTTCCTGCAGGAGGTTCGCGGGTACAGCGCGATCAAGACGGGCGTCGTCTTTACTGCAGCGACGCTCGGAATTCTCGCCTCGTCGCTCGCCGCCGAACGACTGGCGAGGCGGTTCCCGCAGAGAACGCTGATCGTCGCCGGCTTCGTCGTCACCCTCACCGGAATCGCGCTCCTGCTCGGCCTCGTCCGTGCGTCGGACAGCATCTGGGCGTTCGTGCCCGGGCTGCTGCTGCTCGGCCTCGGCGTGGGCGTGATGCTCACTCCTTCCGTGAACGTCGTGCAGTCGAGCTTCCCCGAGGAGCTCCAGGGGGAGATCTCGGGACTGTCGCGCAGCGTCTCCAACCTGGGCTCGTCGTTCGGCACGGCGATCGCCGGCACCATCCTGGTCTCGGTCGTCGCCACGGGGAACGCCGCGTACGGCTGGGCGATGGCCGCGCTCGCAGTGATTACGCTCGTCGGGCTTGTGGCGGCCCTCCTGCTTCCTGGGAAACCCGAGCCGCAGACCAGTTGACGGCGCCCTGACCAACTCGATTCCCTGGAGGAGTAACCAGTGCCAAAGACGACCGTGGACACGGTGACCGCTGAGCACGCTCGGCTGGCCGAGGCGACCGGACGCGCTGAGGACGATCTCTTCTCGGCGAACCCGTGGTATGAGTGGGGCCCCTATTTGAGCGAGCGTGCGTGGGGCACGGTCCGTGAGGACTACTCCGAGAGCGGGGACGCCTGGGACTCCTTCCCGCACGACCACGCTCGCTCGCGGGCATACCGCTGGAACGAGGACGGCATGGCCGGGATCTCCGACATCCGGCACGACCTCTGCCTGGCGCTCGCCCTCTGGAACGGGCGGGACGGGATCCTGAAGGAGCGGATGTTCGGTCTCACCGGGCCCCAGGGCAACCACGGCGAGGACGTCAAGGAGTACTGGTGGTATCTCGAAGGGCTGCCGAGCCACGCGCTGCTGAAGTGGCGCTACCACTATCCGCAGGTCGCCTTCCCCTACGAGCAGCTCGTCCACCACGGCCGCGGCTTGAACGATCCCGAGCTCGAGCTGCTCGATACGGGCGCGTTCGACGAGGACCGCTTCTGGTCGGTCGACGTCACGTACGCGAAGGCGTCGCCGACCGAGGTGTTGATGCGGATCGGGCTCGAGAACCACGGCCCGGACGAGGCGACGATCGACGTGCTGCCGACGCTGTGGTTCCGCAACACCTGGTCATGGGCCGAGGAGGCGCAGCGTCCGAGGCTCGAAGGCGACGGCTCGGCGGTCGTCGTCGCGGACCACGCGCTCGCCGGCTACCGGTTCGAGGCGGGCCCCGGCCCCGACGGCGCGCGGCCGGAGGCGCTGTTCTGCGAGAACGAGACGAACGCGCCGCGGGTCTTCGGGTCGGGTGCGACGACGCCGTACCCGAAGGACGGGATCAACGACCACGTCGTTTCGGGCGCCGACACCGTCAACCCGGGCCGCGTCGGCACCAAGGCGGCGTTCCGCTACCGCGTGACCGTGGCCCC
>DASUPK010000139.1:0-15023 GCA_036276255.1 Solirubrobacterales bacterium
GGCCCACTGGCTCAGGAGCACCAGGCCGCTCCGGTAAGAGCATCGAACGCGGCCATTCGGACCGCCTGGCGGCCTGCACCAGGGCCGTTCATGCACGTCGCGTCGCGAAACATTAGAGCCGCTGACACCTTCGCGCACGGACTCTAAGAGCCCGACCGCCACCCTTAGCATTCCTTTGGTCGTCGGCACGGCCTGGTCCCGACGGAGGTCGGGCCGAATCCGATGCACGTTGGGTTCCCTCCGGACTGCTGCTTTTCCATGCGCGGGGGAGGGTCGGAACGAATGAGCTGCGCATCCGCTAAACCGACCTGGTCAACCACACCCACCAACGATGCCCTCCGTGGACCCTCCACCGATTACTTAGAACTTAGGAACCGCGCGCTAAGGTGCTTGAGCGGCTCCGTGTTAAGCAAGGGCCATCCCACCGGGGCCTCCGCATCACTCACTCCGCGGGGTTTCCCTTCTTCCTTCCCTGCGACCCAATCCAGAGGGAACGCAATCCACTTCGATAGGAAGGAACAAGCTATGCCAGCGATCATCGTGCAGAGCAACGGCACCATCCAGCAAGACTCCAACGTCCTCCTCTACGAGGATGTTCAGCCGGAGCACCTGGCCAGCGATCACCACGCGGCCCAACTGATCGAGCGCGTGGGATGGGCGGTCAGCGAGGCTAAGGACGCCGAGGACAGCGGGTCCAAGTAAGGGAGTCCTCGACCAATAAGTCGCGTCGAGCGGCGGTCCCTCCGGGGGCCGTTCGCCTTCTTTGCTCCCCGAGCGCTCAAGACCGACGGGTAGCGCGGCTCGCATGCAATGCGCCGCTTCTCGTTCAAGCGGCTATTCCGGGAAGTTCCTGTGCTACCGCCGAGAGGTCCGCTTCACGCGAAGCAGCAACGGGCGGCGCTCAGCCGGTAGGCGTCAAGACGATCACTGGGATGACGCGCTCGGTCTGCTTCTCATATTCGGCGAACTGCGGGACGCGCTCGGCCTGCGTGCGGAAGAGGCGCTCGCGTTCTTCGCCGGTCGCCTCGCTGGCGACGACATCGATCGTGTCGGTCCCGACTTCGATCGTGACGTTGGGGCGGGCCTTGAGATTGTGGTACCAGTCGGGATTCGTCGGCGCTCCGGCCTTCGAGGCAAACACGACGTAGCGTCCGCCGTCACTCAGGTAGCCGAGCGGGTTGATGCGGCTCTTGCCCGACTTCGCGCCAGTGTGGTGCAGCAACAGCAGCGAGCTCCCCTCGAACATGCCGCCGACGCGACCTTCGTTGGCACGAAACTCCTCGATGATCTGATCGTTGAAGTCTGCGGGCGAGGTGGACACCGTGCTCCTGAGTGCAAGCAGAAAGCGAACCTGCTGGCAGCCTAGTACGAACTACCGCCTTGGACCAGCGGCGGTACCCAGGTGAAGCCTCTGGTCCTTTGCGCGAAAAGCTAGCGCCTGATCCAAGGCGCAGCCGGGGCCGATCAAAGCGGGCCTGCGGCGAGGCTCAGGCAACCTCGACCGCGCCGTGATCGTCGCAATGGCCCTCGTGCGGATGATGCAGGTGCCCGGAGACTAGGTAGTCGACGTGGTCTCCGTGCGGCACCGCCTCGTGTCCGCAGCTGGGGCCGTGGGTGTGGCCGGCCTCGTGTCCGCCGCAATCGTGATCAGGCGTGCAGCCGGCGGGATGGGCATCATCGATCGCGATTGAGTGCTCGTCGACGTGGTCCCCGTGCGGATGGTGCAGATGGCCGTCGTGCAGGTAGTCGACGTGGCCCTCGTGGCTGATCGCGACGTGTCCGCAATCGGGCCCGTGCTCGTGGTCATGTTCCTCGTGAACCTGGTGATCGCCCATCCGGCGCCACCTCCTTCCGATCGCGTCGATGGGTCCGTGACCGTATCGGTGGCGCGACGTGTCCGCAACCCTCCTCGCTCCCGCTTCGCCCCGGCGAGGTTGGCGCCCTTGCCCTGGCAAGTCGCGCATCTCGCGCGAGCCCTGATCGAACTCGTAGACGTTTCGTTCGCACGCCGCCTGGCGGAGCGGGACTACGACCTCGTGCTGCTGATGCCCGCCGCCTTGCCCCGCGCGATCAGTTGGTCGGCCTGCTTCCGGCTGGCCTCATCGATCATCTCGCCATCCAGCTGCACGGCGCCTCGATCCCCGGCGGCCTCCAGTGCCTCCAGCACGGCGGAGGCGCGCTCTAACTCCTCCGGCGTCGGGGAGAAGATCTCGTTGAGCGGGTCGAGCTGGCTCGGGTGGATCGCCCACTTTCCGTCGTAGCCCAGGGCGCGAGCGCTCGAGGCGGAGGACCGAAGCCCATCCTCGTCTGAGACGTCCAGGTACGGCCCGTCGATCGCCGTCAGGCCGGCGGCGCGAGCGTTGACGAGCACGGTCTCGCGCACCCAGTGCCAGCGGTCACCCGGATACCGACCTTCCGGCTGACGACCGAGCGAGGCCCCCAGATCGGCGTAGCCGACGATCAGCGTCTCGAGCCGCGAACCAGCGCCGGCGATCTCGCCCACGCGGACGAGCCCGGCGGCGGTCTCAATCAGCGCCTGCAGACCGACACGAGGCCGGTCGAAGCCAGCGCCGCCCTCCGTTCCCTCGAGCAGGTGCTCGACTGCGCAGATCTGGGCAGCCGCCTCGCACTTCGGGATCACCAGGCTGCCAAGCGCGCCGCCGCCGGCCTTGGCGAGCTCGGTCACGTCACGCTCCCACCACTCGGTGCCCGTTCCATTGACGCGAACCGCCACGGACCGGCCGTCCCAGTCCTGGGCGATGGCAGCGCAGGCTGCGGATCGCGCCGCTTCCTTCGCGTCCGGCGTGACGGAGTCCTCGAGATCGATCACGATCTCGTCGGCTGGCAGCGACCGCGCCTTGGCGAGCATCTTCACCGAAGAGGCGGGAACCGAGAGGCAGGAGCGGCGGGATCTCACGCCTCGCGAGCATAGTCTCGGAATCAGCTAGCCTCACGTGCCTCGTGCCACAAGCCTCGGATCGGGACGGCGCGGTCACGTCGAGGAGGAGAATTGGAAGCGAGGCAGCGGATCGTCAGCGACGGTCCACATTTCGAGGACTTCGAGGTTGGCGACGTCTTCGACGAAGCGCCCGCGCTCACGCTCACATCCGGCCATGCGGCCCTCCATCAGGCGCTGCTCGGAGACAGGTTGAGGTTGCCGCTCGACGCCGAGCTGAGCGCCGCGGTCACGGCACGGGACCGGGCCCTGGCGCATCCGAACCTGGTCTGTGATGTTGCCATCGGTCAGTCGACCGGGCCGACCCAGCGTGTTCTGGGCAACCTCTTCTACCGGGGCCTGGTGCTGCTCCATCCGGTTCATATCGGTGACACGCTGCGGACCCAAACCGAGGTCGTCGGGCTGAAGCAGAACCGGGCCCGGGAGGACGGCAGCGCGAGCGGACTGGTCGCCCTGCGGATCCGGACGGAGAACCAGCGCGGCGAGATTGTGCTCGACTTCTGGCGCTGCCCGATGATCCCGCTGCGAGACCCGACGGCTGAGACCGGTCACGCCGACCGTTTCGAGGAGATCCCCGACGAGCTCGACCCGGAGCGGGTCGCTGGCGCCATCCCCGGCAAATGGAGGCTCGACCGCTTCCGAGACCGTATCCCCGGGACGCACTTCGAAGACATCGAGCTCGGAACGACGTTCGAGGTCGGCGGCCGCGACACCGTGAGCTCGGCGCCGGAGTTGGCCCGACTCACCCTTAACCTAGCCAAGGCGCACACCGACCCCGGGGCGAGCGCGCATGGGCGCCGGCTCGTCTACGGCGGCTACACAATCGCCGTGGCGGCAGCGCAGGCCACGCGAGCGATTCCCAATCTGGTCACGATCGTCGCCTGGCATGGCTGCGACCACCTCGCTCCGGTGTTCGAGGGCGACGTCCTGGCGACCGAACTCACCGTCGAGGGGGCGCAACGGCTCGAGGAGGGCGGAGGCCTGGTCGACCTGCGCGCTCGGGTGCAGGCGGATCGTTTCGAGAGTGATGAGATTGCCGAGGTTCTCGACTGGAGCTTCGTCGGATTGATGGCCTAGGTAGTGGAAAGGGGTCGCGAGATGGGAATTCTGGACGGCATGCGGGTTGTGGAGGGCTCCGCCTTCGTGGCGGCGCCCCTGGGAGGCATGACGCTGGCGCAGCTCGGCGCCGATGTGATCCGCTTTGACCCGATCGGCGGGGGCCTCGATCAACACCGCTGGCCGGTGACCGAAGACGGCAAGAGTCTCTTCTGGGCGGGCATGAACAAGGGCAAGCGCTCGATCCAGGTGGACCTCCGATCGCCCGCAGGCAAGGAACTCGCGACCGCCCTGATCACCGCTCCCGGTGACGAGGCGGGTCTCTTCCTGACCAACTTCCCGGCCCGGGGTTGGCTCGACTACGAGGCGCTGCGGGGGGGCCGAGAGGATCTGGTCATGGTCAGCATCAACGGCAATTACGATGGTTCCTCCGCGGTGGACTACACCGTCAACCCAGCCACCGGGTTTCCGTGGGCCACCGGCCCACGGCACCTCTCGGTTCCCTTCAACCACCTGTTGCCGGCCTGGGATGCGATCACGGGCACGCTGGCCGCGGGCGGGATACTGGCGGCCGAACGGCACCGGACTCGGACCGGCAAGGGCCAGTTGGTCAGGGTGGCGCTGTCCGACGTCGCCTTCGCGATGGTCGGCAACCTCGGCAAGATCGCCGAGGCGCAGATCTGCCGCCGGGAGCGACCCAAGGACGGCAACTACCTCTACGGGGCCTTCGGCCGCGATTTCCTGACCAAGGGGGGTCAGCGCATCATGGTCGTGGCATTGACCCTGCGCCAGTGGAGGAGCCTCGTCGAGGCGACCGGTCTCGGCGAGGTCTTTGAGGCCCTGGAGCGGATGCTCGATGTTGACCTAGACAATGAAGGGGATCGGTTCGTCGCACGCGAGGTGATCGGCGCGACGCTGAAGCCATGGACCACCGCCCGCACGTTGGACGAGATCCGGGAGGTCTTCGACGCGCACGGGGTCTGCTGGGGCCCCTACCAGACGTTCATGGAGCTCGTCGACGGAGATCCGCGCTGTTCGACCGAAAACCCGATGTTCGACGAGGTCGAGCAGCCGGGGATCGGCTCGCACCTGATGGCGGGCTCGCCGCTGGAGTTCGGTCAGGTCGAGCGCGTGCCGGTGCGCCGCGCCCCACTACTCGGCGAGCACACCGACGAGGTGCTCGCGGAGGTGCTCGGCCTCAGCGATGCTGAGATCGGCCGCCTGCAGGAGGATGGCGTGGTTGCGACCCAGACCGCCCTCGCCGCCTAATCGGGAGCCGCGCGGAAGGGCGGTCCTGGTTGAGGGGGGCACATCGCTGGCGGCGACACGATCAGACGAGTTCGTCGGTCAAACCATTGGTACAGGCCCTCGCGCATCGGCCAGGGCAACAAAAGGGCAACAGACGGGACCGGTTCCAGCCGAGCCAGGTCACAGGTTCGAATCCTGTCGGGCGCGCTCTCTCGCACGTCGGGCGGCATACTCTCAGGCATGTTTGTTTTCCTGCTGTCGATGCTTGGCAGCGCCGTCTTCGTCGGCCTTGTCCTCTGCGTGCGGCGCTTCGATGCGGAGAAGGGGGACGACGGTGCAGGGGGTGGCGGCGGTGGAGGCCGGCGAGGGCCACGTCCGGAGCCGCCGAGCAAGCCGCTCGTCGTCATCGATCCTCCGCTGGGCGAGATTCGCGCAAGTCGGCCGAGGAAACGCGTCCATTCTTGACTGCGTCTTGACACGGGTATAGATTCCCCTGCTGCGTTCCCTCGGCGCTCTCCGTGTTCGAGGTGACGCGGAAGGAGAGTCGATGGAGTGAATTCCGTCGCTGCGCGGTGGCTCGCAATCGTCGTGGGGACCGTGATCGTTGCACTCGCGATCGGGCTCTACGTCAACAAGCTCGTGCGCGCTCCGACTCCGGTCTCGGCGCAGCAGGCCGGGCCGGCCCAGGCGCAGCTCACACTGGGCACGACTCCGGCGGTCGGAAAGCTCGGCGGACAGCCGACCTGGGTCTCATATCTCGTGCGGGAGGGAGGTCAGTGGAAGCACACGACGACCTTCGATGTGCCCGCCCACTCCCTGGTGCACATCACCATCCTCAACTTCGACGGCGAAAGCGGCCTGCGTAATCCGTTCCTCTCCCAGGTCCAGGGAACGGTCGGCGGGACCATGCAGCTGGACGGGAAGACGGTGAAGAACATCTCCCCTGACGCCGCCTCCCACACCTTCACCGTTCCGGAGTTGGGGATCGTGATCCCAATCAAGGGCGTCGCCGACGACGCCCCCAACCAGTGCGAGGAGATGCCGTGCTCCCTCAGCCAAGCGCACGAGACCGTCACCTTCACGATGCGCACCGGCAAGCACGGGTGGATACGGTGGCAATGCTTCGTGCCCTGCGCGGCCGGCTTCTTCACTGGTTTCGGCGGGCCGATGCAGACGATCGGCTACATGGACGGCTTCCTGCACGTGGTCTGAGCCCGAGCGACGATGCCCGAGCCCCCACACTTCAGACGGATCCTGATCCTGTGGGCCGCGCTCAGCATCATCGCCACGCCCATCGTGGTTCTGGTATGGGCGCCGGGTCTGCCGCCGGGCAACGGCTCCAACGTGGCCTCCGGACAGGTGACGGACAACGCCGTGCTGCTCGGGGTCGTGACGCCGATCGCCGCGCTGATGATCGTCTTCTTCACCTACGCGCTGATCGTCTTCCGCCGGCGGGACGGGGGGCCCGAGGAGGGGCTGGCGATCCGTGACCACCGAGGCATCCAGACCACCTGGCTGGCGGCGACCTCAGTGATCGTGCTCCTCTTGGCGGCCTACGGCACCATTCGGCTGTTCGACGAGGGCGCCGGCGGCGGGCAGGGCCCGGACCCGGTCGCCAAGCCGTCGGGCAGTGTGCTACCGGTTCAGGTGATCGCCCAGCAGTGGGAGTTCACCTTCCGCTACCCGACCTTCGGGGGCGTGGAGACGCCCCACCTGGCACTCCCGGTCGACCGGAACATCGCGCTGCACGTCACCTCGCTCGACGTGATCCACTCGTTCTGGGCGCACGACCTCGGGGTGAAGGCAGACGCCAATCCGGGGGTCGACAACGTCGCCTACGTGCGCCCCAGCGAGGTCCGCAGCTTCTCGATTCGCTGCGCTGAGCTCTGCGGGCTCTTCCACGGGCACATGTTCGACACCGGCGAGGTGATGAGCGACGGGAGCTTCCTCGCCTGGATCCACCGCGCCCAGGTGGCGTTCGGCCCGGGGACCGGCGCCCTTCCGAAGTTCAGGTCCCACTACAACCCCGCTCCCCATAGGAGGGCCGGATGAACACCGAACGGACAGCCCGTTCCCCCCTGCGTGGCCTGATCGGCTTCAACGTGGTCAGCGGAATCCTGCTCGGGATCGTCGGCTTCTACTTCGGCTGGTGGCTGGGCCACCAGATCCATTTCACCAACTACGAGTACGTCGCGGACACGGGGCAGAACGACATAGCGCTCTTCCTGGCGTACCTGTTCTTCGTCGTCGGCTTCCTCGGGGGGCTCGGGTTCCTCAGGTACCCGCTGGCGAGGATGACCGGGCGGGAGCCGTCACACCACGAGAACGAGGAAGGCGGCATCCGCCGCTATTTCGGCCTCTGTACCGACCACAAGGTGATCGGGTTGCAGTACCTGCTCGGGATCGGCATCTTCTTCTTCATCGGCGGAGTGAACGCGATGCTGATCCGGGCCGAGCTCCTCCGCCCCTCGCCCCAGCTCTTCGGCGCCGGCAACTACCTGACGATCGTCAGCCTGCACGGCGCGATGATGATGGGGATCATGACCTCGGGCGTCCTCGGCCCGTTCGCCAACTACTTCGTCCCGTTGATGATCGGTGCGAAGCGGATGGCCTTCCCGCGGATCGAGTCACTCACCTTCTGGCTGCTGATGGCGGCCGGGGCGATCCTCACAAGCGCCGTCTTCTTCGGCGGCCTTCCCACCGGCTGGACGGGCTACGGGCCACTGAACGTCCAGGCGAACATGGGAATGGACTCGTACATAATCTTCTTCATCCTCGTCGGGGTCTCGATGACGCTACTCGGGCTCAACCTGATCGCGACGATCGTGACCATGCGGGCACCCGGGTTGACCTGGGGGCGGCTGCCCATCTTCTGCTGGGGAGCTCTCTCCACATCGGGCCTGATGGTCCTCGCGGCGCCCGTCCTGGCGGCCGTCCTCCTGATGGTGGGGCTCGACCGGACCGCGCAGACCTCGTTCTTCCAGACCGCCTCGGGAGGCAGCCCCTACCTGTACGAGAACCTGTTCTGGTTCTTCGGCCATCCGGAGGTCTACGTATTAGCCCTGCCCGGGTTCGGGATCATCCTCGAGTTGGTCCCCGTGTTCGCTCGCAAGCCGCTCTGGGGCTATCGCCTGGCGGTCGCAGGCATGCTAGGCGTGGCGCTGCTGAGCTTCTTCGTCTGGCAGCACCATCTGTTCGTCAGCGGCATCAACGCGGCCCTGCGGCCCTTCTACATGCTGTCCACCGAGGTGATCTCGGTGCCCACCGGGTTCATCTTCCTCTGCGGCATGGCGACACTCTGGCGGGCGAGCATCCGCTACACGGTCCCGATGCTCTTCTGCCTCGCCTGGTTCTTCAACTTCTTCATCGGCGGAATCACGGGGGTATTCCTGTCGGACACCCCGAGCAACGTGAGCACCCACGGCAGCTTCTTCGTCATGGCTCATTTCCACTACACGATCATGGGCGGCCTGGTCTTCGCCTTCTTCGCCGCTATCTACTACTGGGTGCCGAAGATGACCGGGCTTCGGTTCAACGAGGCGTTGGCAAAAGTCCACTTCTGGGCGATGTTCATCGCCTTCAACTCCACCTTTGCCCCGCTCTTCGCCGCCGGGCTGCTGGGGATGCCGCGGCGAGTGTCCACCTATGCGTCGAGCCTCCAGCCGATCAACATCTGGGTGTCGGTGTCCGCCTTCGTCCTCGGGTTGTCGATGCTGGTCTTCCTGGCCAACGTCCTCTACTCGCTTGTGATCGCCCGCAAGCCGGCGGAGCCGAATCCGTGGGACTCCAAGTCGCTCGAGTGGCAGGTGCCGACGCCGGTGCCGGTGCACAACTTCGACAAGGTTCCGGTGATCGACTCGGAGCCCTATGACTACGGAACCCCACCCCCGCCGCCCAGACCCGCGAAGGCACCGGCGGCGGCCCCCGGATAGCGATGGTCAAGCTCCCAGGAAGAGGACGGCAAGAGAGCTCGGCGGACGGGCCGCTCGACGAGCCGCCGGAGGTCCACGAGCGGAATCTCTGGCTCGGCGCCCGCGTGATCGCCGGGACGACGATCATGTTCTTCGCGGCGTTCGTGTTCGCGTACTTCTACCTGCACTCGCTCAACAACAGCAACCTCTGGCGCCCGGCGGGTGTCGACCCGCCGCAGAGGTACGGGGTCGCAATCGTCCTCCTTCTCGTCGCCAGCGCCGGCGCCCTGGCCTACGCGTCCTGGGCGGCGCGTGAGAACCGCGGCTGGCTGGCCGCGGCGGGAACGGCACTCGTGCTCGGGCTCGCCGGCTGCTTGGTGCAGGTGTTCGAATACGCGAATCTCCACTTCAGCCCGACCGACGGCGGCTACGCGAGCGTGTTCATCGGCTGGACCACCCTCTTCGTCGTCTTCGTGATCCTGACCATGTACTGGGTCGAGGTCCTTTTCGCCGAGGGGGTGCGCAATCGAGGCGCGGACGAGGCAACCGTGCCTCCCGGGCTGGCCGACGCGGCGTTCTACTGGGGCCTCCTGGCGGGCATAGGGGTGCTCTCCTGGGCGATCCTCTACCTGCTCTGAGCCTTGCCCACGGCGACGCTGCCCTTGAGCTGGACCACCGACCCGGCGCTCCTCTGGGTGGTCCTCGCCGCATGGCTCTACTGGCTGGGGGGCCGCGGGGTGCGGCCGCGGCCATCAGCGGCTCGGCGCTGGCGAATAGCCGCCTTCATCACCGGGCTCGCGACCATCGTCGTTGCCCTCGCATCGCCGATCGACGCTTGGGCCGCAAAGCTCCAGTGGGCGCACATGCTCCAGCACGTGCTCCTGCTGCTCGTCGCTCCTCCGTTGCTGGCGCTGGCCCGGCCATGGAACAGGATGTGGCGGGGCCTCCCGCTCGGCTTTCGCCGGCGGGTCGCGCACGAAGTCACCCAAGGTCGCTGGTCGGACGGCCTGCGCCGGACGGCGCGGTTCCTCGGCGATCCGGTCCCCTCCTGGCTGCTGTTCTCGGTCACACTCGCCCTCTGGCACATCCCGTTCGCGTACGACGCGACCCTGCGCTCTCCGCTGGTTCACGCCGCTGAGCACGCGCTCTTCTTCGGTACGGGCCTGCTCTTCTGGACGCGCGTGATCGACTCGCCGCCCTGGCGATCGCCGCTCCCCGACGCAGTCCGAGCCCTCTACGTTGTCTCGGCGATGGTGGTCAGCTGGCTGCTCGCGATCGTCCTCGCCTTCGCCAGCTCGCCCCTGTATGCCCTTTATGCGGCGGAGGCGACCCGACCCGGCGGGATCAGCGCGCTCACGGACCAGCAGCTCGCCGCCGGGGTGATGTGGGTGCCCGGCTCGATCCCGTTCACGATTGCAATCATCTTCATCATCTACCGCTGGCTCGAGCCCGAGCGTGCGCGCGACCCGGCTCCCCGTGCCCGCGCGCTCGCTGGAAACCCATGACCTAGGAGAACACAGGATGCCGCTCCCGTCGAACATCATCGCCATCACGGTCGCTGGACAGGGCGTCCTCACCTGGGCGATCCCGCTCTTCATCTTCCTGGCGGTCCTGGCCTGGTACATGCTGCTGCTGATCCGGCGCCACCCAGAGTGACGCCGGCGCATCGGTCCGCCCCGGATCGATGAGCGGCCGCCGGGCCGGGCTCCGGACAGGCGGCCTGGTCGTCCTGGCGGCTGTCGTCGCCGGGGTCGGTGCCGGAGTCGCGATCCACGCGCTGAACTCCGGAGGTGGCTCGAGCGGGCAGGACAATCCGCCGGGGCTGCACGGCCAGGCGACCTGGAATCCCGGGGAGAGGCCCGCCCCGGATTTCCGGCTTCCGGACCAGAGCGGCCGACCGGTCTCCCTGGTCTCGCTGCGCGGCCGCACCGTGATGCTCGCCTTCTTCAGCTCGCGCTGCCGCCGAGCCTGCGCCCCGGAGGCCCGGTCGCTGCGCACGGCACTCCGGCTGCTCCCACCGCCCGCTCGGCCGGCGCTGCTCATCGTGAGCCGCGACCCGTCCCACGACACGCCCGCATCAACCCGGGCGGCCGTCGCTCGCTGGGGCCTGGGATCGGCAGCCGCGTGGCACTGGCTGCTCGGTTCGAGGGACCAGCTGGCTCCGGTGCTCAGGTCGTACCGAGTCGATGACAGTGGGGCCGGCGCGAACGCGAAAGCGCCGGTCTATCTCATCGACCGGGAGGGCTTCGAGCGCGCCGGCCTCCTCTATCCGTTCCCGCCAGGCTGGCCGGCCGGGGATCTGCGCATCCTCGCCGCGGAGGGCTGATCGGTCGCCCACGGGTTCCCGCCGTGGCCGGAGCGCAATACTTGTGAGCGCCTTGGTCAACCATGCTTGCCGACGGCTTCGAGGCGCAGGCTCGGGTCTGACGCTCACCCTGGTGGCGGCGTGCGCCGTCGCGGTCCTGGGTGGCTGCGGTGGAGGCGGGGGCGGGGTGTCGGCGAGCACGAGCCCCAAGTTCGCTGGGGTCCGTGCCGAGCCGACGAAGCAGGCCCCGCCGCTTGCCCTTCGAGACTCGCTCGGCCATCCGGTGACCATCGACCAGTACCGCGGCAAGGCGGTACTGGTGACCTTCATCTACGACCACTGTCCGGACATCTGCCCGCTGATGGTCGGCAACCTCCACAATGCTCAAGCCGAGCTCGGACCGGAGGCCGCCAAGGTGCAGATCATCGCCGTGTCCGTGGATCCACGTGGCGATACGCCAAGAACAGTCGCGGCCTTCCTGAGAGCGCATCGGATGACCGGTCGCATGGAGTATCTGATCGGGTCCCGTCCGCAGCTGGAGAAGGTATGGCGCGATTGGAGCATCCTCTCGACGGCGACTCCGGCGAAGCGCGACCCCGACCTGGTCGAGCATTCGGCACTGGTGTACGGGATCAGCGCCAGCGGGCGGATCACGACGCTCTATCAGCACGACTTCACGCCCCAGCAGATTGCGCACGACGTGCCGATCCTGGCTTCGGAGTAGGGGCCATCGACCGCCGCCTGCGCATCACCCTGATCACCGTCGGGGCCATCGTCGCGGTGATCGCTGTCGTGCTGCTGAGCGGCACATCCAACCGGTTCGGGACCGGAAGGCGTGCGCCGCAGCTGCCGACGCAAGTGCTCGTTCCTCCGCAAGTGACCCTCGCGTCTCTCCGGGGAAAGCCGGCCGCGATCAACTTCTGGGCCAGTTGGTGCGAGCCATGCCACAAGGAGGCCCCTGACCTCGAGCGGGTGGCTCAAGCGCTGCACGGACGCGCGAATCTCGTTGGAGTCGACTGGACAGACGGCGCCAGCGCCGGTCGCGCATACCTGCGCCAATACCACCTGACGTACCCCAACCTGATCGACGGGGACGGAGCGACGGGCCAGGACTATGGGCTGAACGGCCTGCCGACCACCTTCATCCTCGACGCTCAGGGCAAGATCACAGCGGTCCTGCGGGGGCCGCAGACCGCCGACATGCTGCTGCGCGCGCTGCACCTGACTCCGGGGACCGGTTCTTAGGGAATTGTCACCGCTGCGATCAGGCGGCGGCGCGGTCAGATGGAAACGACTGTGTCGACCGCCATCGCAGAGAACAGGACTGCCAGGTAGAGCAGTGAGAAGTGGAAGAGGCGCCCGGCCCGCGCCGGGTTCGTTTCACGCAGCAGCTGCACCGCCAAACCGATGAAGACCGCGTCGAGGACGAGCGCGGCTCCGAGATACAGATCGCCGACCGAATGCCAGAGGAACGGCAGGAGGGTGGTCGTGGCGAGCACGAGCGAGTACACGAGAATCCGGCGGGAGGTTTCGCGATCCCCGCTTACGACCGGGAGCATCGGAATGCGTGCAGCGGCGTACTCACGCTTGATCAGCAACGCGAGCGACCAGAAGTGCGGCGGCGTCCAGAAGAAGATGATGAGGAAGAGGAAAGCCGCCGGCAAGCTGAGATTGCCGGTCGCCGCGGCCCATCCGACCAGCGGTGGAACGGCCCCCGCGGCGCCCCCGATGACGATGTTCTGAACGGTCCACCGCTTCAGCCAGCGTGTATACACGATCACGTAGAAGAGCCCACCGACCAGGGCCAATGTCGCCGTCAGGGCATTCACGAGGCTGGCCAGGAGGACGAATGAGAAGGCCCAGAGGACGAGCCCGAATTCGACGGCGCGGGGCGGAATCAGGCGACCTGCGACGATCGGCCGGTCCGCCGTCCGCTCGCCCATGAGGGCGTCGATGTCCCGGTCCAGATAGTGGTTCAGCGCGCTGGCTCCCCCACAGGCGAGCGCCCCGCCGGCGAGGACGATGGCCAGGTCCGCCAAGTCCGGCGCGCCGCCGGCCCCGACGAACATGCCGGCGGCTGCTGTGACCAGCAGGAGCACCATGATTCGCGGCTTGGTCAGCGCAGCGTAATCTCGCCAGGCGCCCGCTGGTACGTGCCTTCCTTGGAAGGAGACGGCGGCGCTGACCAGGGCCGCCGCCAGGGCCAGGCCAGCGAACAGAAGGTGGAGCACGACCGACCACTCCGGCCGACCGGCGAAAGCGACGACGCCCCCGAAGGCGCTCTCCGCAACGAACAGCAGGAGAGCCGCAACCGAAAATGGCAGCAACCGCGAATGCGCGGTGGCTGCCGCAACGACCACCGCGCCGAGCAGCGGCAGGGCCACTATCGCGAGCAATCGGTGGGGGAGGCCGAGGTGGAGGGCACCGCTGACCACAACGAGTGCGGTTGCGGCTGCCCCTCCCAGGGCGGCCAGCCGCAGCCATGCCCCCGGCGCAACCTCGCCCGCCTGCGGCCGCACGCTCCCGTCCTCCGGGCCGCGGGTCAGGCTAGGGCTATGAGCCACGCCAGCCTCCTTTGCCGACGCCAGAGCGAGGCCGAGCTACAACTCCGCGTCAAGTCTCGTCCTCAAGTTTCGTCCCTCGGTATGCGTCTGTCAAATCCTGCCCCGACCGGGGCGCCGTTCCTCCTCCCGCACGCCGGCGGCTTCGAGGGCCTCATGCTTTTCCTGATACAGGCAGATGCGGGCGACCAGGCCACCGTGAAACTCGAAGATCAACGTGCTCCGAGCCACGGTTTCGATGCCATCCCGCCCTCGGACGTAGGCGGTGTTGGGAACGACGACCGAATCACCGGACTTGATCAGGCGGCTCGGCTCGATCTCGACCTGTTCGAACGTGTCTAGGAAGCCCTCGTAGAAGCCCAGGGCCTCTTCCAGGCCCCGGTACACACGTGCCTCCAATCCCCGAGACGCCGACCAGTCCACTTCCAACTCGGGGTGGCTCAGCTTCCTCAGGGCCTCGAAGTCACGCCGGTTGTAGGCCGCGACATGGCGCTGCACGATCTCGACGTTCTCCTGCGACATCGGCTACTCACGGATATACGGGCTGAGGGCTTCAGCGGTTCCCACCGGCCGTGGTGCCCTAGACGTCCGAGGAGTCCTTCAGTGCTGCTCGCGGTCAGGCGCCCGATTCCGCGGTGAGCCGCCCGCTCGCCACCGCGTCGTTCAAGGCTCGGTAGTCGCGTTCGTTCTGGTCGGCGTACGCGACCGAGAACTTCCTGATCGCTCGGTCGAAAGCATCCGAGCTCCCCAGATAGGCGGCGATTGCGATCCTGTCGCCCGAACGTGCGTGGGCGCGGGCAAGGGTCCAGCCACACATCCGCCCCCAGAGCTCCATGCCGGCGCCCGTCATCCCCTCGATGTCGGCGGATCCCTTCCAGTCACGGAGCTGCCTGATGTAGTAGTCATGCTCGTCGCCCAGCCAGACGAATCGCTCCCAGCCGAGGAAGATGTCGCTGGCCGCCTGCATCAGCCGCTGTCCGGCCACA
>DASUPK010000140.1:0-11526 GCA_036276255.1 Solirubrobacterales bacterium
CGCTCGCTTTGGCACGCCTACACGCGCATCGCCATGCCCCCGCTCGGACGTCTGATCTCCAGCGACTGGCAGGGGGTGGGGCGGTTCCTGGGGCCCAGCATCACCGAGCTCTACGAGCGCCTGCCGCTCGAGCGGCAGCTCGAGCTGTGGAGCGCGGCCGGGATCGAGCGGCCCCAGCCGAAGGTGATGAGCTTCGGCGGCGGGGTCGTGATCTGGGGCACCCGTGTCTGAACAGCGCCCGGCCTTCTACGCCCTGCGCCCCGGCAGTTGGCGTGATCTCGTCACCGTGCTGCATCCGCCCTATACGGCCTGGAACCTCGCCAACGTCTGCTTCGGAGCCGCCGCGGCGGCTCAGATCCACACCGACCGCTTCGTCGCCACGCTGGTGGCCTTCTTTCTCGCCGTCGGAGTCAGCGCCCATACGCTCGACGAGCTCAACGGGCGACCGCTGAAGACCGAGCTCTCCGACCTGACCCTGAAAGCGCTCGCGGCCGGGTCACTGGCGGTCGCGATGGGGATCGGGGTGGCCGGCTGCATCATCGTGTCGCCCACGCTGATTCCCTTCGTGCTGGCGGGCGGGTTCTTCGTCGTCGCCTACAACCTCGAGCTCTTCGGCGGCCGCTTCCACACGGCGTTCTGGCTCGCCTTCGCCTGGGCCGCCTTCCCGGCGCTCACATCGTGGTGGGTGAACACGCTCTCCTTCGCCTCCCTGAAGGTCGACGTGGCGGGAGTCCTGGTCGCCGCCGGGTGCTTCGGCCTGGTCAGCGTGCAGAGGACGCTCTCGACGCCGGTGAGGAGGCTGAGGCGCAAGACCGTCTCCGTCAGCGGAGAGCAGCGGCTCGACGACGGCACCGTCATCCCGCTGACGGCGGCGGAGATCTCCGGACCGCTCGATGCGTCGTTGCGCGGGCTCTCCTGGGCGGTCGTCGCCCTGGCGATCGGGATGGTCGTGATCCGCTACTGAGTGGTCGCCTCGAGCGCTGCCCTCAGCGACGCGGCGTCGAAGGAGCCCGTGTGGAGGCGGCCGTTGACGAAGAATCCGGGCGTGCCGGTGACGCCACTCGCCAGGCCGCTGTCGACGTCGCGTTGCACCCGTGGCGCATGGACCTCGCAGTCGAGTTCCTCGGTGAAGCGAACCGTGTCGAGGCCCAGCTCGGTCCCGTAGTGGATCAGGTCCTCGCGGCCGAGCGCGCCGCGCGACTCGTACATGCGGTCGTGCATCTGCCAGAACGCGCCCTGGGCCGCGGCCGCCTCCGATGCCTGGGCGGCGCGCTCGGCGTCGGGGTGGATCTCCCGCAGGGGGAAGTGGCGGAAGGCGAAGAGCAGGCGCCCGGTGAGCTGGTCGCGGATCCGGTGGACGATCGGGAAGGCCGCGGTGCAGTACGGGCACTGGAAATCCCCGTACAGGACCAGCTCGAGCTCCGCCCGATCCGGGCCGTCGACGTGATCCTCCGCCGAGATGGGTGGTGTGAGCTGACCCAAGAATCGACGAGCTTAGACTCGCGGCGTGAACGACATCGAGATCCTGATTGCGCTGGTTGCCGCGGCGATCGTCCTGGTGCGGCTCGCCGACGCAATCTCGATTCCATACCCGATCGTCCTGGTGCTCGGCGGGCTGGGAATCGGCTTCATTCCCGGCGGCCCGACGCTGGAGCTGCAACCAGATGTCGTCTTCCTCGTCTTTCTGCCGCCCCTGCTTCAGTCCGCCGGCTACTGGGCCTCGCCGAAGGAGCTGATGGCGGAGATCGTGCCGCTCACCTGGCTGGTCATCGGGCTCACGCTGGCCACGATGGTCGCCGTGGCGGCGGTGGCGCAGGCCGTGATCCCGAGCATCAACTGGGCCGAGGGCTTCGTGCTGGGCGCCATCGTCGCCCCGACCGATCCGGTGGCCGCGATCGCAACCTTCCAGCGGGTCGGCGTCACCGATCGTGTCGCAACCCTGGTGGAGGGGGAAAGCATGATCAACGACGCCACTGCCCTCGTCGCCTACAAGGTGGCGGTTGTCGCCGTGGTCGCCGGGACCCTGACCGCCGGGGAGGCGATCGACGATCTGGTGATCGGGGTGATCGGCGGCGTGGCGATCGGGCTGGCCGTCTCTGCCGTGGCCCAGATGGCGCTGCGCCGCCTGGACGACGCCCCGCTGGCGATCCTGCTCACCGTCTTCACCGCCTACGCCTCGTTCGCGCTCGCGGACGGCGTCGGCGCCTCCGGCGTGCTCGCCGCCGTCAGCAGCGGGCTCTACTCGGGCTGGCGATCCCATCTCATCTTCGACGCTGACATGCGCCTCAATGCCCAATCCTTCTGGCGGGTCCTCGTCTTCGCCCTCAACGCGATCCTCTTCGTCCTCGTGGGAGAGCAGTTCCCGGAGATCCTGCGCAAGGTCGGGGAAACCTTCTCGCCCGGGGAGATCGTCGGCTACGGGCTGATGATCTCGGCAGTCGTGATCCTGGTCCGGGTCGCCTGGCAGTTCCTACCGGTTTCCCTCGGAAGGCTGCTTCCCAGGCTCGGGGACACCGGAGGCGGCGAGGATTGGCGCGAGCGCGTGCTGATCGGCTGGACCGGCATGCGAGGCGCCGTCTCGCTGGCCGCCGCCCTGGCGCTGCCGCTCACCCTCGACTCGGGGGCCACCTTCGGCTCCCGTGACCTGATCGTCTACCTGACCGTCGCGGTGATCTTCGTGACGCTGGTGGGCCAGGGCCTGACGCTGCCCAGGCTCGTCAAGGCGCTCGGGCTGAGCACCACGGAACCCTGGGCGCCGGACGAGGCCGTTGCGCGCCTCAGCGCGGCGCAGGCGGCGCTCGACCGCCTCGACGAGCTGGAATCCGGGAGCTCCCCGGTCTCGGAGAGCGCCGTCCAGCGCCTGCGCGAGCTCTATCAGGCGCGCTTCGCACGTTGCGTCGCCGCGCTCCAGGGAGAGGACGCCGAGCTCCCGATCGAGAACCCCCTGACCGGCTACCGGAGGCTTCGAGAGGACCTGATCAAGACCGAGCGCGAAACCCTGCTCGGCATGCGCAACGACGGCCGGGTCAGGCAGGACCTCTTCCGGCGCATCCAGCGCGACCTCGACCTGGACGAGGCGCGGCTGGGGACCTAGATGAGAGGGCGCTACGCAGGCGAAGCCGAGGAGCGACCCGATTCATGCTGGGGGTCCGCCTCGAAGTGAGTGATCCGGCGGAACTCGCGCAGGCGCTCGTCGATCTCGTCGCGGGTCAGCGACCGGACCCGCTCGGTGCCGAAGTCCTCGACGTTGAATGAGGCGAGCACCGAGCCGTAGGCCATTCCCTGGCGGAGGACTTCGTGGTCGAAGGGGGAGTCCCCGGCCGCCCGGCGGCTGTCGAGGTAGCCGAGGAAGCCGCCGGCGAAGGTGTCGCCGGCCCCGGTCGGGTCCCGGACGTCCTCGAGCATGAAGCCCGGGATCGCGAAGAACTCGTCGCCGCTGAAGAACGCCGCCCCGTACTCGCCGCGCTTCGCGACCACGACCTTCGGGCCCATCTCCATCGCGGCACGCGCGGCGCGGGCCAGGTTGGGCTCGCCGGTCATCTCCCGGATCTCGGCGTCGTTGAGCAGCAGGCAGTCCACCTCCGCGATTGCGCTCTTCAGCGAGTCGCGCGCCGTCTCGATCCAGAGGTTCATCGAGTCGAGCGCGGCGAACTCGGCTTCGCGGCAACGGGCCCGGACGCTCCGCTGGAGCTCAGGCTGGATGTTGCCGAGGAAGAGCATCTGCGCCTGGCCCGCGGCGTCGGAGAGCTTCGGGTCGAAGTCCGCGAAGACGTTGAGCTGGGTGTCGTCGGTGTGCGCGACGTTCATGTCGTACTCGTAGTGGCCCTGCCAGAAGAAGGTCTCTCCGCCCTCGACCCTCTCGATGTCGTCGGTGATCACGCCGCGGCTCTCGAGCACGCCGAGCTGCTTCTCGCCGAAGTCGTCGCCGACCGGCCCGACCACCCGAACGTCGGTGAAGAAGCTCGCGGCCAGCGAGAAATGGACGGCGGAGCCGCCCAGCATCCGCTTGCGCTCGCCGAACGGCGTGCGCACGGAATCAAAGGCAATCGACCCTACGGCGGTAAGCGACATATCCTTGAGGGGTGAAGGCTATTCAGATTGAGGAGTTCGGCGGCCCAGAGAAGCTCAAGCTGGTCGACCTGCCCGACCCCGAGCCGTCCGATGGGATGGTCGTCGTGGATGTCAAGCGCTCCGGGATCAACTGGGCGGACACGCATGCGATCCGCAACGACTACCTGGCCGAGCAGGAACTTCCGCTGGTTCCCGGTGCCGAGATCGCCGGGACCACCTCTGACGGCCGCCGGGTCGCTGCGCTGATCAACAACGGCGGCTATGCCCAGAAGGCGCTCGTCCCAGAGGCCTTCCTCGTGCCGCTCCCCGACGAGGTGTCAGACGACCAGGGGGCCGGCCTGCTGCTTCAGGGCCTGACCGCCCACGCTCTTCTCCACTACTGCGCCCACATCGAGGAGGGCGAGACCGTGGTGGTCGAGGCGGCCGGCGGGGGAACCGGCTCCCTCGCGATCCAGCTGGCCAAGCGGGCGGGTGCCAAGGTGATCGGCTTGGCCTCGACCGACGAGAAGCGAGCGCTGGCGGAGCGGCTCGGCGCGGATGCGACCGCGAATTCACGCGCCGACGACCTGAAGGAGGCGATCCTGGAGGCGAACGGGGGCGAGAAGGTCGACGTCGTGCTCCACATGTCCGGCACCGGCTTCGAGGCCGAGCTCGCGTCCCTTGGCATGCTCGGCCGGATCGTCGTCTTCGGCAATGCGGCCCGCCAGCCCGGCGAGTTGTCGACGAACTATCTGCTGCAGACGTCGAAGTCGGTGCTCGGCTTCTGGCTGATCGCCCTGATCGCGCAGAAGCGGGAGCTGATCGCCAGGATGATCGCCGACCTCTTCGGCGCCGTGGCGAAGGGTGAGCTCGAGGTGGTCATCGGCGAGACCTATCCGCTGAGCGAGGCCGCTCGCGCCCACGAGGCGATGCAGGACCGGAGCACGACCGGCAAGCTCCTCCTCGACACCTCCGCCTGATGAACGACAACGCTCCCGCCCCGGAGGTCACGGCCTCCTTCAAGGACCTGGGCCTGTCCGAGGGCCTCCAGCAGACCCTCGACGAGCTCGGCTATGCCGAGCCCACGCCGATCCAGGCGCAGGCGATCCCCGAGCTGCTCAACGGCCACGACGTGATCGGCCAGGCGCAGACCGGCAGCGGTAAGACCGCCGCCTTCGGCCTGCCGATGCTCGAGTACATCGATCCCGAGAACGAGGAGACCCAGGCGATCGTCCTCACGCCGACCCGCGAGCTCTGCATCCAGGTGACCCAGGCGCTGCGGGCCTACGCCGAGCATCTGGAGGGCGTGAACGTGGTGGCCATCTTCGGCGGGGCACCGATACGCGAGCAGCAGTCGCGGCTTCGGCACGGCGCCCAGGTGGTGGTGGCGACCGTCGGCCGCATGATGGACCTGATCTCACGCAAGTCCCTCGTGCTGACCGCGGCCCGCTACGTCGTCCTCGACGAGGCCGACGAGATGCTCGACCTCGGCTTCATCGAGGACGTCGAGAAGATCCTGCGCATGTGCCCGAACGGCCGCCAGACGCTGCTCTTCTCGGCGACGATGCCGGCGCCCGTCGCACGGCTCGCCGAGACCTATATGTACGACCCGGTCACGATCCGCGTGACTCCGAAGAAGCTCACCGTCGACTCCGTCGAGCAGGCCTACGTGATGGTGGAGCCGAAGCAGAAGCTCCAGCGCCTGGCGGAGGTGCTGAAAGCGGAGGAGCCGGAGCAGGCGATCATCTTCGTCCGCACCAAGATCGGCGCGGCTCGCCTCGACAGGGACCTCTCGGACAAGGGCCTGCGCGTCAAGGCACTGCATGGCGACCTGAGCCAGGGCCAACGGGACGGCGTGATGATCTCGTTCAAGGAGCACAAGACGCCGCTCCTGGTGGCGACCGACATCGCGGCGCGCGGCCTCGACATCGAGCACGTCACCCACGTCATCAACTACGACCTGCCGAACAACCCCGAGATCTACGTCCACCGCATCGGCCGCACCGGCCGAGTCGGGCGCACGGGGCGGGCGATCACCTTCGCGACCGCGAAGCAGAAGGGGGACCTGAAGGAGATCGAGCGGGTGGTCAAGGCGCCGATTGGCGAGTGGGAGCCGCCGGAGGAGCGCCTCGAGCACTCTCCGACTCCGCGGCGCCGTGAGGGTCCGCCACCCGAGACGGCCAACGGCAGCGTCAAGCTCTTCGTCAACCGCGGCAAGAGCGGCGGGATCACCGAGGAGGACCTGAACTGGGCGCTGACCGAGGGCGCCGTCCTCCCCGAGGAGGCGATCCACTCGATCCGGGTCCTCGACCGCTTCTCGTTCGTCGAGGTCGCGGCCGATCAGGCCGAGCGGGCGGTCGAGTACCTGGACGGCACGAAGCTGAAGGGCAAGCAGATCCGGATGGAGATCGCCCGCAGCTAGTCGCCGCTGGTGTCGCCGTTGGCGAGCTCCTCGATCACCTCGATCAGGTCCTCCCACTCGAACGGCTTGGGCACGACGTCGTTCGCGCCGAGCTTGCGCATCCGCTCCGGCTCCTGCGCGTCCAGGTGGGCGGAGATCATCACGACCGGGATCTTCGAGCCCTTCCCCCGGATCTCCTCGAGAACCTCGGTGCCCGACTTGTGGGGCATCATCGCGTCGAGCAGGATCACGTCCGGCTCCTTCGACCCGAGCTCCCGCAGCCGATCGAGTGCCTCGACTCCGTCGGTGGCGGTGACGACCTCGTAGCCCTCCATCTCCAGGCGGCGCTGAAGCATGAGCAGGACGGTCTCGGAATCGTCAGCGACCAGCAGGCGGGTCAACCCGCGGCCCCCGCCTTCGTCCTGTCGGCGGGGGTCTTCTGCTTCGGTCGCCCATCCTTGGCGATCGGCAGCACGAACCGAAAGGTAGCGCCCTCACCCGGAGACGAGTTTGCGGAGATCGCGCCGCCATGCAACTCGACCAGCGACTTGGCGATCGCCAGCCCCAGGCCGGTGCCGCCGACGGACTGCGACTCGCTGCTGTCGGCGCGCCAGAAGCGATCGAAGACGTGGTCGAGCTGGTCCTGGTCGAGGCCCGGGCCGGTGTCGGAGACCGCGAACTCGACCTCGTCGCCGACCTGGGTCGCTGCCAGCTGGACCTCTGAGCCCTCCGGGGCGTACTTGTTCGCGTTCGTCAGCAGGTTGGCGAGCACCTGGCCGATCCGTCCGGCGTCCGCCTGGATGTCGGGCAGGTCCTTCTCGACGCTGACCGTGAAGCGCTGGTCCTTGCTCTCGAAGTTGGGGCGCATTTGCCGGCCGATTCGCTGAGCCAGCGGGCGAACGGGAGTCGACTCCGGCTCGATCCGGAGCTTGCCCGCGTCGCTGCGCGCCAGGTCGAGCAGGTCGTTGATCATCTTCTGAAGCTGTCCGGCGCTCTCCGCGATCACCTCCGCGGCCTCGAACTGGCGGGTGTTGAGCGACTTGCGCTGGGCGGTGAGCATCTCCGCGAACCCCTTCACGACCGTCACCGGCGTGCGTAGCTCGTGGGAGACGGTGAGCACGAAGTCGTCCTTCATCCGCTCGACCCGGTCGCGCTCCCGGGCGTCTCGTTCGAGCGAGTTGGCCATTTCGTTGAAGGCACGCCCCAGGGTCGCGATCTCGACTGGGCCGCCCACCTCCACGCGTGTGCGCAGGTCCCCGCCCGCGAGGCGCCTGGCACCCTCGACCAGGCGGCCGAGCGGAGCGCGCATCGAGTTGATCAGGCCCGAGAAGAGGAGGAGTGCGGCGAGCAGGGCGCCGCCGAGCCCGGCCGCGACCAGGATGGTCGTGTTACGGGTGTCGGCGCGGGCGTTGTCGCGCGCCGAGTCGCGTGCAGCCCGCGTGTCGTTTGCGAGCTCCTCGCCGCTGTTGGTGACCGCCGAGGTGAGCCGGCGATCGACGGGTGGGGGAGGGACATGCTCGTGGATCAGCGGCTCGGCGACTACCTTTCGCCAGGCGGATTCGGCTGCGACCAGCTGGTTCAGCTTCGTCGTCAGGACGGGATCGTCAGCGGTTTCCTTGCGAGCATCGGTGGCGGCGGCCGAGAAGCTCGCGGCCGCCTGATCGAGCTCGGCCTGGCTGGGCGTCTGGTGCGCCGTGGCCGGCCTGGCCGCCGCCTGCTCGAGGATGAACGCCGAGCGCAGCCGCTCGCTCTGCAGCTCGAGCTGGAAGTACCGGGTGATGTCGTTCTCGTAGTCGACCCGGATCTGGAACAGCCGGCCGACGCCCAGCAGGGAGACGATGAGCAGCAGTGCGAACAGAACCAGGAATCCGATTCGCAGGCGTGCAGTTAGTGAGGGGTTGAAGCTCATCTCTTTTGTGGAGCCCCGGTCATTGCGTACACTACGGCCACGGGGAACTAATGGGTAAAGAATTACTTGCCTGGTGGCGCCGTAGGATTGTGGCGAGAGGATTGGCCGGAGCGGGGCTATTCGCGATTCCCGTGGCTGTGGCCGCCCCGATCGGCTTCGGCAGCGGCTTTGCGGGGGTCGCCGGCGGGCTGTCCTCGGTGACGAACGGACCCGATTCCGTGCCCGCCTCGGCCCAGACCGGGCCGACCAGGCTGAACCGGGCGGTCGTCGCCCTCGCAAGCAGGCAGGCCGGGTCGAACGGCTCGGCGGCCGGCCAGGGCAATTCGGGCGGCGGGTCAAATGGCCGTTCGACCGGAACCACGAGCCCGAATGGGGCCAGCGGCACCAGTGAGTCGAGCGGTGGCTCGAGCGGCACGCAGGCACCGACCATCGACACGCCGACAGTACCGGACGTGAGCTTGCCGGGTAGTGGTTAGGGTGGCGCCGTCGGCGGCGCCACCAACATCGTCAACGGCGCGGTCAACAAGGTGGTCGGCGGCGTCAACAACACCCTCAACGGCCTGCTCGGCGGGAAGTAGGTTCGGGGTGATGCGAGGGTGCGCGAAAGCGCAACCCGTCTGATTCTGGTTGCTCGCGCTCGCGATCAGCCTCGCCTCCGCGTTCTCCTGGGGAGTCTCTGACTTCCTGGGCGGTCTGACGAGCCGGCGGCTGCCGGTCCTCGGCGTACTGGCCGTCTCCCAGCCGGCCGGTCTCGTGCTGATCGCGGTGGTGATCGTGATCTTTGGGGCTGATCCGATCCCCGCGGACAAGCTCGCCATCGCCGCGCTCGCGGGGGCCGCTTCGCTGGGCGGCCTCTGGGCCTTCTACGCGGCGATGGCGATGGGCACCGTCAGCGTGGTCGCCCCGATCGCGTCCCTTGGGGTGGTCGTGCCGGTGGCCGTCGGCTTGGCCAGGGGAGACGCCCCCGCGGCCATTCAGCTCATCGGGCTCGTCCCGGCCATGGCCGGCGTCGTGATCCTCGGCTACGAGGAGCATCCCGAGCACGCCGGCGTCGCCCGCCGCTCGGTCATCCTGGCGATCATCGCCGGGCTCGGGTTCGGAATCTTCTTCACCGGGCTGGACATTGCATCTTCCGATCGCCCCGGCTGGGCGGTCCTCGCCGTTCGCGTCGGGGGAGTGATCACCGTCGCGATCGCGCTTCTGATCTCGAGGCCTCGCCTGGCGGCGGTGTCCGGCTCGATCGCGGTCCTGCTCACGATCGGGTTCTTCGACGCGCTCGCCACCACGCTCTTCGCTGTGGCCTCGACCAAGGGCGTCCTTCCGGTGATCGCGGTCGGTGGCTCCATGTACCCGGCGTTCACCATCGCGCTCGCCCATGGCGTACTGGGGGAGCGCCTGGCCCGCATCCAGTGGGCCGGCGTGGTCCTCGCCCTGCTCGGCGTCGCCCTGATCGCGGCCGGGAGTTAGCGGCGACCCGGCGGCCCGCCTATGAGCGAGGGGCGGAGCCCCGAGCGGTCATGTCGGGCGGTCGCTCGTCGCCGCGATTTGATGGCGAAGCGGTCAACGCGACCCCGGTCAGCTCCATGAGCCGGGCGAGCGTCTCGGTGGCGCTGCGGTGGCGGATTGCCGTCATCCCCACGGCCTCCGCTCCGTCGCAGTTCTCCTCCAGGTCGTCCACGAAGACGCACGCGTCGGGCTCGACCTCGAGGCGCTCGGCAGCGAGGCGATAGATCTCCGGCTGCGGCTTGTGCAGCCCCACCTCGGCGGAGATCACGATCGCGTCGAAGAGCTCGGCGAGCAGCTTCCGGTCGTAGTGCGCGGTGCTCCAGGAGTTCGAGACGAGCTCGGTGAGCAGCTCGCTCGCTCGGATCCGCCGCACCGCGTCCACCATCGTTCCGAGCGGTCTCATGCCAGCGAACATGCTGTCGATCAGGCCATCGGGGTTGCTGAGCCCGAGGCGCAACCCGAAGGTGGCCTCGAAGTCGGTCTCGCTGAGCTCGCCCGTCTCCAGCCCGCGCAGCTCCCTGAGCGCCTCGGGATCCGTGCGGAAGAGCGTCTTGATCGCGTCCGGGTCGAGGCCCTCCGAGCGGCAGAACGCCGAGAAGCTGTCCCAGACCGGTGTGGTCAGCACCCCGCCGAAATCAAAGAGGACCGCCGCATATGCTCCCGCCATGGCCGAGCAGGCTACAGAGGCGCAGGAGGGCATCGATCGCGCCGGGGTGGAGGGCTGGTTCGAGTCGAATGTGCCCGGCGTCGAGATCCCACTGAGCTTCGACCGGATCTCCGGCGGCCGCTCCAACATGACCTTCGGCGTCCGGGATTCCGCCGGGCACGCCTGGGCGCTGCGCCGCCCGCCGCTGGGCAAACGGCTCGGCTCGGCCCACGACATGGGCCGTGAGCACCGGGTGATCGCGGCTCTCCAGGACACGCCGGTGCCGGTGCCTCCCGTGATCGGGCTGTGCGAGGACGAGTCGGTGAACGAGGCACCCTTCTACGTGATGGGCTTCGTCGAGGGCCCGATCCTCCGCTCTGCGGAGGAGGCGAAGCAATTCGACGAGGACGAGCGCCGGGCGATCGGGGAGCGCGTGGTCGACACGCTCGTCGAGATTCACGCGGTCGTTGCCGACTCGGTCGGCCTCGGCGATCTCGGCCGCAAGGAGGCCTATGTCGAGCGCCAGCTGCGGCGATGGCGGGGCCAATGGGAGAAATCCAAGACACGCGAGCTGCCGGCGGTGGACTCCGTCCACGAGCGGCTGGAGGCGCGCATCCCCGAGCAGGGGCAGGCCACGATCGTCCACGGGGACTACCGCCTCGACAACATGATCCTGACGCCGTCCGGGGAGGTGGCGGCGGTCGTCGACTGGGAGCTCTGCACGCTCGGCGATCCACTCGCGGACGTGGGAATGCTGCTCGTCTACTGGTCCGAGGAGGGCGACGACTTCATGCCGCTGTTCGCGCCCGCGACCATCGCGCCGGGCTTCCCGAAGCGCGACGACATACGCGAGCGATACGCGGAGCGCTCCGGCCGCGACCTCGGTCAGATCGACTTCTTCATCGCTCTCGGCTACTGGAAGCTGGCGATCATCCTCGAGGGGGTCTACGCCCGCTACGCCTCCGGCCAGTACGGGGAGACGGACGAGGGCTTCCAGGAGTTCGCGAAGATCGT
>DASUPK010000141.1:0-31126 GCA_036276255.1 Solirubrobacterales bacterium
TCTTCGCGGTCAGTCCGGAGGTCGTGGCCCATGACCTCCATCCCGAGTACCTCTCGACCAAGTACGCGCTCGAGCTGGAGGGGGTCGAGACGGTGGCGGTGCAGCACCACCACGCACACCTCGCCTCCTGCCTGGCGGAGCATCGCGAGACCGGCCCGGCGGTCGGGGCGATCTTTGACGGCACCGGCTACGGCACCGACGGGACGGTCTGGGGAGGAGAGCTGCTGGTCGGGGACGCCAAGGGCTTCGAGCGCCGCGGACGTTTGCACCCGGTGCGTATGCCCGGCGGCGAGCGCGCCATCCATCAGCCCTGGCGAATGGCCTGCTCATGGCTGTTCGACGCTCTCGGGCCCGAGCCTCCACTGCCGCCGCTGATCGCCGCGCACGTGTCCGCCGAGGAGTGGCAGAAGGTCGGAAAGCTGGCCGCGAGCGGGCTCGCCTCTCCGCTCACCTCCAGCGCCGGGCGGCTGTTCGACGCCGTGGCGGCGCTCTGCGGCATCAGGGCCGAGGTGAACTATGAGGGCCAGGCGGCGGTCGAGTTCGAGGGCATCGCCGATGCAACGGAGGGCGGTGAGTACCCGCTCCCGGGGGACGAGCTGCTCGACGCCCGCGAGACGGTGCGGGCGATCCTGGCCGACCTGGGAGCGGGGGTCCCCGTCTCCGTGGTGGCGGCGCGGTTCCACAACGGCGTCGGCCACGCGACCGCGCGTGCCTGCGCGAGGATCGCGGAGGCTGACGGAATCGACCGCGTGGTCCTCTCCGGCGGGGTCTTCCAGAACCGCCTGCTCCTCGAGCGAACGACCGAGGCGCTGGAGCGGACCGGCCTTCGCGTCCTGGTGCCGAGGCTGCTGCCTCCGAACGACGGTGGGATCGCCTTCGGCCAGGCTGCGGTGGCGGCGGCGAGCGCCTAGCCGCCGAGCGGGAGCTCAGGCGAGCGGGCTCCAGCGGGAGGACCAGCCGGGCGCGAGCCGTTGCCGAGCGCTGACGCGACCACGGCGATACGACGGAGGGTGGGGGCCCATGGCCCAGGGATGCCAGCCGAGGGTCCCGTAGGCCTCGCGCAGCTCGGCCTTCAGCTCGCCGCGATGCTCGCCGCACGCGTACCGGGCCCGCCCGTAGATGCCGTTGCCGCTCCAGGCGAGCCAGTTGCCCGGCTGGACGTCGAGGTACTCGCCGAAGAGCAGCTCCTGGAGCGTCGCCTCGAGGCCCCGCTCCGTCATGCCCTCGGCTCGCTCACCGCAGTACTCGCACCTGAAGATCAGCCGAGACGGCACGCGATCAGGTTACTCCGGCGTACCAGAGGCCAAAGATCAATCCGAACGTTCCCACCAGGGGAATGAGAACCCCGCGGTAGACGGGCTCGATCGCCGGTCGCGTCAGGATCCACGCAAAGCCGGCTGTGAACGCCGCCATCGAGACGAGAGTGGCGGGCGCGAAGACCGCCAGCGCCGCCGCCGCCTCCAGTCTGCCCGGGAGCCCGGTGAGCAGGAGGACCGCCACCGCCCCGCTGCCGGCGAGACCGTGGAGCAGGCCGATGCCGAACGCCTGGGTCGGCGTGCGTGCGGTCGTGTGCTGATGATGGTGTCCGTGCTGCAGGTGGCGGTGGGCGGAGTCCTCGTGCCGATGGCGACCTGTCCGATAGTCACCGCGGAGCCATTTCCACAGCACCCGCGCAGCGAGCAGCAGGATCACGGCCCCGATCGCCTTCTCGGCTCCTGACTCGAGCCATGGGGGCATCTCCGACTTGAACGCGATCAGGGGGATGCCGACCAGCAGCAGGGTCGTCGCGTGGCCGAGCCCCCACCAGGCGCCGAGCCGGGCGGCGACCCGCGTGTCCCCGTCCTCAGATGCGACGAGCGACGTGACGGCCACGAGATGGTCCGGATCGGATGCGTGGCGCAGGCCGAGCAGGAGCGCGATCCCGAGCGCGACGATCAGCGGCGCCCCCGAGAAGAGCCCGGTGAGCCAATGGTCCGCGGATTCGAGCGGGGCGAAGAGGGGATGGAGGTCGATCATTTCTCTCGCTCCTTCGCGCACTTGGGGCAGAGGCCGGCGACGGGGAAGTGGCTGAACCGCGCCTCGTACGAGAAGCGCCTGCGGATGAAATCGCGTACCTCATCGAGCTCGGAGGGATCGACGGCGATGTGGGTGCCGCACGAGTCGCAGAGGAGGTACTCACGCGGGCCGAGGGAGGCGCGAGCGTAGAGGCCGGGGCCGTGGCCGAGGTGAACATGGCGGATGAGGCCGAGGCGCTCCAGCGCCTCAAGGTTGCGGTAGACCGACCCCAGGTCGGAGCGGCCGCCGAGCCGCTCGAGCAGCTCCTCCGCCGAGAGGGGCTGATCGGCCTCCCAGAGCGCCTCGATCAGCAGGCGCCGCGCGGAGGTCACCCGAAGTCCCCCCTCGCGGACCGCCGCCATCGCCGCGTCCAGGTCGCGAGCCTCGATCGGTGGGACTGAATGAGCGAGCGTCACGCGAACCGCACCCTATTGCGAAGGGCTCGCAATAGCAAGGACTGACTCCGCTGGCGAAAGGGGCGTTTGGGCGACGGCACGTGGGGGCATGCCGAGCGCATGGACCAGAAGATGCTCGGCATCTACCTGAACGATCACCTCGCCGGGTCTGTCGTCGGGAACTCGCTGGCGCGGCGCTTCGAGCGCGAGAACCGGGGTAACGACTACGGGCGCCCCATCGGGGAGATCGCCCGCGAGATCGAGGAGGATCAGGCCGCGCTGGTGGAGGTGATGGACCGGATCGGCGTCCGCCGCAAGCAGGCCAGGCTCGCGATCGCCCGCGTCGCGGAGCTCGGTATGCGGCTGAAGCCCAACGGCAGGCTGATCGGCTACTCGCCGCTGAGCCGGGTCATCGAGCTCGAGGGCCTCACGATCGGGATCACCGGCAAGCTCGAGCTCTGGCGCTCGATGGCAGCCCTGGAGGATGGCCCGGGGATCGCCGGATTCGACTTCGAGCGCCTTGCGGCCCGGGCCGAGGACCAGCGCGACCGCGTCGAGGACCTCCGAGTGAGGGCGGCCCGCGAGGCGTTCAGCGGCTAGAGGCCCGGCTTGACCGACATATCGAGCACCACCAGGATCAGCAGCACCAGCTCGATTCGCGAAACGAGGAAGATCCGGCTGAGCCGGCGCTGATACTCGGCGTCCTCGGGGCTGCGCTCCTCGACGAGCTTGCTGAGCCGGCCCGACTCCGGGCCGAGATATACGGTGCCGGCGATCAGGGAGAGCAGCCAGACCACGAAGCCGAACGTGACCCAGCCCTGGGCGAGGTCATACGCGCCACTCGACTCGTGCAGCAGGATGAAGCCGAGGATGACGAGGAGCAGGGAGGCCGGGACCAGGACGCGCGACCCGTACCACTCGATCTCGCCGGCGAAGTGGGCGACCCGGTCGCCCCCCGCCCGCTTGGCGCGGATCACGAAGATCTGAATCGCAACGTCGCTCCCGACCCACACCACCGCGAAGAGGATGTGGAGCGCGAGGAGCCACTTGTAGGCGTCGCTGCCGACTACACCGAGGAACATCGGCGCGGAAGCCTATCCACGGCCGCCGTCAGAACGGACTGATTGGAGCTAGCGGCTCAGGAGAACTCTTCGAGTGAGCGCCGCTGCCGGCGCAGCTCGTGGTCCCGCTGCTTGGCGGGGACGCCGGACTCACCGGTCACCGCCTCGTTGTGGGTGACGTCCACGATGGCCCGGAAGCGCTCCGTCTCGGAGCCCGGGCTGGACGGTTCCCCGATCGCCTGCTCTCCCCGGTCTGCGTTGTTCTGCTTCGTCATCGTTCTCCGTTAATCGTTGCTGTGGGCCCCATGTGCTCCTGCACTTAGTTGTACCAGTTTGTGAGCGTTGCTAAACACTATGTAGAACCGCTCATCAGGCTGAAAGTAGCGCTGCAGCAGGCTGGAACCGGGTCAGTCCCGCTATTTGCGGGCAAACCGCAGGAAGCGCCGCGCCGGCGCGGCGCCATGTGGGCCCCTGCCTATAATTTCCCGCCCGTCGGTCCAACCCGTCGCGCGCCCGCTCGAAGAAGGCGCGGATCCGGAGGCCCAATTGAAGAACTCGTCCCCCCAGCGTGAGCGCTTGTCGCCCGAGCGCGCATACCGGCCCCGCGTCTCGCCCCCGAGCGTGGAGGACAAGGACGCATGCGCGATCTATGCGTCGGTTCGCCGCGACGCCACTCCGAGCCACGAGCCGGTGACCCTCGCGCTCTCCTCGCTCCAGAAGATGCTGCACCGCGCCGGCAACGTGGACGGCGAGGGTGACGGCTGCGGCCTGCTGGTCGACATCCCGACGAAGATCTGGGCCGAGGAGGTTCGCCAGGGCGGTCACAACCCGTCGCTGGCGCGGGACGAGGCCTTCGCTGTCGCACACGTCTTCGTGGAGCGCTCCCAGGATCTGGAGAAGATCCGCGACGGGGCTCGTGAGCTGCTGGGGAAGGCCGGCTTCCGGATCCTCGCCGAGCGGGTCGGCGCCGTCGACTCCGCCGCTCTCGGGCCCACCGCCCGGGAGGAGGAGCCCCAGTTCTGGCAGTTCGCCGGGCTCGTCCCCGAGGCGGCCGACACGGACCGCTCCTGCTTCAACCTGAAGGTCGCCCTCGAGGAGAAGCTCGGCGTCCACGTCGCCTCCTTCTCGGGGCGAACCTGCGTCTACAAGGTGATGGGCGCACCCAAGGTCCTCGGCGGTTACTACCCGGACCTCGCGGATGAGCGCTTCGAGACCATCGGCTGCTTCGGCCACAACCGCTACTCGACCAACACCTGGCCGTCGTTCACCCGCGTCCAGCCCTTCGGCGTCCTCGGCCACAACGGCGAGATCAACACGATCGAGCAGCTCCGCCAGGAGGCGCGGATGCTGGACGTCCCGATCGGCGAGGGGAACTCCGATTCCCAGGACCTGAACCGGACCATCGAGACGCTGTGTCGCCGCCACGGCCTCTCGCTGGCCGAGGCGATGGAGATGGTGGTCCCGCCGATCGTCGACGAGATCGCCGGCCTCCCGGAGGAGCTCCACTCCTTCTACGTGTACCTGCGCCAGACGATGGGCCCCTTCGCGCAGGGACCCGTCGCGCTGATCGCCCGCCATCGCGACGAGTGCGTCTTCTCCGCCGACGCGATGGGGCTCCGCCCGCTCTGGCAGCTCGAGACTCCCAACGACTTCATCTTCAGCTCCGAGCCCGGCGTCGTCTCCCTCGCCGAGATGATCTCGGAGCCCCAGCCGATGGCCCCCGGCCAGAAGTTCATGGTGCTGATCGATCGCGACCGCAAACGTTCGACACTCCACCCGCACGCCGAGATGCTGCACAAGGTGCGCGAGCGCTGGATGAGGCGGACCGGGGTGGAGGAGGTCGCACCGTACGACCGCGCGCTCGAGACCGGAGGCCCGCTCGAGGGCCCCGAGATCCCCGGCTACACCGACGCCGGCCCCGAGGACCCTGTCCAGGTGGAGGACCGTGTGCTCGCCGGCTTCGGCTGGCAGCGCGACGACGTCAAGCTCGTCCAGCAGATGGCCGACAACGGCGCCGAGCCGATCGGCTCGCTCGGCTACGACGGCCCGCTGGCCGCCCTGTCGCCGGAGCGGCAGAACCTCGCCGACTACTTCAAGGAGACCGTTGCCGTTGTCACCAACCCGGCGATCGACCGCGAGCGCGAGATCGAGCACTTCTCGACCCGGGCGGTCTTCGGCCGCCGGCCGGTCCTGTCGGACCCCTCGGAGGACAGCCTCACCGTGGAGACCGACTTCCCAGTGATCCTGGGAGGACACCACGATCTGGCGCCGCTCCCGCACAGCTCCTACCGGCGCATCGCGAACGAACAGGGCACCTACGTGCTCGAGGACCTCTGGGCGTCCTTCGGCGACCGAGCCAAGGCGATCGACATCGCGCTGCTCGAGTCCGAGACGACACAGGGTGCGATCGAGAGGCTCCGCCAGGAGGCGGTCCGCGCCGTCGCCGAGGGAGCCGAGCTCCTCGTCCTCACCGACCGAACCGTCTACGACGGCGAGCGCCGCTACATCGACCCGCACCTCGCGACCTCGGCGATCGACCAGGCCCTGAAGCAGTTCGGGGTCGGCGACGGCGAGGTCAACCTGCGGCGCCGCTGCTCGATCGTCTTGCGCTCGGCTGCCATCCGCAACGTGCATGACGTGATGATCGCCCTCGGCCTCGGCGCCAACGGGGTCTGCCCCTACGTGATGGTCGAGGTGATCTGCGTCGACGACTACGAGAACGACGTCAACAACCTCTGCGCCGCTCTCCGCAAGGGCATCGAGAAGGTGATCTCGACGATCGGGATCCACGAGGTCCGGGGCTACGCCCGGCAGTTCTCCTCGATCGGGATCAAGCCCGAGCTCGCCCAGATCTTCCACACTGAGGCCTTCGCCGCCACCGAGAAGGGCGGCACCGGCTTCGCCGAGCTCGACGCCGACACCGACGCACGCCACCAGATCCTCACCGGGGACGAGGACGCGAAGCCGGCGAAGACCTTCCGCTTCTATCCGAAGGTCTACAAGGCGGCGATCGCCGCGGCGAACGGCTCTGCCGGATTCGACGAGTACTCGCACAAGGTCCGCGAGCAGGAGGCGCAGAGCCCGATCTCGATGCGCCACATCATGGGCTTCCGGAAGGAGCCGGATCGAGAGGCGGTCGATCCCTCGCAGGTGGACGCTTCAGTGGGCCACCACGACTATCCGGTGGTGATCAGCTCGATGAGTTTCGGCTCGCAGTCGGAGCCGGCATTCCGCGCCTACGCCGAGGCCGCCAAGCGGATCAACATCCTCTGCATCAACGGGGAGGGCGGGGAGATCCAGGACATGTACGGCAAGTTCCGCAAGTGGCGCGGGCAGCAGGTCGCCTCGGGGCGCTTCGGTGTCTCGGCCGAGATGCTCAACTCGTCCTACGTCGCCGAGATCAAGATCGGCCAGGGCGCAAAGCCCGGCGAGGGCGGCCACCTGCCTGGAAAGAAGGTGTCCGAGAAGGTGGCCTCGGCCCGGAACGCCACTCCGGGGACCGACCTCATTTCACCTTCCAACAACCACGACCTCTACTCGATCGAGGACCTGGCCGAGCTGATCGACGAGCTCAAGACGGTCAACCCGGACCTCCGTGTCTCGGTCAAGGTGCCGGTGGTGCCGAATGTCGGCACGATCGGCCTCGGCATCGCCAAGGCCGGCGCCGACATCATCACCCTGAGCGGGTTCGAGGGCGGCACCGGAGCCGCGCGGCAGCACGCACTGCGGCATGTCGGACTCCCCAGCGATATCGGCACCCGCGCCGTCCACCGCGCGCTGATGGAGGCCGGCATTCGCAACCGCGTCGAGATCTGGGCCGACGGTGGTTACCGGCATGCCCACGACATCGTGAAGCTCCACTGCATGGGGGCCAACCGGGTCGCCTTCGGCACCCTGGCCATGGTCTCGCTCGGCTGCACGATCTGCCGGGGCTGCCAGCTCGACACCTGCCACGTCGGCATCGCCACTCAGATCGAGACCATGGAGGAGGCGCAGGAGCACGGCCTGAAGAAGTTCACACCGCCCGGCGCCGACGCTGCCGAGAGCTGCGCCCGCTTCTTCGGAGCGATGGGCGAGGAGATCAAGGCGGTCGTGGGCTCACTCGGCTACGACCGCGCCCAGGACCTCGTCGGCCGCTACGACCTGCTCGAGCAGATCTCGCACCACGACAAGATCGACCTGGCGCCGCTGATCACGCCGCTCGAGGAGTTCCTCGACCTCGAGCCCCTCGACCTCCCGGTCGAGGAGGATGCGCTGGTGGAGGCCCGCGCCGAGGCCGGGCTGGTCCGCGCCAAGCCGATCCGGATGGAGCCGAAGCAGGCCTCCCACGAGATCGCCCAGGTTGCCGACCGGGTGTTCGACGGCTCGTGCGTGAGCGTCGAGTTCCCCCGGCGCACGGACGCCAACGACCGGGTGCTCGGCACCGAGCTCTCCGGCGCGATCGCGCGCGCCCGGATCTACGACGGCGCCCCGGAGGGCACCGAGAACGACGAGCTCGCGGAACTGGTCTTCAACGGAGGAAGCGTCGCGGGCCAGGGATTCGGCGCCTTCAACGAGTGGGGAGTCCTCTGCCGGGTCGAGGGCGGCGCCCAGGACGGCGTCGGCAAGACGATGCTCGGAGGGACCGTCTCGATCCTGAAAGGCAAGAACGCCGACGGCAAGCGCGTGAACGGCTCGGTCGGCAAATCCTTCGCCTACGGCGCCCAGCGCGGCAGGCTCTTCGTCCAGGGGTCGGCGGACTCGCGCTTCTGCATTCGGCTCTCGGGCGCGGACGTCGTCCTGGCCGGGGAGCCCGCGAAGCCGGTGGACGACTCCGCGGGATGCATCGTCGACCGCGCCAACGCCAAGGGCTTCGCGTTCGAGTACATGACGTCGGGCCGGGCCGTGGTCCTCGGCGACATCGGCCCATGGGCCTGCGCCGGTATGACCGGTGGCCGGGTATACGTGCGGATCGACGACGACCTCAACCTCACGCGCGATGCGATCCAGAGCCGCCTCGGCGAGGGCGCCAAGGTGACGCTGGAGGACCTCGACACCGAGGGTCAGCTCGACATCGAGGACCTGCTCGGTCACTACGCGAACGAGCTTCGGACCACGGAACAGGCCGAGGAGGCCGACCGCGTCGGTGTCCTCGCCTCGAACGCCAAGCAGAGCTTCCTGATGATCATCCCGGAGAAGGTTCAGGCGGACCCGTCGATTTCGACGGAGTAGCCGAGCATCTCGACCGGGTAGGTTTCAGGCATGCCCACCGACGGCCGGGTCCTGTTCGCATATGACGGCTCCGAGCAGGCCAAACAGGCCATCCCCTTCTGGGGCGCGCCGATGTCGCGGGTGCCCTCGAGCCTCACCGAGCAGATCGAGAAGGAGGCACAGACCATCGCGGCCGAGGGGGCGGAGCTCGCCAAGAGCGTGGGATTCGAGGCCGAGCCGGCGGTCACCGAGGGCTCGCCGGTCTGGCGGGCGATCGTGGAGGCAGCCGAGGAGCGCTCCGCCTCCCTGATCGCAATGGGGTCCCACGGGCGCAGCGAAATCGGCTACGCGGCGATGGGCAGTGTCGCCACCTCCGTCGCGCACCACGCGAAGGTCCCGGTGTTGATCTGCCGCCAGGCGGGTTAGTCGTCCCCTGACTCGCCGTCGCCGCCCCCTTGCGGCGCGGGCGGCAAGGTCACGGTCGTCGTGCGCTGAACCGTTGAGCTGGTCGTCTTCCCCGGCGGCCTCGGTCTCGGCCTTGGCGCGGCGGGGGAGAGGGCCTGGCCCGCCGTCGGGGGCTCCGAGGAGATCCCGATGTCGGTGCTCACCGCCCTCGTCGCCAGGAAGGCGATTGCAGCGGCGACGAAGAGACCGAGCAGGGCCAGCAGGGGCCAGCGCAGCGAGGATGCATTCATCGGCTGACCTCCGGGCCCGCTTCGACCGGCGCCCGCGGCAGATCGAGGACCGCGCGAACTCCGCCGCCGTCGCGGTTATGAAGCGTCACCGAGCCACCCCACTCGGCGGCCAGCTCACGCGCGATGGACAGCCCGAGGCCGGTCCCCTTGGTCCCGGTACCCGCGCTGCCCCGGTGGAACCTCTCGAAGACCGTCTCCTCCTCA
The DNA here is from genome assembly GCA_036276255.1 of Solirubrobacterales bacterium. GTDB lineage: Bacteria > Actinomycetota > Thermoleophilia > Solirubrobacterales > 70-9 > DASUPK01. The sequence goes on from DASUPK010000141.1 coordinate 9,601, forward strand.
CCGGGCTCGAGGCCAGGGCCGCGATCGAGGACCTCGACCCGCTCGGATTCGACCCCGATCTCGATCTCGGAGCCGTCGGGCGAGTACCGGATCGCGTTCTCGATCAGCGCTTCGAGCGCCCGCTCGAAGTCGGCGCGGGGGCAGACGCTGGTGCCGGCGTCTCCGCGCCGCGTCACCGTCAGCCTGATCCCGGCCTCGGCCGCGGTCTTGCCCAGCCGGTCCGCGATCCGCTCGGTCGCCCCCGCCACGTCGAACTCCTCGAAGGGGCTGCCGCGCTCGCCGGCGCGGCTCAGGATCAGCAGCTCGTCGACGATGCCGGAGAGCCGGTCGACCTCCCGGATCCCCGTATCGATTCCGCCGATGCGCTCGTCGCCCTCCGGCAAGCCCTCCCGGAGCTCCTCGAGCTCGAGGCGGATACCGGTGAGGGGTGTGCGCAGCTGATGCGAGGCGTCGGCCACGAACTCCTGCTGGCCGCGGAGCATCCGGGAGATCCGCGACGTCATCCGGTTGAAGGAGCGTGCAAGCGAGCGCTGCTCACTGCTGCCCTCGACCACCGCCGCGGCGGCCAAATCCCCCTCCTCGACGCGGCGGGCGGCCTCCTCGAGGCGACGGATCGGGCGGGAGGTCGCGCGCGCGATCACCGCGGCCGCCGCCACGCCGAGCGCCAGCACGACTCCTCCCAGGAGAGCGAGGCTGAGGATCGCTCTGCGCGTCGCTCGATGGACGGCCTCAACGCTCTGCGTCACCCGCACGGCTCCGTCGATCCGAGGCCCATGCCGGACCGGGACGGCGGTCGCCAGGATCTGCGTTCCGAGCGTCTGGCTATTGCGTGTCTCCTGCACGGTCTTGCCCCCGAGGGCACCGGCGATCTCGGGCCGGGAGGCGTAGTCCGCGCCCCTCTCGCCCGGCCCCGCGCTGTCGGCCACGACCCGGCCACTCGCGTCCACGACGAGCACCCGGGCGCGCTGGCTGTCCGCGGAGCTCCCGACCAGGCGCTGCAGGGTTCGGTTCTGGCCCTGTTCCAGCAGATCGGGCGCACTGGCGGCGACCAGCTCCGCCTGGTTCTTCGCCTGCGCCTTGACCTCCGAGTCGACGCGGTCGCCGAGGCTGATGGCGAGCGGGACGCCGAAGGCGATCAGAGCCAGCAGCAGCAGGTACGCGACTGCGATGGTGAGTCCGGTCCGGAGGCTTATGAAACGGTCTCCGGTTCGATCAGGCGAAAGCCGACCCCGCGGACGGTTTCGATGAACCGTGGGTTCGCGCTGTCGTCTCCCAGCTTTTGGCGCAGCGTCCGGACGTGCACGTCGAGCGTCTTGGTGGACCCGAACCAGTTGACGTCCCAGACCCGCGCCATCAGGTCCTCCCGCGTGACCACCTTTCCCGGGTGGGCCATCAGCTCGGCGAGCAGGTCGAACTCCTTCCGTGTCACGTCCACCGGCTCACCGGCGAGCTCCACGGATCTGGACCCCGGGTCCAGTCGGAGCTCACCCACCTCGGTCGGCCCCTCGGGAGCGGTCGAGGTGCCGCGCGCGCGCCGCAGCACGGCGCGAATCCGGGAGATCAGCTCGCGGGAGCTGAACGGCTTGACCACATAATCGTCGGCCCCGAGCTCGAGCCCGAGCACCCTGTCCATCTCGGTGCCCCGCGCCGTCAGCATCACGATCGGGACCTCGGAGCTCTTGCGCAGGGTGCGACAGACGTCCGAGCCGTCCCCGTCCGGCAGGTTCAGGTCGAGCAGAACGAGGTCCGGGTCGAATCGGTCGGCCATCTCCAGTGCCTCGGACGCCGTCTGCGCCACGACCGGCTCGAAGCCGTTGCGGCGCAGCGCCTTGGAGAAGGGCTCGAAGATCGCCGCCTCATCCTCGACGAAGAGGATCTTCTTGGGTGGCAACGGCTCAGCCACGAGGCCAATGTAACGCCGGCGTCCGCTCCCCCCACTCGGGCGGGCAAATCCTTTCCCCTCGCTTTACCCGGAGCTCTCCGATTCCTTGGCCGTCCCGCCCGACACTCGTCGTTCCAACCTCAGGCAAGGAGCGGATGCTGATGAACGACTGGAGAACCAAGATCGCCGTGCTGGCGGTCGTCCTCGGACTCGGAGGTCTCGGCGGCTACGCGATGAGTGCCAATCGCCGAGCGGCCGATCGGGTCAACACCCCGGTGGTCCCCACCACCCATGTGATCAGGCGCACCGTGCACAAGAAGCCGAAGCACAAGCGCTCGGCCGGCAGCACCCCCGGTGCAACGGCCGCAGGCAGCCTGACCAGCGCGCCCGTCTCGAGCGGCTCGAGCGGCTCCTCCTCTTCGAGCCCTCCGGTGTCCACCGGCACCAGTGGCTCGGGTGGCGGGGGCGGAGCCGTCCACACCGGCAGCAGCGGTTCCGGCGGTGGCGGTGGCGAGAGCGAGGGGGGCGGCGGGGGCGAGGGCGGCGGCGAGGGCGGCGACTGAACCCGCGCCTTTCCCGTCTCTTTACCCGGGCTTCTCAGGCCACTTGACGGTCGAAGCGGAGACTGGACCAGCAACTCAGAAGAGTCCCAAACTCAGAAGAGTCCCAAGGAGACACCAGATGAGCACAATCAGAAAGAGAATCGCGGCGGGCGCCGTCGTCCTGGCCCTCGGTGGCCTCGGCGGCGTCGCCTGGGCGAGCAACCCGGCGGCGCAGCACGGGACGCCCGCCGCGATCGTCTCCACCAACCACGGCGGCTCGACGACCCGCCCGGTCACGACCGGGACGAGCGGAGCGGTGGCGACCCCCGCGGTCAACACCCAGCCGTTCCCCGGTGCGACCTCAGTCGGAGGGCGGCGCGATGACTAGGCGCCGGCCCTCCGCCTGGCCGACGGTGATCGGCGCCGTGGCGCTGTTCATCGTCGTCTTCCAGCTGATCGCGTTTCAGCCCAGCGCCGGACCCCTGAACGGCCACGTCGCGAGCGTCAAGTCCAAACCGGCGGTTGCAGCCGTGGCCCCGCAGCAGGTCCCGACCGCGGTGGTGAGCTCCACCTCATGAACACTTCACAGACACTCGCCCAGCACGGCTGGTGGCTGGCAAGCCGCGCCTCCGGAGTGGTGGCGCTGGCGCTGGTCACGATCTCGGTCGGCATCGGCCTGGCCATGGCCGGCAGGCTGGCCCGGAAGCCGGGCGCCAACCGCAAGCTGGTCGCGATCCACGAGCAGACCGCTCTCGCCGGCCTGGTGGCGATCGCCGTGCATGGCCTGACCCTGCTCGGCGACCCGTGGCTCAACCCCGGGCTGGCCGGAATCGTCGTCCCGTTCACGATGGCCTACAAGTCCCTCTTCACGGGCCTCGGAGTCATCGGCGGCTGGCTGGCTGCCCTGCTCGGACTGAGCTTCTACGTCCGCAGGCGGATCGGCCCGGCCTTCTGGCGCAAGGCCCACCGCGCCACGATCGTCGTCTACGTCCTCGGTGTGATTCACACACTGGGTGCCGGAACCGACGCATCGAGCCCCTGGCTCTACTGGCCGATCGCGCTGACGGCCCCCGCCATCGGCGCGATGTTCGTGGCGCGAGTCAGCCACGGGATCCGCAAGGGCCGTGAGCGCGAGCGCAAGGCGGCCGAGCGGCGGCGGGAGCGAGGGATCGACGCTCGGGCGCCGCGGCCCCAGCCTGTGCTGACCGGAGCGATCGCCGAGGAGTCGGCATGAGGCACCGCAGGTCGAAAGGAGTCGAGATGAAGGATCGAGGAGTCGTGATCGTCGGAGGCGGGCTTGCATCCCAGCGCTGCGCCGAAACGCTGCGCCGGCGCGGCTATGAGGGCCGCATCCGGATGGTCTGCGGCGAGCCGGAGCGGCCCTACGACCGCCCGCCGCTGTCGAAGGACCACCTTGCCGGTGAGCTCTCCGACGATGAGGTCGCCTTCAGGCCCCCGGGTTGGTACGAGGACAACGGCGTCGAGTTGATCGTCGGCCGCCAGGCTGCTCGGCTTGACGCGAAACGCCGGCGAGTCGAACTCGACGACGGCAGCGAACTCTTCTACGAGAACCTGGTCATCGCCACCGGTGCGGGTGCCCGCAGGCTCCCCCCGCTCGAGGGCTACACGAACGTCCACTACCTGCGCACGCTCGCCGACGCGCGGCGCCTCCGCGAGGAGCTTCGCGAAGGTGCACGCCTGGCGGTCGTCGGAGCAGGTTTCATCGGCCAGGAGGTCGCCTCCACCGCCCGCGCCGCAGGCGCGGAGGTAACGATCGTCGAGGCGTTGCCCGCCCCTCTCGCGGGCATCCTCGGCGAGGAGGTCGGCCTCTGGCTGATGAAGATGCACGACGAGGAGGGGGTCGAGGTGCGACTCGGCACGAAGTTGGATGGCGCACGGGGCAACGGTGCGGTCGAGGAGCTGGCGCTCTCCAAGGGCGCGCCACTGGAATGCGACGCGGTCGTCGTCGGGATCGGAGTGGCACCGGCAGCCGGCTGGCTGAAGGGAAGCGGCCTCGAGACCGACGGAGTGCTCACCGACCACGCGGGCCGAACCTCGCTGCCCGGTGTCTGGGCGGCCGGCGACGTCGCGAGGAGCTTCGACCATCGCCACGGCGAGCACCGCCGCACCGAGCATTGGGACGCCGCGGCCCGACAGGGTATGGCCGTCGCGCGGGCGATCGCCGGCGAGGAGCCGGACCCACACCCGCTGCCGAGCTTCTGGAGCGACCAGTACGGGCTGCGGATCCAGTACGTCGGCCACGCGGAGGGAGCCGATGACGTGACGGTCGAGGGAAGGCCGAGCGAGCGGGACTTCGCCGTGGTCTACACGCAGGAGGAACAGCCCGTTGGCGCTCTCGTCGTCGCGAGACCAAAGGACTTCGCCCGCCTCCGCAAGGAGATCGAACACACCTACGCCCAAAGGACGAATGGAAAGGAGCACTCATGAGCCACATTCCCACGATCGACCGCAGTGCCTGCAGCGCGCACGGCGACTGCGTCGACATCGCACCCGAGGTCTTCGAGCTCGGCGACACCGCTGAGGTGATCGGCAGTGGTCCGGACAAGTTGATCCTCGAGGCCGCGAAGGCCTGCCCCGCGCAGGCGATCGAGGTCGTCGACTCGGAGACGGGCGAGGTCATCTTCCCGTGAAGACCCTCCTGGTGGCGATCGCCTGCACCGCCGTCGTCTTCGAGTTTCTCGCCCTGCAGCTCCAGTCGGGTCGCGATCCGGCCCTCGGCAACGCCTCGGCGACGCCGGCGCCGGCCAAGGTCCGGCCGCGGAAGAAGATCATCATCACCAAGGTGATCCCGGCCCGGAGTGGCGGCACGTCCGGCCAGACGACCTCCAGCTCCGGCGGCTACGCGGCGCCGCCTCCGGTGGTGAGCTCGACCTCATGAGCGACCACGACCTCACCTTCAATTCGATGGGCTGCGAGGTCCGGCTGGTGATCGGCGATCCGCTCCCCGGCTCGCCGCCCGCCTGGGAGGCCGCGAACCGTGAGCGGCTGTTCCTTGAGCGGTTCGACGCGGCCCTCTCCCGCTTCAACCCCGACAGCGAGCTGACCGCGTTCAACGAGGACCCGCGCGAGGCGGTCCCGGCCTCGGCCCTTCTCCGTCAGGCGGTCCAGGCCGGGCTCTGGGCGGCGGAGCGAAGCGGCGGCCTGGTGGATCCGACCCTGGGCCGTGCGATCGTGGCGGCGGGGTACGGCGAGTCCCGCACCGGGGTTGCCCCGGAACCGCTGGCGGACGCGCTCGCGAGCGCACCCGAGCGCCGGCCGGCGCGCCCCCGCGGGGACGCGGAGTGGCGCCGATTCGCGGTCGACGAGGAGCCTGGCACGATCCGGCGGCCGCCCGGAGTGGCCTTCGACACAGGCGGCTGCGGCAAGGGACTCGCCGCGGACATCGTTGGGGCGCACCTGCGCGGTTACTCGCGCTTCGTCGTGGATTGCGGCGGGGACGTCCGCGTCGGCGGGTTCGGATCGAGTCTCGACCCCGTTCCCGTCCACGCCCGCCACCCCATCGACGACGAGCCGGCGGCGATCTTTGACGTCTCGGCCGGCGGGATCGCGACCTCGGGGCTCGACATTCGCCTGTGGAGGCGGGAGGACGGAGGTTTCGCCCATCACCTGCTCGACCCGAGCACCGGCGGCCCCGCATGGACCGGGCTGGTCGGCGTCACCGCGCTGGGGCGGACCGCTCTGGAGGCTGAGACCCTTTCCAAGGCCGCGCTGCTCAGCGGTCCGGACCGCGGGCGCGAGCTGCTCTCCGAACATGGCGGAATGCTGGTCCACGACGATGGTCACATTGAGATCGTGGGCACGCTGAGGGCGAAGCTGGTCGGGCGGCGGAGCGGTCTCCCGGACGCCTCGGTTGCCGCTGCCTGACGCGATACCTGCGAACCTAGGCGTTTCCGGGGCATGGCGCCAGAGCCCACCAATCAGGACGAAGTCGCCTCGGAGCCCGCCACGGCCGAGGAGGTGGTCGTACGGCTCGAGGACGTCCATCGAGTCACCGACGCGACTCTCGCCTACCTCGACCTGGACGACCTGCTCGCGGCGCTGCTCCACCGGGTCACGGACATCCTCAATGCGGATACGTCCGCGGTTCTGCTGGTCGAGGAGGACGGGCGGACGCTTGCGGCCCGCGCGGCCAAGGGCCTCGAGGAGGAGGTCGAGCGCGGTTTCCGGTTGCCGGTCGGCCGCGGCTTCGCCGGCCGAGTGGCCGCGACGCGCCAGCCGGTGGTCATCCCCGATCTCGATAACTCCCCGGTCACGGTGGTCAACCCGCTGATGCGCGAAAAGCGGGTCCGGTCGCTCCTCGGGGTTCCGCTGATCGTCGAGGGGAAGATGATCGGGGTGCTTCACGTTGGGAGCCTGGCCCAGCGGGACTTCACGGATGCGGATGTCCAGCTGCTGCAGCTGGTGGGCGACAGGGTGGCCCTTTCGATCGAGCGGTCCCGGCTCGCCGTCCAGGGTCAGATCGCCCAGACACTTCAGCGGAGCCTTCTACCGCGCAGATTGCCGAGACTGCCCGGCCTCAGCATGGCGGCGTGGTACATCCCGGCCGCAGAGGAGACGGCCGTCGGCGGCGACTGGTACGACGTGATCCAGCTCGGCTATCGGCGGCTCGGCCTGACCATTGGGGACGTGGCCGGTCACGGCGTCGGGGCCGCCACCTACATGGGCCAGCTGCGCAGCGCTGTTCGCGCTTACGCCCTCGATCTGGAGAGCCCCGCGGAGGTCCTCACGAAGGTCGCCAGGTTCGCGGACGACGAGTGGTCGCGGATGGCGACGATGATCTACGCCACGATCAACCTGGATACCTGGTTGGTCGAGTGGGCACGGGCGGGGCATCCATACCCGCTGCTGATCCGGCCCGACGAGCCACCCAAGTTCCTACTGGATCCGGGTGGACCGCCGATCGGCGCCGGCGTAGTCGCAGAGTACGACGAACGGCGCATCACGCTGGGACCGGCCGAGACACTGTTCCTCTACACGGACGGGCTGATCGAGCGCCGTGGCCGGATCCTCTCCGAGGGCGAGGAGGCGCTCGCCGAGGCCGCCGTCGCGGCACCCGACGAGCCCGAGCTCATGTGCCGCGCGGTGATCCAGGCCCTCACTGAGGGGATCGAGGTGCCGGACGACATCGCGGTGCTCGCTGTCCGCGCCGTCGGCCTGCACGACAAACTCGAGGTCGAGGTGCCCGCCGACGCCGAGCAGCTCGCCACGGTCCGGCACCTGATCCGGCGCTGGGTGACGGCCAACGGGGGCAGCGACGACGACTGCGCGGCCTTCGCCGTCGCGGTCACCGAGGCGTGCGCGAACGCGGTCGAGCACGCATACGGCCCGGGCGACGCCACGATCGACCTGAGCGCCGACCTCGACCATGGCGAGGCGACGGTGACCGTGCGCGACCGGGGCGGCTGGCGCGAGCCCCGTGGAGGCAATCGCGGCCGGGGGATCCCCGTGATGAACGAGTTCATGGACGACGTCGTCATCGAGACGGGCGAAGCGGGCACAACGGTGAGGCTTGTGCGGCGGATGGGTGAGCGCGGATGATGTCCGAGCTCGCGATCGACCTGGCCCAGCGAGCTACATCGACAGCTCGGGAATCAGCCCGATCTTCGACCTTCGTCGGCGAGGTGCTCGCGGCCGTATCCATGTCGGACTCGGGTCCGATCGATGCCGAGGTGGACTCGGCGTTGCGCGCGGTCGGCTAGGCGCCGGGCGTCTCGATGACGCTGAGCGTGTACCGGCCGATCTGAAGCTCGTCGCCGTCCGCGAGCGGGCTCCAGTCGACCGGCTCGGCGTTCACGTGGATGCCGTTCATCGAGCGGTCGTCGAGCACCCGCAACTCGCCCTCCGGAGTCCGCACGATCACGGCATGACGGCGCGAGACGGTCGGATCGTCGAGCCGGATATCCGCGGAGCGGCTGCGCCCGATGCGCGACCACCCGACGGAGAGCTCGATCACCGTGGTCCGGCCGTCGGCGAACATGGCCAGGTACTTGCCCGGCTCCGCGATCGACTCCCGGACCCCGTCGAGCCAGTCCTCCGGCTTCGCGGTCGGCCGGGTGATCGCGATGTTGCGCAGCGTGGGCTGCTCGAACATCGAGGAGCGCTTGAAGTCGGTGCCACCGCAGTTGGGGCACTCCGGAATCGACTCGGCGGGCTCGAACGAGACCGGGAAGGAGCAGCCCTGGCAAATGAAGGAGCCGACTCCACCGGCGGGCTCGCCCGCGTGATGGACCTCGTCCTGACTCTGTCCAATGGGCGGCATCGGGGGTGCGTCGATACTACACCCAGTATTACGTAATGGCCATCTAGTTCAGGCCGGTGGTACGGAAAGTCCACCATTTCCAGGTGAGCTGGACGCACCGGGGATGATCTCCGCGGCCGCCGACTAGAATCGCGCGCCCGTGGGGCCGATCTCGCTCACCATCTCCGTCGACGCTCCTCGCGAGCGGGTTTTCGACTTCATCTGCGATCTGGGGGTGAGGGAGAGCTGGACCGACCACTTCGCGAGCGAATTCCGCTTGGCGCGCATTCCGGCGCAGGGGGCGGGAGCCGCGGCCAGGTTCCGCGTCGACGCACCGGCGGGTGTGCGCTACATGGAGACCGTGATCGCGGAGGCCGACCGTCCCTTCAGGGTCGTCGAGCACGGGCGGGGTGGCCGCCTGGACCACATTCCGATCCGCACGGTCTGGGAGCTCGAGGAGGGACCCACGACCACGGTGACACTGACCTTCTGGACCGTCCCGCCCAGCGCGTTCGACCACTTCCGGGAGCTCGGCCGCTCGCGCTGGTGGAGGCGGCGCTGGAAGAAGGCGCTGCACCGCATGCAGGAGCTGATCGAGACGGGCGCGGCGGCCTCGCGCACCGAGGTCGCGGGCGGAGATCGGCTGCCCACGCCGGCACTCTGAGTGCGGAGCGGGGCGGGTATGTCGGCGGATAGACTGCGCGCCCTCATGCGCCGCGGCCACAAGGGAGCCCTCGCACTCGTGCTGCTGCTCGCTCTCGTCGTTCTCGGCGTGGCGGGATGCGGCAACGACCTCAGCAAGGAGGCCGATGAGGGCATTCCGATCCAGCTGGGGGATCTCGAGTTCACCGTGCAGGAGACGCGCTTCCTCAATCCGGACCAGTCCGACGACAAGGAGTACCTCGCCGGCCAGCAGCTGCCGACACCCCCCGGCAAGCTCTATCTGGGCGTCTTTCTGACGATTCACAACTCGGGGGGCAATGCCGTGCGCGTGCCCACGAACGCGGACATGAGCGTCGTCGACACCACGGGCGCCGCCTATCAGTCGATTCCGAGCCACACCGACTTCGCCGCGCCGCTCGGCAGCCTCCTGGCCCCGGGCGCTGATATTCCGGCGCCGGGCACCGCTGCCGCGAACGGCCCGACGCAGGGAGCGCTCGTCCTCTTCCTGGTGAACCAGGACCTCAACGAGAACCGCCCGCCAAAGCTCGAGATCGACAGCCAGGGCGAGACCGGCGAGATCACGCTGGATATCTAGGCTCTCGGGAGCGGAGCCGTCCGCCCGATGAGGAAGACCCAGCTACAGGCGATCCTCGTCATCGGCGGCATAGGCGCCGCCCTGGCACTGATCCAGCTGCTCGGTACCGCCGGTGCTGTGGTTGGCGTCGCCCTGCTGATCCTCTGCACGATCCTGACCGCACCGGCGGCGCCCGAGCCCGGCGCCGGCGGCCTCAACTGGTGGGCGTTGATCGCGGGCGGCACCCTCCTCGCCGTGATCGGAGTCCCGCTCGGTCTCGCGCTCGAGGGCCCCGGCAGCGTCCTGACCGCGATCGGCGGCGGGCTGGCGATGGTGGGCGTGGCGTTCGGATATCCGTGATCTAGACGGCTGACGGCTTCGCCATCAGATCGCGGCTGCGAGCGGCCGCTAGAGAGCGGACCCCAGGATCGTCCTTGCGATCGGCGCCGCTGTCGTGCCGCCGTCGCCCGAGGCGTCGATCAACATCACCGCGATCGCGAGCTTCGGGTTGTTGGCCGGGGCGAAGGCGATGAACCAGCCGTCGATCAGCTGGTCGGTCTGCGCGCCAGGGGCCGCGGGCGGCGCGCCCGGCTTTGGGCCAAGCTCGGCGGTCCCGGTCTTACCCGCGACCTGGACCCCCGCCAGCGCAGCCTGCACGCCCGTCCCCTCGGTGACCACCGCCCGCATCAGGCCGGTCAGGACGCGGGCGTTCGCCTTGGAGGTCACTTCGACCGGCTTCGCCGAGCTCTGCAGGGCAGGATCCTTGACGATCGGGGTGGGATCGCGTACGCCGCCGTTGGCGACGGTCTGAGCCACGGACGCCATGCCGAGGGGGGTGGCGAGGACCTTGCCCTGGCCGAAGCCCGTCACCGAGAGGTCCGTATGGGTCCGCTCGGCGTTGAGCTCGTCCGCCGTCGGGATGCTCATCCTGCTGGGTTGCGTTGCCGCTGTGGCTTGCGCGTTGTAGAGCGTGACCGGCTGGTTGTAGCCGTAGTCCTCGGCGGTGTTCACCAGGTTGTCGGCGCCCACCTTGACGGCCAGAGGGGCGAAGACGCTGTTGCAGGACTTGGCGAAGGCCTGGACGAAGGTGCCGCCGCAGGCCTCGTTGTGGGCGTTGGCAACAACCCGCGCCCCCGCGACGGGGTCCGGATTGATCTGCGTCACGACCGGGAATGTGTCCCTCAGCTTCACGTCGTGGTTCTCGAGTGCGGCTGTGGCTGTGATGACCTTGAAGGTCGAGCCGGGCGGCTGGGGCGAGGAGTACGCCGCCCCAGCCATCGCCAGCACGTTGCCGTTGCGGGCGTTGAGCACGACCACGCCGCCCGACTGCCCGCCGAGCGCGTTCACGGTGGTCGACTGCAGGTGCGGGTCGATCGTCGTCCGCACCGGCTGCCCAGGAGTGCCATGCGCCGTTGCCAGAACCCGGCCGGGTGTTCCCGCCGGGACATCCGGCAGTGAGGCGCCCTCCTTGACCGCGAGCAGCTGGCCGCTCGGCTGTCCGGAGAGCCGCGGGTTGAAGGCGAGCTCGAGGCCGCTCACGCCCGTGTCCTCGTTGCTGGGATAGCCGGCCTTCTGGAGCTTCGCCCGCTGGTCGGGATCGGGGGCGCCGGTTTCCCCGGCGATGTCGATCGCGTCCGAGCCGAGCGGGGAGCTTCGGCTGCCCGCCGGGCCGGTGGCGAGCGGCGTCCCGTGCTTGGCGAGGATCGCGGCGCGCCTCCCGACGGTGAGGCGCCGGCCGACCCGCTCGTCCGTCGCCAGGCCGGGGAAGGTCAGGCTCGGGTTCCAGGCGACCTTGCCGCCGTCGAGCGGCAGTCGCACGATCCCGTCGACCTTGCCGAACAGCCTGGTCCCGACCCCCACCCCGACGTCGACGACGTCCTTGCCGTTGACGCTCTTAGGGCCGTCGGCGCTGCCCGGATCGATCGAGGTCGCCGTGGAAGCCTCCTGGGCGTCGAGGTAGGCGCTCTGGAGGTCGGCGGCGGTGTACTGGGCCTGAGCGGAGTCGGAGAGCTCGTCGTGCATCGCCTGGAAGTCCTGGTGGGCCCAGTCGTTGACGAACCGCTCCGCCATGTCCTGCTCGGGGCTGCCCGCCGAGCTGATCGCCCCGAAGATGAACGCGATGAGTGCGACGACTCCCAGGGGAAGCGCGCGCTGGCGGAACCGTCGCTGGCGCTCCGTGAGGGGCCCACGCTGCGCCCGGGGGGGCCTGGCCGGCCTCCGTGGCGGCTGCTTCTCCCGATCGCGGTTCCGTGACCTTGTCACGGGCGGATTCACGTGCGCAAAGTTAGTGCCTCGTGCGCTTGTATTCGGGAAACCGTGACCGGCCTCGACTGGCTGATCGTCGCCTTTGCGCTTCTGATGGGCTTCTGGGGCTACCAACAGGGGCTGATCGTGGGCGTCCTCAGCCTGGGCGGATTCGCGATCGGCGCCTTCCTCGGCAGCAGGCTCGGCCCGGCGCTGCTGCCTGACGGCTCGCACTCCCCTTACGCGCCGGCAATGGCGCTGGCGGGAGCGCTGCTGATTGGAGGGATCCTCGCCGTCTCGCTGGAGGGAATCGCGCTCGCCGTCCGGCGGCGGCTGCTCGGACCGGCGGGCCGTAGGCGCGGCCTGGCGATCGCAGAGTCCTCCAGCGGAGCAGTGCTGCTGGCCGCGCTGGCCTTGGGGTTCGCCTGGCTCTTCGGGGCGGTGGCGCTCAACGCCCCGGGCGCAAAGAGCCTGCGGACCGCCGTCCAGCGCTCCGCGATCCTGCGGGCGCTCAACCACACCTTCCCGCCGTCGAGCTCGCTGATCAACGTTCTTCACCGGATCGACCCGCGCGTCACCGTCCAGGGCCCGAGCCCAGACGTCGCTCCGCCTGACTCGAAGATCGCCCATGACCCCGACGTGCGGGCGGCGGGCAACAGCGTGGTTCGCGTCCTCGGTACCGCCTGCGGGCTCGGGGTGGAGGGCTCTGGCTGGATCGCTGCCCCTGACCTGGTGGTGACCAACGCCCATGTCGTCGCGGGTGAGAGCGACACCACCGTCACTCCGGCCGGAACAGGCATCCAACTCGACGCGACCCCCGTCCACTACGACCCGGAGAATGACCTCTCCCTGCTCCACGTGAACGGGCTCGGCGGGACGCCGCTCTCCTTCACCCCGGATGTCCAGGCCGGGACCGCGGGGGCCGTCCTGGGTTATCCGGAGAACGGGCCGTTCACCATCGCGCCGGCCCGCGTCGGCGCCACCGGCCCGGTGGTGACGGAGGACTCCTATGGGCAGGGCCCGATCACCCGCGAGCTCACCGCGCTCCGTGGCGAGGTCCGTAGCGGCAATTCCGGAGGGCCTCTGGTCGACGGCGCGGGCCGGGTGATGGGCACCGTCTTCGCGGCGACCACGCAGGGCAAGCCGGGCGGCTACGCGGTGCCGAATGACGTGGTCGCGCAGGCCCTGAGCGACTCGACCGGCGAGGTCAGCACGGGCGCCTGCACGGGCTAGCAAGCCCGAAAGGCGGCGCGGACGCGAAGCGGAGCAGCCGCCGTTTGAAGCGGTCCTTACGATCGGTAAGCTTGAAGTGCAGTGAGAACGCAGTCCGGCGCTGGCCCGTCCAGGGGGCAGGCCAAGCCAAGACAAGTCTGTCGGCACTACCACGGCGCGGTGGAGCTGATCGGCCGCCGTTGGGCAGGCGCGATCCTCTACGCCCTGACCGACGGCCCACTTCACTACGCCGAGCTCAAGGAGGCGGTCCCGGGGATGTCCGACCGCCTGCTCTCCTGCCGCCTCAAGGAACTCGAGAAGGCCGGCCTCGTCCAGCGAGAGGTGCAGCCCGGGAGCCGCGTGCGGGTGAGCTACGAGCTCACCGACAAGGGCCATTCGCTGGAGCCCGCGATGGCGGAGCTCCGCGATTGGGCCCGCCATTGGCATCGGGCCTAGCGGCCACCAGGCCGCCCGCCTCTGGAGCGAAGGGCGAAGCCCGAAGCGACTTATGTTGGGCGGCCGCTTGTGGCCGCGATCTGATGGCGAAGCCGGGTTACCAGTCCCTGGGATTCCCCTCCGGGATCTTGTCGATCACCAGGGTGGCCTCGTGGCGGGCAACCGGGTACGGCGTGGTCGCGAGGTAGTGCTCGAGTTCACCTGACCCGAGCGACTCGAAGCCGCGCTCGACGGCCGCGGCGTAGGTGGCGAGGATGATCGAGTCCGGCGGCGGCTCGGGCGCGAAGTGGAAGTCCTTCGCGGTGTAGGTGACGATCCGCTCCGGCAGCTGATCGCCCTCGACCTCCCCGGTCACCTCGACCCGGTCGTAGCGGATCTCCCTCACGTCGAGCCGATCGAGCTCCGCCTCGGTCAGCTCGATGACCACGCCGTTCACCGGGCCTGCCTCGTCGTCGCCCTCCTCGACGTTCAGGCCCAGGACCCACTCGGGTCGCCAGCCGCCGGCGCACTCGAAGGTCTTCTCGCAGGTCAGGTTGTCGCGCCGCTGGGAGAAGCGGCGGCGCCAGTCGTGCAAACGGGCGGGCCGGAGCTCTCCGGCCAAGCGCCCCAGCGTCATCGAGGCGCTCTCGTTGAGAACGAGCGAGCCGTAGCCGAACAGGCCGAGGCGGCTCACGAGCCGTCCAGGAGGCTGAGCTGGGGCTCGCCCCCGCCGATCGGGGGCTCGGGGGACTCGCGCGTCGTCTCGGCAGGACCGTGACTACAGAGCCGCTCGCGGGCCGGGCAATCGAGGCAAAGGGCGCGGTGTGGGCGGTTCGTGACCTCGAAGCGCCCCGCGGCGAGCCTCTCCAAGACCGCCTCGATCCGGCCGCGAGCGGCGTCGAGATCGGCCTCGCTGAAGCGCTCGCGCACGGCCGGCTCCGGGCGCTCCAGGAAGACGTACGCAGTCTCGACCGGCGTTCCGCGGGCGGCGGCGGCGAGCGCGTAGAGATCGCGCTGGACCGCGTAGCGCGAGACGATCTGCTCGGGGTCCCGGTCGCCCAGGCGATCGGTCTTGTAGTCGACCACCAGCACCGAGCCGTCGGCTCGCTCCACCAGGAGGTCGATCGAGCCTCGGACGAGGGTGCCGGCCACGGAGAGGACGAACGGAACCTCGGCGCCCACCCGGCCGCCTGAGATCTCATCGCATATGGAGGACCCGAGGAAGGCCTTGGCGAGATCGAGCGCCATCGCGATCTGCTCGTCGTTCGCCTCGAGTCCCTGCTCACGGAGCGCCTTGGCGACCCGGGGGGCGTCGGGCGCGCGCCAGCGATTGCGGGCGCTCCACTCGAGCAGCGCGTGGACCGCGACGCCAGGGCCGAAGCGGCGGCGAAGCTCCGGGCCGGCCGACTCCTCGCCATCGCCTCCGGACGCGATCTCGGGCTCGCCAATGCCCAGCACGCGCTCCACGTAGAAGCGGTAGCCGCAGTTCTCGTAACTCGACAGGGCGGAGTAGGAGAGCCCGCCAATCAGCGCCGGTGGGACCTCGGGTCGAGCGAGCGGGGGTTCCGCCGCGGAGGGAGGTTCGGTCGGCGCGGCGGTCTCGCGCCGGGTGAGCAGCCGGGCGCCCACGCCTGGGCCGGGCTCGCTGACCTCGACGAGAAGTCTCCCGCTGGGGTGGCCGTCGCCGGCCGGAGGTAGCTCGACCTCACGGGCGCTGGGATCCCCGTCGAGCAGGGAGCGGATCAGCTGGAGCGCGATCGGCTTGCGGGCGTCGATTTCCTTCTTCAGCGCGTTGCGGGTGAAGGTCCCGCTGAGGAGCAGGCGCCGCTTCGCGCGGGTCGCCGCGACGTATGCGAGCCGTGCCTCCTCCTCGGCGTCGCGCTCGGTCGCCAGCTCGGTGAGATCCTGGTAGTCGTGCAGACGCTCCGCCGGGCGGCCCAGGCGGCCCAGCTGGACGCCGACCCGCGCGAGCTCGCCGCCCTCCGGGCCCTCCTCGGCAGGGCGAACCCGCAGCGGTGTCCAGCCGAGCTGGAGCTTTCGGCCGAGGTCCGCGACGGCCACGACGTCGAACTCGAGTCCCTTCGCGCCGTGGACGGTCATCACCCGGACACCGGCGTGACCCTCGGCGCGGGTGGCCGCCTCCGCCTCGCGGTCGCGGCTGTTCGCACGCGTCTCCAGGTACTCGAGGAAGGCGCCGAGGTCCGGTCCCTCGCTCGCCTCGAACTCCCTGGCGAGCCTCATCAGCTTGCGCACGTTCGCCCAGCGCGCGGTTCCGTCGCGCCGCCGAAGGGTCGCGAGGTCGTATTCGAACGCGGTCGCGGTCCGCTCGACGAGCGACTCCAGACCCCCCTCGGTGGAGTGGTCTCGCAGATCCCGGAGGATGCGGGCGAAGCGCTCGATCCGCTCCATCTCCTCGGGTGGAATCAGCGCGGCGGCCTCCGCATCCCCGCGCTCGACGGCCCCGTCCTCGACCAGCTCCCTGATCAGCGGCCAGATGTGGTTGAAGTACTCGCGGCCGCCCTCGCCCTCGACCGTGGCGGCGCGCCGGAGCAACCAGAGCGTGTCGGGAAGCACGGCGCAGGCGGGCGAGGCAAGCGCCCCGAACAGCGCCTCGTCGTCGAGCGGGTTGGCGATCACCGTCAGAAGGCAGCGCAGGTCGTCGATCTGCTGCTGAGACCAGAAACCGCGCCCGCCGACCACGTAGGGGTCGAGTCCCGCGTCCGCCAGAGCGGTCTCGATGGCGGCGACGTGGGTGAACGCGCGCAGCAGCACGACGATCCCCGCCGGGTCCTCGCCCTCGTCGACCAGTTCTCGCAGCCGGCCCGCCAGACGCCTCGCCTCCGCGACCTTCGACCCCGAGCTGGGGTCGTCCGGGAGGCGCGGCAGCTCGGTCTCCTCGTCCTCCCACTGCTTGCGATCGTCGACGGTCAGAAGCAGCTCGACGGGTGGCGCTCCCTCCGGTTCCTCGACGAAGGCGGTGAGCGGCTCGAAGCCCGGGAGCAGCCCCCGCCCGATCGCGTTGGTCGCGGCGACCAGGCCGGGCGTCGCCCGGAAGTTCCCGGTCAGCGGCAGCGCGACGCCGTTCGCCTCGTCGCCCTCCGCGAAGCGGCGGTGCTGATCACGGTAGACCTCGACGTCGGCGTGGCGGAAGCCGTAGATCGACTGGAACTCGTCGCCGACCAGGAAGAGGCGCGTGTCCGGGCCGCGC
Source organism: Solirubrobacterales bacterium (assembly GCA_036276255.1). Lineage (GTDB taxonomy): Bacteria > Actinomycetota > Thermoleophilia > Solirubrobacterales > 70-9 > DASUPK01. Next base: position 26,620 of record DASUPK010000141.1, read on the forward strand.
AGCTGCTCGATCAGCCGCAGCTGGAGGCCGTTCGTGTCCTGGAACTCGTCGACCATCAGGTGGTCGAACTGCTCGCGGTAGCGATTGCGCAGGGGCTCCGATGAGCTCAGCAGCTCGACCGTCTTCAGCTGGAGGTCCTCGAAGTCAAGAGCGGCGCGTTCGGACTTGAGCTCCTCGTAGCGGGTCCCGAAGCGGACGACCAGCTCGCGGAGCTGCTCGTACGCGGGACCAAGCACGTGGGCGGCCACCGCAGCCTGGGCGCGCTTCAGCGCCACCGTGTAGCGCTCGCATGCGTCGCCCTTGAAGGCCTTCGCCCCGGACTTGATCTCCAGACCTCGGAGCTGCTCCAGCAGCTCCTCCTCGGGCGGCGCGGCCGGATCCAACGTCATGGCGGTGGCGATCCGCTCCCGGCTGGCCACGCCCTGACCGCTGGCCTCCTCGCACTCGGCGTGCGCCTCGCCGGCCGCCTCGGTCAGGCTCTTGATCGCGGCCGCGGTGTCCGGCGGAGCGAGCTCCGGCAGCTCCGGCCGGGGATCGCCGTGGCTGCGGAGCTCGTCGTAGGCGCCGCGGGTCATCTCGAGCAAAGTCCGGCGCCGGTTGGCGGCCGCCAGCTCGAGGGCCTCCGGCTCCCCGGTCGCCACCAGGGCTTCGAGCGCCGAGTCGAAGGCGCGCGCGGCGAGGCGCTCAGCCTCGTCCTCGTCCACCACCCTGAACCGGGGATCGATGCCCGCCGCGGCGGGATGAGAGGCCAGCACCCGGCGACAGAAGCCGTGAATCGTCGAGATCCAGGCCCTCTCGATTCCCTCGAGCGCCGCCTCCAGGGACTCGAGCTGCTCGCCCTCCGTTGACCGGGCGCGCGCCGAGAGCTCCTCGCGAATCCGCCGCCGCAGCTGGTCGGCGGCTCGTTCGGTGAAGGTGAAGGCCAGGATGCGGCTCGTGCCGACCTCGGGATCGAGTGCGGCCGCGCAGAAGCGCTCGACCAGCACCGTCGTCTTCCCTGTCCCGGCTCCGGCACGCAGAAAGACGTCGCGCTCGCGGCTCTCGACGGCGGCGCTCTGCTGCGCCGTTCGCTCGCTCATTCCTCCTCGCCCTCCTCCGAGAAGGGCTCGTCTTCGGGCAGACCCCGCTCACGGCGACAGATCGGCTGGAAGCTGCACCAGTCAGGACAGCTGCCGCCGATCGGGTCGCGGATCACCCTGCCGTCCTGGACAGCGGCGACGATCTCCTCCGCTTTCGCCTTCGCCGCGCCGAGCGCCTCCTCGAAGTCCTCGTCGCTGAGATGGTCCCTCGGCCGGGGGTCGAGGCCTGAGAGCTCGTCGGCGAGATCCTTGCGCAAGAGGCCCTTCGGCGTCCGGTTCCCGGTGCCGCCCAGCGGCCGGTAGAGACCCCCGGCCAGATCGTGCCCCCAGAGCTCGCGAGCAGCGAGCATGTAGAGCTGCAGCTGAAGCTTGCCCCGCTTCTCCAGCATCCCGGCGCCGCCGTCGACCTTGCCGCCCGACTTGTAGTCCTGGACCAGCGCCTCTTCGCCAGGGCCGAGGTCGATGCGGTCGATCTGACCGTGGACGCCGCCGCTAGCCAACGGCAGCGGACCCTTTTCGGAGTCCTCGAAGCCGAAGGCGGCCTCGGTGTGGGCCGGAGTGAAGGCCGTCGGCGTGGCGGCTTCGTCCGCCAGGAACGCGAGTACCAGCCCCTCGACGCGACGCAGGGCGGCGGCGGTGTCCGAGAGGCTCCGGGGCAGCCGCTTCTCTCCCATCTCGGAGATCAGCTCTCGGGCGGCCCGGCGCCACTCGCCGAGCGTCTCCGGCGTGGGGCGCCCGCCGGGCGCGGGTGGCTTCTCGTAGAGCGCCTCGAGCACCTGGTGCGCGATCGACCCGCTCGTCAGCGGCTCGGCCACCGGCCCCACCGGCTGGGGCTTCAGCTCGTGCTGGATGAACCAGCGGTACGGACAGGTGGCGTACTCCTCGAGCGTCGAGGGGCCGAACAGCTTGATCTCCCGCATCCGCTCCAGCACCGGATCGAGCCGGAGCGGGCCGGGCCGAAGGCGTCCGTTCTCGGCCCTCGGCCCGACCGTCGCCTCGGCTCGCGCCAGCTCCACCTCGCTGGGCGCCGAGTCGCGCTCGAAGACGGACTCGGCCAGGCCTCGCCCACCGGCCTCGGCAAGGATCGCCTCGTCCCGCTCCTCCAGGCCCTGGGGCAGTGGCGGCGCCAGCAGGTCGCGGACCTCGTCGACGAAGGGCGAGCGCGACGTCGCGCCGCCCTCGTCGTCGGCGCTCCGCCACGAGAGCCAGAGCCGCTGCTTCGGCCGCGACAGGCAGACCGAGAAGAGGTAGCGGTCCTCGATCTCGGCCTTCTTGCGCTCGGGCAGCGCCAGCGCCCGGCGAGCGTCGTCTGAGAGCAGCGGCCCGCCGGTGTCGCGCCGCGGAAAGTCCGCGTCCTGCATCGATGAGACGAACAGGTGCGCGACGCGGCGGGCGCGCGCTCTGTACGGACTGATCACGCGCACCCGGCCCTCCGTGGGTCCGCGCCACATCGGCACATCGAGATCGGAAACCGCCGCGATCACATCGGCGGCCGAATGCGAGAGTCCGAGCTCCGCCAGTTCGACCATGGCCTTCTCGATCTCGGCGCCCGCCCGCAGCTCCAGCGCACGGTCCTCCTCCGCCACCACACCCTGCCGGCGGACTGCCGACTCGGCGATCCAGCGGGCCTGCTTCCCGGCCGCGCGGAGCAGCTCGGCCCCGGGTTTCGCGTCGCGCAGCTTGCGGACCTCGCGCAGGCCGTCGCCGCCGTCTTCCTCCGCAGGCGACCAGGCCTCGAGCGCCTGGTCCGTCGTGCGGAGGCGGTCGCGCAGCAGCCGGCGCTCGAACCAATCGACCTTTGACGGCGATGCGACGCCGGGGGTCCGCAGATAGGCGAGCAGGTCCGAGGCACGTCCACGGCCGACAGACGCCTGCAGCAGCGCGATCAGCCCGGCCCCGGTGTTGGTCCGCGCCGCCGCCATGTCTGCCTGGACCGCGACGGGGATTTGAAAGCGTGTCAGCACGCGGCGGTACAGAGGCCCTGCGGTTCGCGGATCGCGCAGCACGATCGCGATCTCTCCCGGTGGCGTGCCGTCGCTCAGCAGCCGCGCCACCTCGGCGCCCACGGCCTCGACCTCCGCGAGCTCCCCGGCCGAGGCGAGCAGGGCAACGCCTCCGTCGTTCTCGACGAGATCACCCGAGCTCGGCTCGCCGAAGCGCCGGCCCACCTCGAACAGGGTGCCGCTGCTGGTGAACCGAGGCTCGGCCTCCAGCCGCTCGATCGAGACGCCCTCGATGTCTCTGAGCTGTGCGAAGAGGGCGCCGCGGGCCAGCGTCAGCGACTCACGGTCCTCCCAGGGCAGAGCGATCGTGACCCCCGTATGCGCCGCCAGCTCGCGCACAAGCTCCAACTGCTCGACCGTCAGGTCGTCGAAGCCGTACAGGAAGACCGGCCGCGACCCCCAGGTCTCGGGGTTTGCCCGTAGGGCGGAGGTGGCCGCCCCCGCTCGGGAATGGTCGTCGGCGAGGTTGAGCTCGTCGCGGACGCGCAGGTAGGACTCATAGAGCGAGGCGACCTCGACCTCGTACGGACCGGCGGCCGTGGCCTGATCCCGAAGCGCCACGGGATCGACGAGCGCGGCCTGCAGCTCGGAGACGAGTTCCTCCAGGGCGGCCGGGAAACCGGGGCGGCGCGAGGAGGCGGCGAGGATCCGCAGCTCCGCGCGCGAGGCGGCCTCACGCGCGAGGCGCAGCCGCTGGGTCCGGCTGATCGCCGGCCCCGTCTGAGCGTCGGTCGCGCGAGCGACCATTGCGAAGAGCTCGTCGAAGGCGCCGACCGTGGCGCCGATCACCGCCTGCCCGTCCCGCGTCAGCTCCTGCTCGAAGCGCTCGACATCGTCGACGGTGGGGACGACCAGCACCGGGTCGTTCCCGGACCTTGCGCGAAATCCGTCGAGGATCGCGCCGGTTCGCCCCGAGTTCGGGGGCCCGACGATCAGGTTGAGCGCCATTCGATCCAGCATAGGCGCGGGATCGGCGCGGCTCCAAGGGGTATCAGAGTCCCAAAACGGCCTCAAATCCCGCATAACGCGCGGAAACCCGGGCCACCTTTTTTCCGCCGGGGGCGACTCTACCTTGGCCATAGATCAGACGAGAGGGTGCTCCGCAGGAGCAACCCGTTTGATGGTGGAGCCGGATAGAGGAGACCTGGATTCAAAATGACACTTGTCTTCGTAGACCCAGCTGACGCGATCAGGGCGATCGCCGACTCGGTCGGCCGAGAGGCCCGCCGCCAACTCCTCGGCGAGGCGGTTCGCGCCTGGGTCGATGAGATCCCCGACGAGGAGCTCCAGGAGCACTACGCCAAGGCGATCTCCGAGCTCGACGAGCACGACATCTCGATGCTCGCCGCCTGGCACGGCTCGATGGAGGTCGGCCAGCCGGTGCCGAACCGGGACTTCCTGATGGGCGCGTTCGACTCGCTCGGC